>CAZMGX010000318.1:0-3386 GCA_964565915.1 uncultured Gemmatimonas sp.
GAGCAGTTGCAGGAAGCGGCGATGAAGAGCCATGAGGCCGTCGTCGCGCGCGCGGCCGTGGAGGCGGACGGCCGCACGATGGCCACCACGCTCACTCTCTTTCTGGGCGTGTGGCCGTGGTACTACGTGCTGCAGGTCGGCGACTCGCGCTACTACCTGTATCGCGACGGCAAGCTCACGCAGGTCACGCGCGACCAGACGCTGGCGCAGGATCTCGTGGATCAGGGCGTCTTCACCCGGTCGGTCGCGGCCACGTCGCGCCTCGCCAACGTGCTCTCCAGTGCGATCGGTGGCGAAACGACGACCCCGGTCGTGACGCGTTTGCGCGCGAGCTGGCGCAACGTCCACCTGCTCTGCAGCGACGGACTCACCAAGCATGTGTCGGATGAGCGGATTGCCGAACGGCTCTCGGCGATGACGTCGGCGCGTGAGGTCTGCGAACAACTGCTGCAGGATGCGCTCGATGGCGGCGGCACCGACAACATCACGATCATCGTCGGTCGCGCATCCCCGAAAGAGGTCGCCGTTTGAGGCGTTCGCTCTCTAGTAGTCGTCGCACTAGATGGGTGCGCGCCGGAATGTCCGCGTGTCTGTTGGTCCTCCTGTCCTGCGGCGGTGGCACGACACCGACGGATACCACGCCGATCACCCCGCCGGCGCTGAGCCGCATCGACCTCACCGCGCCGGTCTCGGTCATGTTTGTCGGCGGCACACTGCCGCTGACAGCCACGCCGCGTGATCAGGCCGGCCGCATCGTGACGGCTACGCTCTCGTGGACGTCGTCCGCCCCCTCGGTGGCGACCGTCACGTCGACCGGTCTGGTAACCGCGCTCACCAGCGGAACCACCACGATTCAGGCGACCAGCGGGACGATCAGCGCCAGTCTGGCCATCACGGTCACGGGACCGATCGCGTACACGGCAGGGCAATCCTACTTTGGCCGCAATGGGTACATCGAGTACATCGCCGGCAATGCGCCCGTCATCCTGACGGCACCACATGGCGGGGCGCTCACGCCGTCCACGATTCCCGATCGCACCGCGTCGTTGTGCGGCGGCACCGCCACCACGGTCACGGACGCCAATACGCAGGACCTCGTCCGCACGATGCAGCAGCGTTTCTTCGCGCGGCATGGGACGTATCCACACGTCATCATCTCGCTCTTGTCGCGCCGCAAACTGGACCCGAATCGTTTGCCGACGGAAGCGGCCTGCAACAACGCCGATGCGCTGGTCGCCCTCGAAGACTGGCATCGCTTCATCGACGGGGCCAAGCAGTCCGTACTGCAGGCGACCGGCAAGGGCTGGTACATGGACATGCACGGTCACGGCCACACCGTGCAACGCCTCGAGCTGGGCTACCTGCTGTCGTCCAGTGATCTCGATCGCACCGATGCCGTACTCGATGCGTCGACAACGTTCGAGAACACATCCAGCATTCACACGCTCTCGCAGTTTTCGCCGCTATCGTTCGCGACGCTGCTGCGGGGCGCGAACAGCTTGGGAACCTTGTACGCCACCAACGGGTTTCCGGCGGTACCCAGTACCAGTGATCCGGGTCCGAACGGCGCGGAGTATTTCAATGGTGGTGACAATACCGTTCGGCACAGCTGTGGCGCCGGAGCAACCGCGTTGGGCGGCGTCAGCAACGGCAACATCTGCGGCGTCCAGATCGAGGCAAACTTCACGGGCGTCCGCGACACCCCCGCCAATCGCGAGCGCTTCGCGGACGTCACGGCCACGGTGCTTGAATCGTACCTGCGCATACACTGGGGGGTACGGTTGAGTAACGAGTAGAGAGCAGGGAGCAACAGAGAGTAGGGAGTCGGGAGTAGGGAGTAGCGAGTAGGGAGTAACGAGATCGTTGGACTCACTCCTTACTTCACCTTACTTCTCCTTACTTCTCCTTACTTCTCCTTACTTCCTACTCCGTACTCACTACTCCCGACTCCTTACTCTCTGTTGCTCCTTGCTCTCTACTCCTTACTCTCCCATGTCCTCCGTTCCGCTGACCGGTGACCTTTCGTCGGCTGAGTTCCGCGCGGCCGCGCATGCCGCGGTCGACTGGATTGCCGACTATCTGGAGAATCCAGCCCACCCCGTGAAGAGTCGTGTGGCGCCCGGCGATGTTCGCCGCGCGCTGCCCGTATCAGCGCCGCAACATGGGGAGCCACTCGGCCAGATGGTCGCGGATTTTCAGTCCACGATTCTGCCCGGCATCACCCACTGGAACAACCCCTCCTTCTTCGCGTACTTCGCCAACTCGGCCTCGTACCCAGGCGTTCTTGGTGAACTGCTCGCCGCTGGCCTGAACGCCAACGGCATGTTGTGGGTGACCAGTCCGGCGGTGACCGAACTCGAACAGGTCGCGCTCGACTGGTTGCGCCAACTGATGGGCCTTGGAGACGGCTGGTTCGGCGAGATCACCGACACCGCGAGTGTCAGCACGTTCTACGCGCTGGCCGCCGCGCGTGAGGCCGTTGGGTTCGACATTCGGGCCCGCGGCATGACCGCGCGCGACGACCTGCCGGCGCTGCGCGTGTACTGCAGCGAGCATGCGCACTCGTCGATCGACAAGGCCGTCATCGCCTTGGGGCTCGGACATGACCATCTCGTCAAGATTCCGGTCGACGACCAGTTTCGTATGCGCCCCGACGCCCTCGACGCGGCGATCACGGCCGACATCGCGCGCGGTTTCCGGCCGCTGGCCGTCGTCCCGTGTGTCGGCACCACCAGCACGACGAGCGTCGACCCCGTGCCGGAGATCGTGCGCATCGCGCGACGCGCGGGATGCTGGGTGCACGTCGATGCCGCGTATGCCGGTCCGGCCGCCATCGTGCCCGAGCTGCGCTACCTGCTGGACGGTGTAGATGGCGCCGACTCACTCGTGGTGAACCCGCACAAGTGGTTGTTCACCCCGATGGATTGCTCGGTGCTGTACACGAAGCGGCCGGAGGCGCTGAAACAGGCGTTCGCCCTGCTGCCCGAGTATCTCGTCACGAAGGGACAGGACGAGGTCGTGAATCTGATGGACTACGGCATCCAGCTGGGGCGTCGCTTTCGCGCGCTCAAGCTGTGGATGGTCATGCGCGCGTATGGCGCCGACGGCCTTGCCGAACGGATCCGCTTTCATTGCGAACTGGCGCGCGAGTTCGCCGGCATGGTGCACTACGAGGGGGGATGGGAGCTGATGGCGCCGGTGCCCCTGTCGCTGGTCTGTTTTCGCTGTGCACCGCCGGACGCCGATGAGGCGCGGCTGGCGCAACTGAACGCCGCCATCATGGAGCGGGTCAATGCCGGGGGTACCGCCTATCTTTCGCACTCGAAGCTGAATGGCAAGTACACGTTGCGGCTGGCTATCGGCAATATCCGCACCGATCGCGTGCA
>CAZMGX010000318.1:3396-6171 GCA_964565915.1 uncultured Gemmatimonas sp.
CGACCGCCGCCTTTTGGACGGCAAGCTCACCGGGGAATCGGTGTGGCGCGAATTGCGTGCAGCCGCGGCCGCGGTCCTCTCGGGTGAGATCAACGATGCGACAGAGTGACTGGCGGATGGTGATGTCGACCGTCTCCATGCTGACGGGCCTGGTGACCATCGCGTGCGGCGGCGAGTCGGCCGGCGGCCGGTTCAAGCGCTACACCGTCAACGGCGTCGCGATGATCGAGAATCCTGCTCGCATCGGCACACCCGCGACCTTTCGTCTCAGCGACTCGGTCGTGCGCGACATTGGCGGCCTCAAGGAGCGAGAAGACGACGAGTTCAATCACCGCAATGGCTTCCTCACGGGTGTCACGCTCGCCAGTGGTGGCTTGGCGGTGATCGATTGGACGAAGGTGCGCTTCTTCGACTCGGCAGGTACACAGACCGCAGTCGTGGGGCGTGAAGGACGTGGACCGGGCGAGTTTGCCGGACTGACGCAGATCTGCCGGTTGCCGGGAGACACGGTGCTGGTGTACGACCAGAATCGACGCCTCACGCTGATCAGTCCCGCGGGAGCGATCGTGCGTCAGTCGACCGCGGCAGACGTGTCACTGCTCGGCGACGGCTGCTTCGACGACGGCACCATCGTGACGCAGGTGTTCGAACGGACCACGAATGCCACCGTTCGCGAGACACACGCCATTCGTCGGCGTGACGATGGCACGATCGTCGACACGATCGGTGTGTTCCCCGCCCTCTCATTCTCAGGCGTGGGACAGTACATGCGCCTGCATCCGCACGGTCGCTTCGTTTACGTCAGCGATCCGCGCAAGAACGAGGTGCGGCGCTTCCGTCAGGACGGCACACTGGATCAGGTCGCGCGAATGGCCGACAAGGCCAGGCCCATCGACGCTGACGCGGCACAACGTTGGCTCGGTGGGCCGGTGGCGGCGGCCGGTAGTGGCGACGCACCGACGCCGGTGCGAGAGACCGGCGATCTGGTATGGCCGTTTTATCGCGGCCTCAAGATCGATGGAACCGGCCGCCTGTGGGTGCGCGACTTTCCCGCTGGCGACGATGCCCCAGATCGGTGGACCGTCTACGACAGCAGCGGTGTGTTCGTGGGCAGTCTCGACGTGCCGCGTGGCCCCCGGCGTGCCGTGCCCAATCCGCCGCCCGGCGCACCCGCAACCATGTCTGGCGCCGTGCCTGAGTTCGTCGATGCCTTCGGAGATTTCATCATCCTGTTGGAGCGCGACGCCGACGGGGCGGCGCACTTCCGGACCCGGCGCGTGCGCTAGCTCATCTCCGTGTGGCGACGGGTTCCAGGCGGGCGGGCTCACATCGGCTGGGACCACGGACCAACAGCCTCCACGGATACAATCAGATAGAAACGGATAACAGCACGGATACAGCGTTCGCGTCCGCCAAATCCATGCCGTTCATCAGTTCTTTATCTGTTGATATCCGTGGAGGCAGTTGGTCCTCCGTACGTGCTCAATTCCACCCCTGTGCGGATCACACCGGCGGCTGGGGCGCCGCGGCAGCCTTGGTCTTGCGCAATCGGCGCTCGGCCTTGCGCGCCCGGCGTGCGCGATTCCAGCGAATGAACGCGAATACGGCGGCCGTCACGATTAGCGCACCGATGATCTCCCCGACGCGACCCAGATGGCCAACCGCGCGCACCGCCGCCTCACCAGCCGCAAAACCGATAACGGCGAACAGCGTGGTCCACAGAAACG
Organism: uncultured Gemmatimonas sp.; assembly: GCA_964565915.1. Lineage (GTDB taxonomy): Bacteria > Gemmatimonadota > Gemmatimonadetes > Gemmatimonadales > Gemmatimonadaceae > Gemmatimonas. The sequence continues at coordinate 5,124 of CAZMGX010000318.1, forward strand.
ACCCCAGCAGCGACGCCACCAGGTAAATCGCGATCGGCACACGCGCTGCCCCACAGGCAATCGGCAACACCACCCGCAGCCCGAAGGCAAAGCGCACCAGCAGCGACGCCGTCAGCGGATTGCGACCCACGACGCGCAACGCAACGGTACCGGCGGCACGCACCCGCGGAAAGCGCCGACGAATGGCCTCCCACCGCGAACGGCCCGCCACGTACAGCAACGTCGTACACAACCAACCACCCAGGGTGATGCCGATGATCACGCGCATCAGCTGCAGCTCACCCTCGTGCGCGGCAATCCCCCCGAAGATCGGCGCCAGCTCTTCGATCACGATCGCCGACAACCCCAGGAACGCGTACGTCCAGAAACTGTCCGCGAGTGCGTTGATGAAGTTGAGGTCCGCCCAGCCTTCTGCCGACACCGCAACCGCGGCGACGACGACGAGTGGCAACAGGCGGTGCATCAGAACCATCGAGCGGCGGTGTCGGAAAACGAGGCGGGAGTAGACGCGCGAACGGGGACTCGAACCGGTACACCGGTCAGGAGCCCCCGTTCAGGTCGTGCGGGGAGAGGGGAATCTAGTCGCTAGTCCCCGATACCCGGCACCGGCTCGATCGCCCGGAACTGCCCGGTGTGCGGCGGCGTGAGCCCCACCCGACGGGAGAACCAGCTGCGCATGTTGTCGAAAATCTCGTAGAACGTCGGAATGACCAGCAGGGTCAGCACCGTCGAGGTGATCACGCCGCCGATCACCGCCACACCGAGCGGGGCGCGGAACTGCGCGCCTTCACCACGGCCGAGGGCAACCGGAATCATGCCGGCGATCAGCGCAAACGTGGTCATCAGGATCGGCCGCAGGCGGATGGCACCCGCCTCGATCAACGCTTCCCGCAACGGCATGCCGTTGCGCTCACGCGCCCACTTCGCAAAGTCGACCAGCAGAATCGCGTTCTTGGCCACGATGCCGCACAACAGGATCACACCGATCAGGCTCATGATATTGATCGTGTGTCCCGTGATGGCCAGCGCGCCCATCACGCCGATGAGC
>CAZMGX010000319.1:0-6151 GCA_964565915.1 uncultured Gemmatimonas sp.
TCGCAACTGCGCGCGTTGGCCGAGGTGTATGCGTGCGACGATGCGAAGGAGCAGTTCGCCCGGGACTTCGTGGCGGCGTGGACCAAGGTGATGAACCTCGACCGCTTCGACCTCGCCTGATCGGCGCGAATGTCAGTCGCCGCGGCGTCGCAGCAGTTCCTCGCGACGCCGCGGCGGGAAGTGCTCAATGGCATATCGCAGCATGGTGCGTGGCATTTCGTGCCTGTGCTCCGTGAGAAACGCCTCTTCGGCCGCCCGGTCGCGTTTCCCGACTTCGCGAAGCATCCAACCCACGGCCTTGTGGATCAGGTCGTGCTGGTCGTGCAGCAGGCGCGCCGCCAGGCGTAGTGTCGGCGCAAAGTCGCCGCGAGCGATCCAGTACGCGGTCGCCATGATGGCGATGCGGCGCTCCCAGACCGACGACGAGCGGGCGAGGCGATCCAGGGTGGCACGACCGCCGGGATGGAGATGGGCTCCCACGATGTGCGGCGCCGACACGTCCACCAGATCCCAATTGTTGATGCCGGCCGTGTGGTCCAGGTACGTCTGGTAGAGCGCGGTCCGCTCGGCGGATTGGGCGCGACGATACTGATCAACCATGATGAGCAGGGCCAGTTGACGCTCCTCGTGCCATGGCGACCGCAGCAAGGCGCGGATCGCGTCCAGCCCGAGTGATCGATACCGCTTCACCACCGCGCGGACCTGCGGGACGCGCAGGCCCAGAAAGCGATCGCCTTCGCCATACTCGCCGGCGCCTGTCTTGAAGTAGCGCTGCAATGCTGCCGCGCGGTTGGGGTCGGCCAACGCGTGCAACGCTCGTTGCACTGCGTCGAGCTCTGGGTTCTTCGTCGCTGCAGACACGAATCGTGCGTGTGGTGAGTGGTCGCGCGACCCCAAGACTGGGGCGCCGAGTGGCCCGGCGCCAGCCTGTCCGCACCGGCACACCTCGTACTGTCCCACGCCTCTTGACTTGTTGGCACGGCGGCCAAAAGATCGCGCTCTGCACACCGGCTCCCCGCCGCCATTCGCGTATTGGGCGGGCGAGCATCACTCCCCATTTCGGAGCAGTTCGATGCACAGATCTGATCGTCCTCGATGGCGCGGGCTGGCGCTCGCCGCAGCCATCGCCGTCCTCTCGGCCGTCGTTTCGCCGACCGTGGTTGTCGCACAATCGACGGGCACCGTCCGAGGGGTCGTCACCGATTCCTCCAATGGGAGACCGATCGCCGGCGCCCAAGTCACGGTGCCTGGCACCCCGCGAGGCGCCGTCACGAATGATGCCGGCGCCTACCAGATCGGCTCCGTCACTGCCGGCACGGTGACCGTGCGTGTCCAGCGCATCGGCTACGCCGCCATGACGCGGACCGTCACGGTCACCGCCGGTGGCACGGTCAGCGCGGATTTTGTCTTGCGTCCGGTGGCCACGGTGTTGTCGACGGTCGTCGCGACGGGCTACGGCAGCAGCCAGCGCGCGACCGTGAGCAGCGCGATTGCGTCGGTAGACTCGACCGCCTTCGCCCGCCTGCCGGTGGTGAGCATCGACAACGCGCTGCAGGGACGGATTGCGGGTGTTCAGGTCATGCAGAACAGCGGTGAGCCCGGCACCGGCGTATCCGTCCGTGTCAGAGGGCCCGCGTCGCTCAACGCCGGCAACCAGCCGCTGTATGTCATCGACGGCGTCCCGATGTTGCAGGGCACCTTTGAGCAGATCACGAGCACGAGCGGGCAGCGCATGACGCCGATCTCGGGGCTCAATCCGGACGACATCGCGAGCATCGACGTGCTGAAAGATGCGGCCGCGGCCGCGATCTACGGCTCGCGCGGCTCGAACGGCGTGGTGCTCATCACCACCAAGCGTGGCGCGGGTGGCAACAAGTTCCGCTTCAACATCACCAGCTCGACGGGAACGCAGGGGGTCGAGAAGAAGCTGGATCTGCTCAATGCCACGCAGTACGTCACGCTGATGAACGAAGGGCGGGCGAATCAGTCCCAGACACCGCTCTTTGCCGCGGGCACCGACAGCATCAACACGGACTGGCAGGACGCCGTGTTCCGCAGTGCCTCGATGGGCGACGTGCAGCTCAGCGTGAGCGGCGGCTCCGATCGCCTGCGCATGTTTCTCTCGGGCTCCCACATGACGCAGAATGGCATCGTCATCGGTTCGCAGTACGAGCGGCAGTCGCTGCGCCTGAACCTCGACGCCCAGGCGACCAGCAAGCTGTTCCTCACCGGATCGGTGGGCCTGACTCGTGAGTCGAACGATCGCGTGCCCGGCGACCTGAACGTCGACGGCATCGTCACCAACGCCGTGTCGCTGCAGCCGTTCTCGCCGGTGCGCGGCACGTCGTTCGGCTACGGCGGCAATGCCCAGAACCTGCTCTACTCCAACCCGGTCGCGTACGCCGACTTCAGTTCGCTCAATACGCGCACGCTGCGCGCGCTGGGCAATCTCGAAGCACGCTACATGGCGACGGACCGACTGACCGTCACCGGTCGCGTCGGCACCGACGTGTACGGCGTGGATGAACTGCGCTGGCGGTCGCCGAAGGTGGATCGTGCGTCCAGCAGCAGCGTCGGTGGCGAAGGCGCCAATGGCCGCACGTCGGCCACGCGCTATGTGTCCGAGGCGTTCGCCAACTACGCAGCCGTGCGCAACGACCGTCAGCAGCTCTCGCTGACCGCGGGCACCAGCCTGGAGCTCAACAACTCCGACTTCAGCTACGTGGCGGGCACTGGCTTCCCCACCGGCTTCGAACGGTACGTGCGGAACGCGGCCGCCGCGTCCAGTTTCGACGGCGGCGCCACGGAGAATACCCTCGTCTCCTACTTTGCCCGCGCCAATTGGTCGATGCGCGACAAGTACCTGCTGTCGGCGAGCTTCCGGACCGATGGCTCCTCGCGATTCGGCAGTGCCAATCGCTACGGACAGTTTGCCGCCGTCTCCGGCGCGTGGACCGTCTCGGAAGAAGGGTTCGCCGCGTCCCTCGCGAAGTTTGCCAGCCTCAAGCTGCGCGGCAGCTATGGCACCACCGGCAATCAGGGCATCAGCGATTTCGCGAGCCGCACGTTGGCGACCGCGCAGTCGTACTCCGGCGTGACCGGCCTGGCCAACTCGCAGTTGGGCAATCCGAACCTCAAGTGGGAGCTCACGAAGGAGACGGACTTCGGCGCCGATCTGGGGCTCTTCGACGGCCGGCTCAACGTCATCGTCGACTGGTACGACCGCGCCACGAGCAACCTGCTCGTACAGCGTCCGGTGCCGGCAACCAGCGGCTACACCAGCGTGTGGGACAACGTCGGCGCCATCAACAACCGCGGCTTCGACTTCAACCTGCAGACCGTCAACATCCGCGCGAAGTCGATCGGCGGGTTCGAATGGACGACCGACCTCAACATGACGTTCAACAAGAACGAGGTCACCGAGCTGTATGATGGTCTGCCCATCACGGCGACGGTCAGCGGACGCGTCACCTCGGTCGCGGCGGTCGGCCAACCGCTCGGCACCTTCTACGTGTTCAAGTTCCTGCGTGTCGACCCGGCCACGGGCAACGCGCTGTATCGCAAGGCCGATGGTACCGAGACGACCGCGCCGGTCGCCGCGGATCTCACGTTCGGCGGCAATCCGCAGCCGAAGTACTTCGGCGGCCTGACCAACACGCTCACCTGGAAGAACCTCGACCTTCGCGGCTTCCTGCAATTCAGTCAGGGCGGCAAGGTGCTCAACCTCGCCCGCATCTTCATGGACGATGGCGGCAACTCGCGCGACAACAAGCTCGCGACCGTCCTGAACCGCTGGCAGAAGCCCGGTGACATCACCAACCAGCCGCGCATGGGCTCCACCGGCGGCGCGCGCTTCCTCTCCACGCGCTTCGTCGAAGACGGCTCGTTCGCCCGGCTGCAGGAAGTCACGCTCGGGCTCCGGCTTCCCGGCTCACTGGCGCGTGCCATGCGCGCCGACAACGCGCGCCTGTACGTCACCGGTCGCAACCTGATCACCTGGAGCGATTACCTGGGCTTCAACCCGGACGTGAACAGCAACGGCGCCAATTCCAACACCGTCATGGGTGTCGACTACTACGCCTATCCGCTCGCCCGCACGTTCACCTTTGGTGTGAGCGCCGGCTGGTGATCCGCTCAACATTCTCCCCCGACCTCCGCGCGCCGACCCTGCGCGCCCATTCCCTCATGCGAATTCGACGCGCGTCACTCGCGTTGCTGCTCATCGGCGTGGCCAGCTGCGACGATGTGCTGCAAACCGAACCCGTGACCTCGCTGCCGCAGGACCAGCTGATCGTCGACAACGCCACCGCCACCGCGGCCCTCAACGGCGCGTACGACGGACTCCAATCCGGCAGCTACTATGGACTCTCGGCCCTGCTGGTCGGCGACCTCGCCGCCGACAACTCCGTCTGGACCGGCACGTTCCAGTACCTCGGCGAGATGGCAACCAATCGCATTCAGGCCGACAACCCTGAAGTCACCGCGATGTGGACGGCCATCTATCAGCAGATCGACCGGGACAACGTCCTGATCGACAAGGTGCCGAAGGTGACGACGGTAACGGACCCCGTGCGCAGCGATGTCATGGGGCAGGCCTACTTCCTGCGCGCCCTCGGATTTCACAATCTCGTGAAGTACTGGGGCGGCGTTCCCATCCCGACGCGACCGATCGAATCGCCGACGGAGGCGCAGGCGTATACCCGAGCCTCGGTGAACGAGGTGTATACGCAGGTGCTCAAGGATCTCGACAGCGCCACGGCGCTGATCAGGAACACCACCAACACGCGCTATGCCACACCGACGGCGGCACGCGCGTTGCGGGCCCGCGTGTTGTTCTATCGGGCCGGGTTGCCGGGGAACGCGAGTGCCACCGCCGACTACCAGGCGGCCCTCGATCTCGCCAATCAGGTGCTGGCGGGCCGAGACACCCTCGTGGTTCCCTATGCCGATCTCTTCAGCGCCTCCGGCACGAACACCACGGAAGACATCTTCCGGGTGTCGTTCAACGCCACCGAGACGAACGGCATCTCGAACTACTATCTGCAAGTCGGCCGGGCGGAAGTGGCGCCAAGCACCAACATCGATCAGGCGTATCCGGCTGGCGATCTTCGGAAGGCGTGGTCGATTCGCCCCAGCGGCAATGCCGGACGGCCGTTGAACGGCAACAAGTACTCGGCACGACCGGGGACGGAACACGTCCACGTCATCCGCTTGGCGGAGATCGTGCTGATCAAGGCGGAGGCTCTGGCTCGTCTCAACCGCCTGCCCGAAGCCGTTGCGCAGTACAACAAGGTGCGGGTGCGCGCCGGATTGGCGGTCCACACCCTGGGCAATCAGGTGACCACGCAAGCCGACGTCCTCGCACAGATCGAACTCGAGCGGCGCCTTGAACTCGCGTTCGAGGGCGATCGGTGGCCCGACCTCAATCGTCTCGGGAAGGCCGTCGCGGTCAAGAGCATTGCCGATCGCCCGGGGCAGGCGTTGTTCCCGATTCCGTTGCGCGACACGCGGACGTCGCCGAATCTGACGCAGAATCCGGGCTACTGATTACACGGGTAGCCTGCGACGTTGCAGCGGTATGCGAAGGGCGTCGGGTCAGTGGCCCGGCGCCCTTCGCCCTCAAGGACGGCAGCGTTACTGTATGCGCATGCAATCCGCCCTCCGCCGCGCGCGCTGCACACAGCTGTTCCGTACCGCTGCCCTCTTCACTGCCCTGCTCGCTGCGCCGTTGTTCGCGCAGACCGCACAGGTGCCCGAACCGAACGACTCGACCCGCAGGCGCGTCGTCGCACGTCGTGCAGTGCGACCCATCGCCGTGGACGGTCGGCTCGATGAGCCGGACTGGCAAGCCGCGCCCATGGCAGGCGATTTCGTGCAGGTGCGGCCCGACTTCGTATCCACCACGCGCTATCCCTCCGAAGTCCGCGTGCTGTACGATGCCGACAACCTCTACATCGGCGCGTTCAATCGGGACAGTGCGGGACTGGCCACGCTGCGCATGCCCGACCTGCGCCGCGACTTCGAACCACCCGAGAACGATGTCTTCGGTGTCACGCTGGGACCCTTGGGTGACCGGCGCACCGCGCTGCAATTCTCCACCACACCCCTGGGCTCGCAGGCCGATGTCCAGGCCTTCGATGGCGGCGACGCG
>CAZMGX010000320.1:0-6150 GCA_964565915.1 uncultured Gemmatimonas sp.
AGAACGCGATGTTCGTGCACCTGACGCTCGTGCCCTACATCGCGGCCGCGGGCGAGGTGAAGACGAAGCCGACCCAGCATTCGGTGCGTGAGCTCATGGAGATCGGCATCCAGCCGGATTTCCTGATCTGCCGCACGGAGCGCCCACTCGCCGACGACGTGAAGCGCAAGATCGCGCTGTTCTGCAACGTCGAGTTCGGGGCCGTCATCGAAAGCGCCGACGTTCCCACGATCTACGAGATTCCGCTGTCGTTCGAGTCGCAAGGATTTGCGGAGCGCGTGATGGAGCGCCTGAAGCTGTCCGCCCCGACCCCGGATCTTGCGGCGTGGCGCACGATGGTGCAGCGCATCACCAAGCCGCGCGGCCGCGTGCGGATCTGCGTCGTCGGCAAGTACACGGACTACATCGACTCGTACAAGAGCGTGCAGGAAGCGTTGATTCACGGCGGCATCGCGAATGACGTCGGCGTCGAACTCGCGTGGACCTCGAGCGACACGTTCACCGGACCGGCACGCGCGCGCGAGATCCTCGCGGACTTCGACGGCTTGCTGGTACCGGGAGGCTTCGGCGTTCGCGGCATCGAAGGGATGGTCGAGGCCATTCGCGCCGCGCGCGAAATGCAGCTGCCGTTCTTCGGCATTTGCCTCGGCATGCAGGTGGCGATCATCGAGTTCTCGCGACACGTGCTGGGCCTTGCCGAGAGTCACTCCAGCGAGTTCGCGCCGGAGTGTGCGGACCCGGTCATCTCGCTGCTCGATTCGCAGCGTGAAGTGACCGACAAGGGCGGCACCATGCGCCTCGGCGCGTATCCGTGTCGCCTGCGGCCCGGTTCATTGGCCGCGGAGATCTACGGCAAGCCCGAGGTGAACGAACGCCATCGGCATCGCTACGAGGTCTCGAACCGGTATCGCGACACGTTCGTCGAGCACGGCCTGCGGCTGAGTGGATTGTCCCCGGACAGTTCGCTCGTCGAGATGATCGAGCTGCCGGCGCATCCGTGGTTCGTGGGGTGCCAGTTCCATCCCGAGTTGCAGTCGCGGCCCCTGCGTCCGCACCCGCTGTTCGCGGGATTCATTGCCGCGGCGGAGCGTCATCGCCGTGCGGCGACGCCGGTTGAGTCGGCGGGGTCGCTCGCGACCGCGACGCACTGAGTGGACGCGCCCGTGATCGAGGCCTCGCGCGCCGCATCGGCGCGCCGCTTCCCGTCCGACGCGATGTTCCTCATCGCCGGACCATGCCAGCTCGAGGATGACGCGCTGAACCTGCGTGTCGGAGAGGCGCTGGCGCGTCTGGCCGAGCAGGTGTCTGGCGGCGTGATCTTCAAGGCCAGCTTCGACAAGGCGAATCGATCGAACGTCGACGGGATTCGCGGACCGGGGCTCGACGCCGGTCTGCGCGCGCTCGAGCGCGTGCGCTCCGCAACCGGGTTGCCCATCCTGACCGACGTCCACGAGCCGTCGCAATGTGCGATCGCCGCGCAAGTCGTCGATGTGCTGCAGATTCCGGCGTTCCTCTGCCGACAGACCGACCTGCTCGCCGCCGCCGGTGCGACCGGCAAAGCGGTGAACGTGAAGAAGGGGCAATGGATGCATCCCGAAGGGATGCGGGGCGCCATTCGCAAGGTGGAGGCGGGTGCGGCTCTGGCGGGACGCGACGTCGGCGAATTGGCGGTCACGGAACGGGGGACGTTCTTCGGATACGGCGACCTGGTCGTGGACATGCGCTCGTTTGCACGGCTGCGCGCCAGTTGCGAAGTCCCCGCGATCTTCGACGGTACGCACAGTGTGCAACGACCGGGGCTTGGCGCCGGCGGCACGAGCGGTGGCGCACGCGAGTTCATTCCGCCCCTTGTCCTGGCGGCGACAGCCGCGGGCGCACAGGGGCTGTTCCTGGAGACGCATCCGGATCCGGACCGCGCCCCCAGCGATGGGCCGAACATGCTGCCGCTCGAGGCGTTGTCGGACCTGATGGCGCGTGTCATCGACGTTTGGCACCGCGTGTCACGATGACTGATGTCGTCCTGCCGGTCGTCACGCTCGCGCCCCCGCGCATCGAGGTCGCGAGAGCGCGTGTGATTCGAGTCCTCGGCCTCGACGTGGACGGGGTGTTGACCGATGGCGGGATCTATCTCGGGGCAGCGCGTCCTGCGGACGGCGCGACCGCGCCGTTCGAGCTCAAGCGATACGACATTCAGGATGGCCTTGGTATTCAGCTCTTGCGGGATGCCGGCATCCAGATCGTCATCATCACGGGTCGCGTCTCGGACAGTGTCGCGATGCGCGCGCGCGAGCTTGGGGCCGTGGCGTGTGTGCAGGATCCGCATGCACGCAAGCTGGCGGCGTTGCGCACCGTCCTCGCCGACTTGCAGTGTTCGCTCGACGAGTGTGCCTTCATCGGCGACGACCTTCCCGACCTGTCCGTGCTGCGGGCCGTGGGGTTGCCGGTCGCCGTCGGGAATGCTGTACCTGAGGTGCGTCGCACCGCGCTGTTGCAGTTGGAGGCACGCGGCGGACACGGGGCGGTCCGCGAGTTTGCGGAAGCGCTGCTGACCGCGCGCGGTGAATGGACCGAGCGGGTGGAGGCCTATGTGTCGCAACGCAGCGAACCGGCACCGGTCACATGAGTGAGGCGCACGAGATTCTCGCGCGCGGACGCCGTGTCCTTGAGCTCGAGGCCGACGCGCTGGTGCTGGCGCAGGACGCCCTGGGCGACGCCTTCGTGCACGCGGTGCGGCTGCTCGCCGCGTGTCGCGGACGCATCATCGTCGCGGGCGTCGGCAAGTCCGGTCTGGTAGGCCGCAAGATGGCCGCCACGTTCACGTCGACGGGAACGCCGGCCATGTTCCTGCATCCCGTCGAAAGTGTGCACGGCGACCTGGGCATCGTGGGCACCGACGATGTGGCCATCCTCATCTCCAAGAGCGGCGAAAGCGACGAACTGCTGGGGCTCATCGACGCGCTCGCGCGCATGGGGGTGCACATGATCGCCATGACGTCCGAACCCTCGTCCCGTCTGGGCCGTGCCGCCGAGGTCACGCTCGACCTTGGTGTCCGGGAGGAGGCGTGCCCCCACGACCTGGCCCCGACCACGAGCACCACGGTCACGCTGGCGCTCGGTGACGCCCTCGCGGTGGCCCTCCTGTTGGAGAAGGGCTTTCGGAAGGAAGACTTTGCGCGTCTGCATCCGGGGGGCGCCCTCGGGCGACGCCTGCTGACCCGGGTCCGCGACGTCATGGAGACCGATCGACTGCCGATCTTGCCGACGACCGCCACCATGCGTGATGCCGTCGTGCTTCTCGCGGCGCGCCGCGGCATCGCCATCGTCGTGGAACAGACGCGGGTTCTCGGGGTCGTCACCGCAGGCGATCTCACGCGCCTGATCGAGCGGGAGCGTGACGTGCTGAGCGTGCCTGTGGCGCAGGTGATGTCGGCCAGTCCACGGGTGGCACATGATCATGAACTCGGGAGTGCTGTCGTGCATCGCATGGAGAAACAGGGCATCATGGCAATGCCGGTGGTCGACGAGGCGGAACAGCTCGTCGGCGTCGTGCATTTGCACGACCTCATGCGCGCAGGCGCGGCATGACGCCGTTGCGCGTGCGCGGGCTCCTGTTGGGTATCGTGACCACGTCGCTGGCGCTGGCCGGGGCGTGCGGGGGCAAGGGCACGGCCAAGGCGGCCGTCGCCAAGACGTCGGTGATTCCCGATTCGGCCGATCAGGTCATCTTCGGCCTGCGCACGGTCCTGACGGACCAGAGCGTCGCCAAGGGACTGCTCCTCAGCGACACGGCGTATACGTACGACGATGGCCGTCGCCTCGTGCTGCGCCGCGTGAACGTGACGTTCTACACGTCGCAGGGCCTCAAGGATGGCGTCATGACGTCACGCGCCGGCTCGTACAATTCCGCCCTGTCCCGCCTCGAGGCCAGTGGCGACGTGGTGGTCACACGCGATGACGGCAAGCGTCTCACCACGCCACAGCTCGTGTACGATCAGCAGCGCAACCAGATCTACACCGACAGCGCCTTCGTGCTCAACGAGCCCGATCGATTGCTCACCGGCATCGGATTCGAGTCCGATCCCAACATGACGTCGTTCCGGTGTCTGCGCGCGTGCAAGGGGATTGCACCCGTCCAGATCCCCAGAGGCTGACGATGGAACAACGTGCGCGTGCGGTCCGTCTGGTCGTCCTGTGCGCCGCGATGGCCCTCGCCGGCTGTTTCGGTGGACGCGGTGGGCGCGGGGTGGCCCCGGTGCGTCCACCGGCGGACGCCGGAGCAAATCCGCCGTCCGCTGACTCGACGAAGACGCCGCGAGATTCCGCAAAGGCAGCAACGGATTCCGCCACGAAAGCGCGAGCGGCCGACTCTGCGGCGGTGACACGTCGCGACTCGGTCGCGGCCGACAGCGCCGCGCCGAAAGTGCCCCGCAAGACGGCACCGGCCACCAAACAGTGTGTGCTCGATTTCACCGGGTCCCCGCCGGAGACGCGCCTGCGATATCAGCGGCTGCCGGACAGCACGAGCCTCACGTTCATCGGCGGTGGCTTCGTCGGGCACTGTCAGGGCGAACAGAACCAGATTCGCGCCGACAGCGCCGAGCAGTACCAGGCGTCGGGCATCATGAATCTCTTCGGCAATGTGAGCTACGAAGAGCCGGGGAAAATGCGGATCCAGTCGCAACGGGCGACGTATTTCACCCGTGAAGAGCGCCTCTTCGCCGACGGCAACGTCATCGCCACCCAGCTGGAGTCCGGCAGCACGTTTCGCGGCTCCAGCATCGAGTACCTGAGGGCGATACCGGGTTCGCGTCCGGCGTCGAAGTTGATCGCGCCCAATCGACCCACGGTGCAACTGATTGAGAAGGACAGCACCGGAAAGCCCGGCCCGCCGATCACGGTCACGGCGAATACCATGGTCGACGAAGGGGATACCAAGCTGTTCGCATGGGGCGAGGTCCAGATCAACCGCACCACCCTGCAGGGCGAGTCCGACTCTGCCAGCTTCGACAAGGTGACCGAGCGTGCGCGCCTGATCCGCACCGCGCGCATCATCAATCGGGATCAGGCGGAGCCGTTCCGTCTGTTCGGCGATACGATCGACTTGTACAGCAAGGACCAGCAGCTCACCCGGGTGGTCGCCCTCCACAACGGCAATGCGTCCAACGCCGACGTGGTGATGCAGGCCGAGCAGATCGACCTGCGCTTCACGACCCAGAAGCTCGAGCGGGCCATGGCCTTCGGCAAAGGCCGGGCCAAGGCGACGACGGCCAGTCAGACGCTGCTGGCCGACTCGATCGACGTGCGCATGCCGGAGCAGCGGGTCCGGGAGGTGCGGGCCGTGGGGATGGCCGAGGCGACCGGCGCCCCTGACACGCTCAAGATCAAGTCGGAAGATCGAGACGTCCTCCGCGGCGACACGGTCATTGCGTGGTTCGACTCGACTGCCGCGCCTGGGGATACGACGCAACGCGCACGTATCCAGGCGATCCGTGCGTCCGGCAATGCGAGCTCGCTCTTCCAGATCGCGTCGAAGCAGGGGCCGACGGCGCCCGCGGCGCTGAACTACGTTCGGGGGCAGGTCATCCGCCTGGCCTTCGACAGCGGCCAAGTTCGTGACGTCACGGTAGATTCCGCCGCATCCGGCCTGTATCTCGAACCGGTGGTCGACAGTCTGTCCGACAGCACGGCGAAGCGACCGGCGCCGGCGCCACGTCCGCCGGTTCCGCCGGCGCCCACCGCGCCGGAACCGTCGCCGACTCACGTGTCCGTTCTCGTCTCCGATCATCGTCGCCGTTCATGACCGATCCGCTCCCGCCCGAGGTCCCCACCGAAAGCAACGCCGCGTCCGACGCGACGAGCGCCGTCATGGCGCGTCTGTCGCAACGGGATCGGAATCTGGCGCTCGCGCTCGGTGCATTGATCCAGGTGGCGGATCCGATGGGCGTCGCGCCCCTGCACGCGGTCACGTTGCGATTCCGCGAGGACCTGCTGGCACTGCTGGAACGCGAAGGGCGAAATCGGGAGCAGGAGGCGGGTCGACTCACGCTGGAAGCCGTCCGCAACTACCTCATCGGGTCGTTGCTGCCGCGTCTGGCCGACGAGCGCGTGATCCAGTTGCCGAAGGGCGGCATGGCGAATCCGGAGGCCACG
>CAZMGX010000321.1:0-6120 GCA_964565915.1 uncultured Gemmatimonas sp.
CGCCACTCGTAGCTGTTGGTGATGAAGAGGTGTGGTGGATTACCGGCGGCACCGACTCACTCTATGCGATGGGGCGCACGCCGCCGCGGTTCGTCGGTCTTGTTGCACTCCCCGTCAAACACTTCAGTCGTCTTGAGAAATCGCAACTCCTCACGGAGCACTTGTCCAAGTTTCAGAAGACGCCCGATGTGGCCAGTGCGGTGGCGAAGATTTTGACGATCCCCGATAGTATCTCGTCAATCGGCGGGCTGCTGGCCGGCGAACACGGCTCCCTTTGGTTTCGCATCACGGAGCCAGGGGTGCGCGACGTCGGCAGCGTGTGGATTGAGGCGGGGCCGGACGCGTTGATTGCGCGGTGTTTCTTCGTTTCTCCCGAGCGGAGAGTGTTAGCCATCGGTGGATCGCTCGCCATCGTCGCGACGCGTGATTCGAGCGACGACACCTATGGCATTTCGGTCGTCAAGTTGTCGGCAGGCTGTTCGACGGGCGGAATGAAGCTGTGGAACCAGGACGCAGGCGTGGCGAGACCATGACGACCAGGTATCAGGAGTTGTGCTGAGGTCCATATCCGGCGAGGAGACCTGACCGTTGTCGTTGAATTCTCTTTCGTGTCACCTGCAAGGCCTCGCCGCGCTCGCGTGTCTCGTGGTTGGTTGGCCGAACGAGTGCCTCACACAGGTCGTGACGCGAGGCTTGGCCGCTCAGACGGTCGTGCGCCTGGACGTGGAGACGAGTGCACTCGGCAGACAGCCGGACCAGGTTGTCGCATTGCGAGACGGTCGGTTCGTGCTCCTGGAGCTGGGTCGACTGCCGTCAGTCTTTTCGGCACGCGGTGACTTTGTGGGAACGCTCGGAAGGAAGGGAAAGGGGCCCGGCGAGCTCACGGCTCCCTCATGGCTCGACGCAGACATCGATGACTCGTTGCGGGCTGTCGACGTCGATCGGGTGGTCGTGTTCGATCCAACGTTGCGGCCGGTTCGCACGATCATTGGGTCGGGTGCACAGTTGATCTGGCACGCCGCCTTTATCCGCTCCAATGCGTATGCATCGCAATCGAGGGTTCAGGACTCGAGAGATCTGACACGTACCGTGCCGATCGTGCTTCGTAACGACTCCGGGCGCGTGCTGGCCACAATTCAGGTGCCCAAGATCAATGCCAACAAGACGTTCATTGCGTTGGCTCGAACGCTTGACGACCCTCGCGCGATGTGGCTGGCGGAATGGACGAACGATGCCCTCAAAGGGTACAGGCTCTCCATACTCAAGGATACTGGTCGGCGACTGCGAACACTGCCTTTCGAGCGCGATTGGTGGATCGGATCTGACTTCAAAGCCAACCCCGTTGCGGCGATTTCAAAGATCAGAGAGGTCAGGCAGATCGACGGACGAACCATCGCCGTGCTCATTGCGCATCCGAAGACGGGCTGGGAGAAGGTGGCGGTCGATCCTCGCACGATGGAAGGTGATGTCGACCGCTATGAGACGGTTGTGGAACTCGTGGACCTGCCGTCGGGGAGACTCACACGCTCGGCCACATTCCCCGGAAATCCGATATCGCTGCTCGATGGCGCGAGGGTCGCCACCTATCATGAGGCAGCTGACGGCACGCCTGCGGTCTTAGTCCAACGCCTGAGGAGGGACTAGGGGCGCGGGTGGACCCATCTCGAGTGATGAAACGGTAGGATAGGACATGCCAAATCGGTCGCGCTACCGCTCGACAGCTCTGCCCGTCCGTGCCGTCACGGCGTGGTTGTCGTTGGGCGCGGTGCTGCTCTCACTCCTCGCGATGGGTCAGTACCCCGGCGGCACGGCACTGGATGCACGCACGGTCGGCTACTCGCTCGACCAAAACTTCCTCAGCGACCTCGGCATGACGGTCGCCTACGATGGCCGTGCCAACACGCTCGGCGCGGCGCTGTTCTTGGCGAGCATCTGCGCGATGGTGGTCGCATTCGGGACCGCCCTCTGGCACTTCATCAAACGCTACTCGGCGATTCCGGCCAGTCGACGCACCGCGCAGGCGGCGGCCATCGCCGCGATCATCGTCAGCGTGTCGTTCGTGGGCGTCGGGATCACGCCGGAAAACCGCGTGATGTCGTGGCACGTGGCCTTCACACTGCTGGCCTTTCGCCTGGCGCCACTTGTGCCGTGCCTGCTCGCGCTCGCCGCGTTTCGCGCTTCACCGTCCGCGCGCCGGGAGGCGATTGGCTGGGTCGCACTGACGATCGTCATGATCGGGTATCTGCTGCTGCTGACATTCGGTCCGGCGACGAGCACTGAAGACGGGCTCCGCACCATGGTGCTGGCGCAGAAGCTCGTCACGGTGCTGGCCGGCGCGATCCTGCTGGCACAGTGTGTGATCGCGGTGAGGAAGACCAGCGCGGAGAACTGAGGCGCCGTTAGTCGACCACCGCCGCCTTGGTGTCGTACTGCATCGCACCGACCACATTCCCCTCCGTATCGCGGAACCAGAACAGGTGCCCGACCGTGGGAATCGTTGTCCGCGGCATCAGGATCGTGCCGCCATTGGCCAGGACCGCCTGCTCGGCCGCCCGCGCATCGGGCACGGCGATGGTGCACTCGAAGCCCGTCATCCGTTCGCCCTCGATCAGGGTGCGCCGTTGCTGCAGCGACCCAAGCGGCGTGCCGGCGTCGGACGCCCCGGTGTCGATCATCCAGAAGCCGGGCGGGCCCCAGGCGTTGAAACGCCATCCGAAGACGGCCGCGTAGAAGTCCCGGGCACGACTGGTGTCGTCGGCGTTGATGGCGAAGTGGCGGACGGGTGAAGGAACTGACATGGCAACACCTCGGAGTGGGAGACCGAACCTTCGGCGGGCTGGAGCAGTCTGGATGGCCGTCAAAATACCGCTCGCCGGGATTTCCGAATCGCGTCAGATTGTCAGGGTATGTCGAATATCCGCCAACCCGCACCTGAGCACACACCAGCGGTTCGCGCCATCTCCATCGGCTTCAGCTCCGGCTACCACTGGGCACGGCGTGGCAGCGACTGGGGCGAACTCGTGTGGGCCTCACGCGGCGTCATCACGGTGACGGTCGACGCGTTGCTCTGGGTGGTGCCGTCGCACCAAGCCCTGTGGCTGCCACCGTACACGACACACGCCGTGCGTATGGCGGGCAGCGGCACGCTCAGGCAGGTCCATGTCGCGCCCGCCGAGTGCGGTCGTCTGCCGACGCAGCCGAGGGTGATGCTGGTGGTGCCGTTGCTGCGGGAGTTGCTGCGTCGCGTGTGCGCGATGGGCACGCTCGATCTTGGTCTCGACGTACACCGCCGTCTGTTCGAGATGGTGTTGGATGAACTGACCGAAGTACGCGCGGCGCCGCTGGAGCTGCCCATGCCGCGTGATGCGCGCGCGCTGCGCGCCGCGCAACAAACGCGCGCCGAACCCGCACACGCCGCGAACGCGGAGCAGGTCGCACGTGACGCCCACGCGAGCGTGCGCACGCTCGAGCGTCTGTTTCGCGCGGAGACCGGCTTGTCGTTCGGGGCATGGCGTCAGCGCGCGCGTCTGGTTCACGCGATGACGCTCCTCGCCGACGGGGCGACGGTCACGGCGGCCGGTGCCGCAACCGGGTATGCAAACACGAGTGCGTTCGTGGCGGCATTTCGTCGATCAGTCGGCGTGACGCCCGGTCGATACGCCGAGCAAACGTCTACCTAGATCACGACGAATAAACAGCATTAAACCGCAGAGGTCGCAGGGGGCGCAGGGGGCCCACGCCGACAGTTACGCACGACGACCCCAACAAAAAAAATATTTTGTATGAACAGGCCGCCCGCGCCGGGCCGCGCCGACCACAGCCCCAGCGCCCCCAGCGCCCTCTGCGGTAAAAAATTTCGATGGCCGCCCACGTTGACGCACCCGCGGCGCGCTCCGAGCGCCCCGACGAGAAGCCAGCGCCGAGTGTGCTCAGTCCATCGCAAATTCGCGCGCGAACGCCACTTGAAACGAGAACGTCTTGGCTTTGCTGCGGGTCTCCATCATGTCCGCCACGCGCTCGAGACGCGCCGGAACGGCCATGATCTTCTCCTGCGCTTTCTTGCCCAGCTCGTTCAGCCCATCGATCTTGTCGATCGCCCAGAACTTGATCAGGTCTTCAACAATCCTGAGGTAGTCGCGCGGCCCATAGATGCCGGCGCGCCGGATGACATCCGCCATCTCGCGGAAGTGTGGCATGTTGATGCCCGGCATGTCGATCGACGGCATGATGGCGGCAGCCGACAACATCGCGCGATTGGGGTCGCGCTTGAGCACGCCGGCAAACACTTCACGATAGAACACGTAGTGTCGCGCCTCCTCCTTGGCGACGTTCGACAGCACCGTGCCGATCAACGGCTCGTATTCGCTGGCCAGCTTGCCGGTGTTGGCGTGGCTGACCTGCGTGGCGCGCTCCTGCAGTGACGTATACACGAACACGCGATACGGGTCCTTGTCCCACTCCGGCTCGAATCCCGCCTTGAGGTACTCGAACTGCATCTTCTCGAGGACCGGATTATCGAGGATGCGCGTGTCGTGCGCATAGTCATGCAGAATGGCGCCGTGGCGGTCTTCTTCGGCCGTCCAGAGATTGGTCCACTTCGACCAGAACGAGTCGCTGCCCAGATACACGGCCAGCAGCCGGTGGAAATGCGGCAACCCTTCTTCGGTGAGCGTGTTGAGCGCCAGTGCAATGCGGCTGGGCATGCTGATCCCGCGCGCACGTTCACGCAGCTCTTTCAGGTGGACGTCCGGATCGGTATCCGGCGGCGGCGCCAGGACTTCACTGGGAAACCACAGGATGCGCTTGGCTTCATGCGCGATCATCAGCTCGTTGACCTCGGGTTCGAGGTCAGCAAGCACCTCCATCTTGGCGATGGTTTCCGCGTTCGGTATGTGCATGTGCGATGAAAAGGAAAGGCCGATCGGTGCTTGCGAGACAACGCAATGCCGCAACCGATTGTTGAAAGCTAGCACCCCGTCGCGACCCCGGCAGCACGCGTTGCGAAGTCGATATACCTTATAAGGATGTCCGCTCCTACCCCGAAGAAACCCAAGTACGACAGCAAGCGCGCCTGGGCCGAGGCCCGCGCGCTGATCTGGCAGCACCGCCAATCCGTCAGTGTCGGGCTGGTCCTCATGATCATCAGCCGGGCCTCGGGATTCGTCCTGCCCTATTCGACGAAGTTCGTCCTCGACGACGTGCTCCCGAATCGTGACATCCGACTGCTGGGGTACGTGGCGCTCGCGGGCCTTGCCGCGACCCTGATCCAGTCGGTGACGGGATATGCACTCTCGCAGGTGGTCAGCGTCGCGGCCCAGCAGGCGATCGCCCGGCTGCGCGAAGAGGTGCAGGGGCACCTGATCCGTTTGCCGGTGCGCTATTTCGACAGCACCAAGAGCGGTGTGCTGGTCTCGCGCGTGATGAACGACCCGGAAGGGATTCGCAACCTGATCGGTACCGGCCTGATCCAGCTCACCGGTGGTATCCTGAGCGCGCTGGCGGCCCTCGGCGTATTGCTGTTCCTCAACTGGAAGCTGACGCTGGTGTCGGTCGTGTTTCTGGCCGTGTTCGGGGCGGGCATGAGCCTCGCGTTCAAGCGGCTGCGCCCGATCTTTCGCGAGCGTAGCGTGATCACGGCCGAAGTGACGGGACGCCTCACGGAAACGATCGGCGGCATCAGGCTGATCAAGGTGTACACGGCCGAAGACCGAGAAAAGGCCGTGTTCGGCGCAGGAGTCCAGCGCCTGTTCCAGAACATCGCGAAGACCATTACGGGCACGTCGCTGACCGGCACGCTGGGGCTGGCGGTCGTCGGTGTCATCGGACTCATCACGATGTACGTGGGCGGTCGTGATGTGATCAACGGTCAGATGACCATCGGCAGTCTCATCACGTTCGTCATCTTCATCGCCATGGTCACCATGCCGCTGGTGCAGATCGCCAGCATCGGCACGCAGATCACCGAGGCGTTTGCCGGTCTGGACCGGATCCGCGAGTTGCGCGACATGGCGACGGAAGACCAGGAAGATGCTTCAAAGCAGCAGGTGCCGAGTGTGGTCGGTCGGGTCGAGTTCGACAACGTGTGGTTCGAGTACGAGAAGGACGTCCCGGTGCTCAAGG
>CAZMGX010000322.1:0-1151 GCA_964565915.1 uncultured Gemmatimonas sp.
GCAACCGCCGCAGTGCCTTGCGCGCGCGGAAGAGCGCGACACGTACCGTCCCCGCGCTCGCGCCGCAATGGACGGCAATATCGGCAGGTGAAAATCCCTCGGCGGTCATGGAAAGCACCAGACGCTGCTGCGATGGAAGCGTCGCCATCAACGCTTTCAGCCGCTGTCGGAGGATGCTCCCGTCGACCTCCGCGATCAGATCGCTGCCGAGGCGAAGGTCATCGTGGAGATCAGCCCGCACGGCATGCCAGCGCGATCGTCGGACGCAATACGAGATGGCACGATTGCGCGCGATGCGAATCAGATACGTACGCTCGGATGATTCTCCCCGAAAGGTCGGCAGCGCTTTCCAGACCGCAACCGCGATATCCTGGCGAAGCTCATCGCGATCTGCCGGGTCGTCCACGTACCGACGAACGATCGCCTCGAGATCCGCATGGTGCTCCGAGAGAATGCGTTCGAGGATGGACATCCGTAAAGATTGTATCGATGCGCGCACGCGTGTCACCCCTCGAATGCGCTGGTCACCGGAGGCCGAAGGCCGCGGTGGAAGAAAGAATAGTCTCTCAGCGCACCGTTCCCGTTACACGGCACTTTCGCGCCGAGCGCCGGCTTCCCGGTTGGAGCTGTGCGCGTCAGGGCATTCAAACCCTCCAAACCCCCGGTACGGTCAGAGCCGTATGCCAACAGATGCAACCATCCTGCGACCCTCGTGCGGCGCCATGGTCCTCCTTTGCTTGAGCGTAGCGATCGCGGGCTGCGCCAACAGCCCGGCGCCATCAACTGCGCACCGGCGATTCGAGTACGCGGACCTTGCGCGGTTCAGGGCTGCGCTGCTTGCCATTGACGCAGGCGGCGACACGGTGAAGGAGATGAAACGCACCGCAGTTCATGCGATACCTCCCGGACCTGGAGCCGGATCTCCGACGGCACGAATTCGCCATTGAAGCCTCACTCACCGATCTCAGGCGCCGCGCAAGTGCTGCACTCGAACGCGACCTGCCATCGCCGCCGGTGTCCTACTTCGTAACACCGTTCGGTGGAGGCGGGAGTGTCGAGCCCGATGTCGTGATGATTGCGGTGGACTACTACGGCGCGAATCCAGGTGCGCCGGTAGAAGAGTTCAGACGGGGGTTCTTCCCGACTGGCCC
>CAZMGX010000322.1:1161-6110 GCA_964565915.1 uncultured Gemmatimonas sp.
ATTCCGATGCAGTCGCTGGAGGGGATGCGCGTGGCGATCGCGCACGAGGTGACCCACCACTACCAGCGCGTGGCGCAGGGCGCATTGGCCTACTCGCGGATCTATCGCTGGCGCCGACATGATACGCTGCTCGCCCGCGCGGCGCGCGAGGGCTGCGCAGAGTTCGTGGCGGGCCTCGTCGTGGGGCACACCACGCCCGATCAAGCCGAGTATGGGCGGACTCGTGAAAGGGCGCTGGGGGCGTCGTTTCGTGCGCATGGTTCTCGGGGCGGAATCCGGAGTTTCCTGACGCGCCGTGGCAGATCGGCTACTTCGTCGGCGCGCGGATGTGCGAGGCCTACTAGAAAAGTCAGTCGGATTCGGTTCGGGCGTTGCGCACCATTCTCACCGCCCACCGCGCCGAGACGCAGTGGGAGATGGTACACGCCTACGAGGCGACGCTTCGAAACGACGGCGAGGGCCCTGCGGAGGAGTCGCCGAATCGGGCCAGGTAGTGCCACACCTTCTTGATGTCCTGCGGGTGATGCGTTTCCGCGCGCACAGCCGCTTCCAGGATGTCCGGCGTAAGCCAGCCCTCGATCGCCAGCGACCGACCGAGCGCCACGTACTCCACACCACGATAGTCGGGATGCTTCGCCATGTCGACGACGTTCAGGCGAAACCCCGGGTGCCACTCCAGCGCGCAGGGAAGCTGGCGCGCCAGCACTTCGACTTCGGTATCGCGGAAGCACGGGTCGAGGACCAGCGCCTCCACATCGGCATCCAGACGAAGCGGCCCATGGACGTGCGCCTCGATATAGTCATCGAGACGGTCCCGCGTATCCGCGGCAGCGAGATCGATGAGCCGCATGCGAGACGCGGTGCCAAAGTCCGACGGATCGAAGCAGGAATCGGGATAGCAGAACGTGGTGCGCTGCGAGACCTCCGGCCGCAGCCGCAGGTGAGACGAACCAAAACGTGGAGCCGCTCCGGTCACGCGCCCGCGGAAGTTCAGCGCACCGACCTTCGGACGCTGGTTGGCTGGGGCGGTGTCGTACGCGCCACCGAAGAGCCGAGTCTCCCAGTGCCAGCGGTCGCCGCCCGGAAAAGCCGACAGGCCGCCGTTTCCGGTACCCGTCTCGAATTGCGAACGATACTCCCCATCTTCGAGGAGGCAGCGAAGTAGCGGCGCCCCCCGGTGCCACCTCGCCGGATGAAAGTTGACCGTGACCCGAAAGGACGAATCAAGCGGATCCCCAAGGCTGCGCGCCGCCACATGGGCGAGCGCTTTCTGCTGTGGGGAATCCGGAGACGGAAGCCAGGCGTCGTTGTTCACGTGACGATGAATTGAGTGGTCCAGCAGGGACGACCGCCGTCAGGAGTCGCGCAGCGCTTCGGTGGGCGGCACCGACAGTGCACGCCGCGTGGGCACGACACACGCGACCAGAAACACGGCGGCCAGCACCGCCGTGTACGCGCCCAGCGCCAGCAGCTCCTTGACGGTCGGTACACCATTGTCCGTGCCGCCGAGCAACGCCCACACGAGCACCGTGCCGGCGACCAGGCCCATGCCGAGTTGACGCAGCGGTTGCTTGAACACGGCTTTGACGATGCGCCCCGGACTCGCGCCCAGCGCGACGCGCACGCCGATCTCGCGTGTGCGGCGCGCGACCGCGAACGACATCACGGCATAGATCGACACCAGAGAAAACATCAGCATCACCGCGCTCACGAAGGTCGTCATTCGGATCCAGAACACCGTAAAGTCGCGCTCGCTGTTCGCGACGTCGCGCAAGGGCATCAGGTCCGTCAAACGCAGCGTCGCATCGATGTCCGTGGCGATGGCGCGCACGCGCTGCGCGAAGAGCTTCGGGTCGCCACGCACGTGAATCGCGGCGTTCAGCGGATACAGCGATTCGCGGTCGAGCGGTCGATACATGCCTGCGGGTCCCCATCCCGACCGGATCCCCACATTGGGCGCAACCCCAATGATCTCGAACCATGGCTGCGTGTCGGCCGCTGACTTCGTGACGTACCGGATCTTGCGGCCGATCGGATTGTGGCCACCCATGATGCGGTCGACGAATGCCTTGTTAACGACGGCGACGCGGGCATCGGCGTTGGCCTCGCTGGGGTTGAACCAGCGACCCGACATCATGTTGAGACCGAGCACGTCGAGATACTTCGGATCGACCCGTGAGGATCCCACCACATGACCACGTTCGTCATGTGGTGCGACTGCACCCTCGTCGACTTCGATTTGATGGTTCGGGTGGTATTGGCGCGGCAGGTGCTGAGCGAACACGACCCCCTCCACGCCAGGCTCCGATGCGAGTCGCGTTTCGAGTTCTTCCACCGCGGCGACGTAGCGGGCCGCAAACGCCGCGGCGGACGTGTCGGCATCATGGTCGATCGAGGCCCGCTCCATATCCAGTCGGACCGAGAGGTACTGATCAACGGGGAACGGCAACTGCTTGCTCTCTGCCTCGGGTCGCACGTCGCCGCGGCTCAGAATGAACGTGACGACCGGAAAACCCATCGTCACCGCGAGTTGCAATACGATCACCGCCGTCCACAGGCCGCCGAAGTGTGTGCCACCCGCGCCGGCGGTCATGCGCTTGAGCCCCTCGCCAAGCTTGCGCGTGATCCTGAGTCCCGGGATGATTCCGGCGATCACCGCGGCCAGCAGCGTCAGAAGTACGGTGTACACGACAGTAATCGGCGAGAGTTTGCCGTTTACCCAGAATGGATAGTTGCCGCTGCCGTCGGTGATTACTCCGCGCATGAGATCGAGTCCCCATCGCACCCCCCACCCCGCTGCAGCCAGTCCCACCATCGCGGCAATGCCGCCCAGGACCAGTGCTTCTGTGAACATCTGCATGACGATACGCCGCCGGCTGGCGCCAAGCGCTGACCGCACGATGATCTCGGTCTCGCGTGTTGCGGCGCGTGCGAACATCAGCAGCCCGACATTGGCGCACACGAGCACGACGAGCAACATCACGTACAGATTCCCGGTCAGCAGCATCATCGATGCGCCGGGGCCACCGATGGCCCGCACGGACTGGGCGAACGTGAACACCTGCGGGCGAAGATGCTGGTGGGTGTCCGGGTAGTCGCCGGCCGCACGTTGGCCGAGGTTGGTGAGTTCGGTGCGTGCCTGGCTCAATGACGCGTCGGGGGCCAGCCTGCCGAAGATCTGGAGCGCCATTCCCTGTCGACGGACGGCGCCCGCTGCGTCGACGCGGAGCGGCACCCACAGCGCCTCGGATCGCGGGAATGCGAAGCCCACACCCATGACGCCAACGATGGTCGCCGGCGCACCGTTCAGGCGGACCGTCCGTCCGATGATACCGGGATCACCGGCGAAGCGGCTTTGCCACAGGTCGTGGCCGATGACGGCGACGAGCGGCGCGCCCTCCTGCTCATCCGATTCCAGCAGCGTGCGCCCACGCACCGGCGGAACGTGCAACACACGAAACGATGACGCCGTGACTTCAGCAGCCGCTACCGGTTCGGCCAGGCCATCGGTGACCATGAGGTTGCGGGTCACGGTGCGGTACGCGCTGAGGTCGTCCACCGATTGCACCGCGGCGCGCCACGCCACGAAATCGTGCAGCACACGCGGCTCGGACCGGTTGGCGGACGCGTCCCAGTTTTGCAGCACGACGATTCGGGATGCGTCCGGCAGGGGAATCACGGGGAACACGAGCTGCCGAATCGCCTCGAACGTGCCGGCCCCGACCCAGATCGCGAACGCCATGGAGAAGCCGCCGACGATCGTGAGCACCGGGTACTTCACGATCATGCGCCCGCCGAGCTTGAGGTCGAGCCACGAGAAGCGCATCTCATCAAACCACGCGAGGCCGCGTGCATGACGCACCTTCTCGACGTGATGCTCCGTATTCCCGAACTCGGCCCGCGCTTTCCGCGCAGCGTCGGCGGGTGACATCCCGGCGCGCACCAGGTCGGCGGCGCGCAGGTCCATGTGCAGTCGGAATTCCTCCTTGAGGTCGGCGTCGACTTGCCGTGTGCGAACAACGCCGCGCCACAGCGAACGCAGCCTGGCCATCAGTTCGTCAACCATCGCTCACACCTCCGACGGCTTGGCGGCGAGGGCCAGTCCGATGGCATCGGACAGTCGCTTCCAGCTGGCGGCTTCCTCACCGAGCGTGCGGCGGCCCGCGCTGGTGAGCCGGTAGTATTTGGCCTTGCGGTTGTTCTCGGAGATGCCCCACTCGGCGTCCAGCAGGCCGCGGTGCTCGAGGCGTGCGAGCGCCTGGTAGAGCGCGCCCTGCTGCACGAGGAGCGCTCCACCCGATATCTGCTCGATGCGCAGCAGTACGCCATAGCCGTGCAACCGGCCCAGCGAAACGGCCTTGAGGATCAGGACATCCAGTGTGCCCGGCAGAAGCTCGGCGGTCGACATGTGCTCTCCTTAGCTGTTAAGGAGAACAACGGGAGCGCCGCCGTGCGAGTTTCAGTAAACCGTCTGCCCGCCTCGAAAGTTGCAGCCAGGCGCCGCGACCGGTACGACTCTACGTAATTAGCATGGCCGTCGCAGGAGTTGGAGTATTCGCCGAATCGTCCGGAGCGGCGGATTTTGCACTCTACAGAGCGACTTTGTTTTCAGCGATGACTTCGCCGCCCGCTTGACCGGCGTGCCCGCCACGCTCCCGTCACGCGGAGCCCGCGTTCGTCGGAGGTCCCTTGCCCCCGCTCGTGGGCGTCGCATAAGTCCCGTAGGCACTGCACATTCTATGCTCTCGCCTTTCTCGACCAACTTCCCCGCCGACCACCGCTGCCACGCCAATGTCGAAACTAACGAAGACATTCAAGCTATCGTTGCAAGTTCCGAGAGAGTCTTTCGAAAAAGTCATGTTAGCAATTATCACACCGCTGTTGTCTCACATACCGGGCGTGCCGTGCACGGTAACGGCCGCAGACGGTGTGATCAGAATGCGCTACGA
>CAZMGX010000323.1:0-6101 GCA_964565915.1 uncultured Gemmatimonas sp.
ACGCACCATCCCGTCGGTTAGCCCCATCGCCCGCTTCACCTCGGCGGGGACCGAGCCGTGCGTCATGGTAAACGGGTGGTTGGTCAGCGATTCCACGCCGCCCAGGGACTCCGCCAGCGAGAACACCCGCACCTTCTGGAGGAAGCGGTTGGCGTTGTCCTGACTGCCCAGCTCCAGCGTCATCATGCCGCCGAACCCGCTCATCTGGCGGGCCGCCAGCGCATGCTGCGGGTGATGGGGCAATCCGGGATAAATCACCCGCTCGGGGCCGAGCCGATCGAGGAGCCACGCCGCGATTTGGCGACCGTTGGCGTCGTGCTGCTTCATGCGCAGGGGCAGCGTCTTGGTCCCGCGCAGGGCCAGCCACGCATCGAACGGGCCAGGAACGGCGCCCGCTGAGTTGAGGATGAACTGGAGCCGATCGGCCAATTCGTCCTCAAGAACGACGGCGATCCCGCCGATCATATCAGAGTGGCCATTCAGGTACTTCGTCGTCGAGTGCCACACGATGTCGGCTCCCACTTCCAACGGTCGCTGGAAGACCGGGGTCGCAAACGTGTTGTCGACGATGAGCAGGGCCTGATGCCGCTTGGCGATGTCGCTCATGGCGGACAGATCGGTCAGCCACATCAGCGGATTGGTTGGCGTCTCCACCAGCAGCGCGCGCGTGGCCGACGTCATCGCATCCGCGACGATCTGCGGATCCCGTGTGTCTACGTACGAGAACGACAACCCCATATGCTTCAGGATTCGGTCGAACAACCGGAATGTGCCACCGTACACATTCTCGCCGCAGACAATGTGGTCGCCGGCGCGGAACAGCTTCATGATCGAGTCGAGGCACCCCATGCCGCTGCCAAACGCCAGTCCGTGCCGACCGCCTTCCAGCGTCGCCACGTTTCGCTCGAGCGCCTGCCGCGTCGGGTTCTTGCCTCGCGCGTACTCGTATCCCTTGTTGAGTCCGATCCCGTCCTGCACGTAGGTGGACGTCTGGTAGATCGGCGTCATGATGGCGCCCGACATCGGGTCGGGGCGCTGGCCGGCATGAATGGCGCGGGTGGAAAGACCGCCCGCAAGATCGTCGTCGTAGATGCGCGTCATGGCCTTCGGCTGGTGCGTTCGGGCGAGGTGGGAGCGGGGGAAGCTAACCGGCGTCCGAGCGGACCGCACGATCCCAAACCGGCCGCCTGAGGTGACACCTGCATTGCCCGACACGGCGCTGTCGGACCGGACCTGCCTGATCGTCGATGACGAGGCGCCGTTGCGGGCGCTGCTGCGCCGACTGATGATGGCGGAGGGGTTTACCTGCAGCGAGGCGGCGACGGGTGATGAAGCGCTCGCGCATCTGCGCAGCACGTCGACGTCGCTGGTCCTGTCGGACTATCACCTGCCTGGCATGGACGGCGGTGAGCTGCTGCGCGAGGTGCGGACACACTGGCCGGAGACCGCGGTCGTGATGATCACCGCCGTGTCCGATGTGAATCTGGCGGTGCGGTGCCTCGAACTCGGCGCCCTGGACTACCTCACGAAGCCCTTCCGGATCGACGAGCTGCGGGCGCGGGTGAATCAGGCGCTCGAGAAGCGGCGGTTGCTGCGCGAGAATCACGTCTACCGCACCCGGCTGGAAGAGCGCGTGACCATACAGGCGCGCAAGTACGAAGAGCTGTTCCTGGCGTCGCTGCAATCGCTGGCTGATGCGCTCGAAGTCAAGGACGCCTACACCTGGGGGCACTCCACGCGCGTTTCGCAGTACGCGATGGCGATCGCGCGTGAGTTGGATGTCCCCGAGAGTGTGCTCGAGCAGCTTGAACTCGGCAGTCGTCTGCATGACATCGGCAAGATCGGCGTGCGCGAAGACGTGCTCAACAAGGACGGCCAGTTGACGGAGGCGGAGTACGCCCACGTCATGGAGCATCCCGTGATCGGCTGGCGTCTGCTCGCGCCCTTGCTGCGCGACATGCCGCACGCGCTGGCGGTCGTGCGCTCCCATCACGAGCGCTTCGACGGCCGTGGAACGCCTGATGCCATGAGCGGCTTCGAAATTCCGCTGGCCGCGCGGATCACCGCCGTCGCCGACTCCTTCGATGCGATGACGAGCGGTCGCGTGTATCGCGCCGGGATGTCCGTCGAGGACGCCGTGGTCGAGCTTCGCCGCTGCGCGGGATCTCAGTTCGATCCGGCCTGTGTGGCGGCGTTTGAGCGGGCGCTGGCGCAGCAGTCGTTCCCGCGGCCCGATGCCGCCGTCCAACGCCCCAGGCGGCTGCAAATCGTCGCGTAATCGGCGCTTCGTCGCCAGGCTACGCGGTCGTGTTGCCGTAGACCATCGCGGTGATCGGGGTCCCGGTAACCTCGGCAAACTGTCGCTGGACACCGGGAGACGGCATCGGCTCGACGGAGAGCGCCAGCCGCAGGGCAGGGTGCCGCGTCCCCATCGGGTCTCTGGACCAGTGCCTCGTGAGCGCCGCGAAGAGCGCTGCGGTGCCGACGAGCACGGTCTGCTCGCTCCGGACGAGGCGATCAGCGACCTGTTGCGGACTGAACCGTGCCAGGTGGTCAACACGCCCGCCCATCAGCAGGGTCGCCGTTTCGAAGGCGAGCCGCTCGGTCAGTCGAGTAAAGGGCAGCACGACCAGCAGCCGATCGAGCGGGGTGAGGGCCCATGTCCGAGCCGTCCGTCGAGCGAGTGCAAGCAGGTCTCGATGCGACCACGCCGTGAGCACACTTCCGCGCGATGGGGCGACCTGCACGCAGAGGTCGGAGAGCCCTTCGGCGTCTCGCGACCCTTCGAGCGCCAAGCCGTGATGCGAGCCGAGGTCCACGGTCATCACCCGCTCCGTCGGCCGATCGTATACGCGGGCTGACCGCGGCGCGTCGTCAAGCAGGACCATCGGCAACGACTGGGGAACGCGCTCGCGGTACCGGTCGAGCGTGAAAACCGCACCCACGCGGTGGGCCTCCAGATCGCGATGAATCCTCTCGGGGTGGCCCGCTGGATCCAGCACGAGTACTCCGCGACCCACCGATGCCGCCAGCGCCACCAGTGCCGCTGACGACGGGGGGAGCAGGCACGCGGAGTGCCTGCCATCCAGCGCGCGGACGAGCGGCGCGGTGCGCTGCAGCAGGGTCACACCGGCTGCTACCAGAGACGCGGCGTCGCGGTGGTCGAGTGTGCCGCCTCCGGCGGCGAGCGCGAAGGGCAGAAGTGCCAGCGGATCAGCCATGCGTGAGGATAGCGTCCCGTTCGCGTGAAGACAGGCGGTGGTGGCACTCCGTGCCACGCCGGTGACGGCATGTTCGGCAAATCGTCCCTGTCGTGGATACGCGGCGCGACCGGCCACGGATGGAATCGCACTGGTCACGCCATTGGTGCGGCTCATACCCGTGCCTAGCTTTGACCATGGTTTTGTGACACCGCATCGACGAGGAGCGGCATGGCGTTCGAAGGACTGATGGTGAGCGTGTCGGGCGTGCGGGGCCGGGTGGGTGCCGGGCTGACGCCGGAGATCGTAGCGACCTTTGCGGCGGCGTTCGGTGCGTGGGCATCACGCACCGGGGTGCGTACGATCGTCGTGGGCCGTGACAGCCGGGTCTCCGGACCCATGTTCACGCGCATCGTCCATGGCGCGCTCGAGTCGGTGGGCTGCACCGTCATCGACATCGGCATGGCGCCGACGCCCACGATCCAGCTGGCCGTCGAGCATCACCATGCGGCCGGTGGCTTGGGCATCACGGCCAGCCACAATCCAATCGAGTGGAACGCGCTCAAGTTCATCGGTCCCTCCGGGCTGTTTCTGTCGGCCGACGAAGGCGCAGCGATGCGCGCCATCATGGATGCCGGTGTGCCGCGCGTGACGTGGGATCACCTCGGTCGCATCGTACACGATCCCGAGGCGGTGCGTCGTCACATCGATCAGGTGCTCGCGTTGCCGTATCTGGACGTCGAGGGCATTCGCGCACGGAAATTCCGCGTTGCCCTCGATTGCTGTCACGGGGCGGGGGCGGTCATCATGCCGCAGCTGCTGACCGAACTCGGCTGCGAGGTGTTCGCGATCAACATGGAGACCGACGGTCGTTTTCATCGTCCGCCGGAACCGGTGGCCGAGAATCTCGGTGAGTTGGAAGCGCTGGTGCGCAATGTGAATGCGGATGTCGGGTTCGCGACGGATCCCGATGTCGATCGACTGGCGCTGGTTCTCGACGATGGCAAGGCACCGGGCGAAGACTACACGCTGGCCTTTGCGGCGCGCACCGTCCTGCGCCATCGGCGCGGACCGGTGGTGACCAACTTGTCGACCAGCAAGGTGGTGGCCGATGTGGCCGCCGAGGCCGGCGTGCCGTTTCACTTTGCGAAGGTTGGCGAGGTGAACGTGGCACTGGCGATGCGCGACCACGGCGCCACCATCGGCGGTGAAGGCAACGGGGGGGTGATCCTCCCCGAGATGCACCTGGGGCGCGATGCTCCCGTTGGGGCGGCGCTGCTGCTGCAGCTGATGCTGGAAGAAGGGCGGCCGCTCTCGGCGCTGGTCGCTGACCATCCGCGCTACGTGATCGTCAAGGACAAGCTGGATCGTCCGAACGTCTCTCTCGACGCGGTGTACGAGGCGCTTCGCGTGGCGTTCCCGGACGCCGTCGCCGATTCGCAGGACGGTCTTCGGCTCGATTGGGCCGATCGCTGGGTGCACCTTCGCCCCTCGGGGACGGAGCCGATCGTTCGTGTAATTGCCGAAGCGCCCACGGAAGTGGACGCGCGGCTCCTGAGTGCGCAGGCCCGACAGCCGTTGGCCGACCTGGCCAACGACGTTGGCGCCTGATCGACCCACGCAAGACTCTCAAGACCTGCCACTACCATGTGCGGAATCGTAGGCTACGTCGGCGATCGGATCGCCACCCCGTTGTTGATCGATGGACTGAAACGGCTGGAGTACCGCGGGTACGACTCGGCTGGTGTGGCCATCATGAACGGCAAGGGCGTCGAGACGCGAAAGGCGGCCGGCAAAATTGCGCGTCTCGAGTCGGTCATCGACGCCAATCCGCCGCACGGGACGCTGGGGATCGGACATACGCGCTGGGCGACGCACGGTCCGCCGAACGAGATCAACGCGCACCCGCACGTGAGCACGGACCGCAGCATCGCGGTCGTCCATAACGGGATCATCGAGAACGCGACGGCGCTCAAGGCGGGGCTTGAAGCACGTGGCTTCGTCTTCACGTCGGACACCGACACGGAAGTGTTGGCGCATCTCATCGAAGCCGCGTATGCCGGCAATCTGGAGGCAGCCGTCATTGAGGCGCTGCGCCAGGTGGACGGCACGTACGGCATCGCGGTGATCTCGAGCAACGAAAAGGACAAGATCGTCGCCGCCCGCAAAGGCAGCCCGCTGCTGATCGGCCTTGGCGAGGACGAGTACTTCGTCGCGTCCGATGCCTCGGCGATCCTCTCCTACACGCGCAACGTCGTCTACCTCGACGACGGCGACGTGGCGGTCATCACGCGTGACGGGTACAAGGTTCTCGACCTCGACGCCGTGCTGCGCGACAAGCCGGTGTCACGCATCGAGTGGGATCTCGAGCAGATCGAGCGCGGCGGGTATCCGCACTTCATGCTGAAGGAAATCTTCGAGCAGCCGACGACCGTCGAGAACACGATGCGCGGCCGCCTCATTCTCGAGGAGGGCTTCTCCAAGCTGGGCGGCCTGAACATCTCGAAAGAGGACCTGCTCAAGGTCGACAACATCATCATCACGGCCTGCGGCACGAGCTGGCACTCGGCACTGATCGGTGAGATGATGATCGAGGAGTTGTGCCGGATCCCCGTCGAAGTCGAGTACGCCTCCGAGTTCCGGTACCGCAATCCGATCGTCACCCCGACCACGCTGTGCATCGTCATCTCCCAGTCGGGTGAAACGGCGGACACGCTGGCCGCGATGCGCGAAGCCATGCGGCGCGGCGCGCGCACGCTCGGGCTGGTCAACGTGGTCGGCTCGACGATCGCGCGTGAAGACGATGGTGGCATCTACCTGCACGCCGGTCCCGAGATCGGGGTGGCGTCGACGAAGGCGTTCACCAGTCAGGTCATTGCGCTGGCGTTGTTCACGCTCAAG
>CAZMGX010000324.1:0-6094 GCA_964565915.1 uncultured Gemmatimonas sp.
CAGCGTCGGAAGCGCCTGGCGGGTGCTTCGACCGGCGGCGGCCGCCGCGCGGGAGATGCTGCTGACGGCTGCCGCCGCCACCTGGGGGGTGGAGGCGGAAAGCTGCAGGACGGCAAGCGGTGAAGTGCTCCACCCTGAGAGTGGCCGCACACTGGCATTTGGTGCCCTGGTGGTGCCCGCCTCGCAGCTGCCGGTGCCGCAGAGCGCGTCGCTGAAACCGTCCAGCCAATTCACCCTGCTGGGCACGCGCGTGAAACGGGTGGACGCGCCGCTCATGGTCGATGGCCGAGCCAAGTACGGGCTGGACACACGATTGCCGGGAATGCGCTTCGCGGCCGTCGCGCGACCGCCGCGGTTGGGAAGTGTTCTTGAGAAGATGGATGATTCGCGAGCGCGGGGCATGCGAGGGGTCATCGACGTCGTGCGCATCTCCACCGGAGTCGCCGTGATTGCGAACCGCACCATTGCCGCATTGAAGGGTCGTGATGCCCTTGCGCTGGAATGGACCCGCGGCCGCGGCGGCGATTCCGCAGCGTGGCTCCGCGACCTTGAGGAGTCGCTCCCGCAGGGTCGCTCGGCTCGCCACGAGGGTGGTCCTACGGATGACATGCTGCGCGCGTCCGCGCGACAGTTCACGCAAACGTACGTCGCGCCCT
Organism: uncultured Gemmatimonas sp.; assembly: GCA_964565915.1. Lineage (GTDB taxonomy): Bacteria > Gemmatimonadota > Gemmatimonadetes > Gemmatimonadales > Gemmatimonadaceae > Gemmatimonas. The sequence continues at coordinate 657 of CAZMGX010000324.1, forward strand.
TTCAGGCCCATGCGGCCATGGAGCCGCTCAACTGCACGGTAGACCTGCACGACGATCAGTGCACGATCTGGGTTGGTACTCAGGCCCCCAATGACGTGCAGGACGCGGTCGCCAAGCAGCTCGGTATTCCCGTCACGGTACACGTGCCACTGCTTGGCGGGGGCTTTGGGCGGCGGCTCGACGTGGACTATGTGCGTGAAGCCGTTGAGATCGCACGAGCGGGGACGTCGCCGTTGCAGGTTGTATGGACGCGAGAGGACGATCTCCGGAACGACATGTATCAGCCAGGGCAGGTCAACCGACTTTCGGCTGGTGTGGATGTATCGGGCCTGCCCACCGTCTGGCGCCATCAGGTGGCGGACTACCACCTCACCATGTTCGGGGGCTTCAACGCGAACTACGATCCTGCGACCGACGGTGATCCGTGGGGCGGCATTGATACGCCCTACGCGTTTGACTCTCTGGACGTCACGTTGTCATTGCTCAAAAGCCCCGTATCGACGGGTGCATGGCGCGCGGTGAGCTATCCAGCAGCCGTGTTCGCGCGCGAGTCGTTCCTTGATGAGATCGCGCATGACACGGGCCGCGACCCTCTGGCGCTTCGGCTGGCGTTGTTGCCTTCACCGGGAATCGTTCGCGCTGGTTCGCGCGACTTGCCCAACGGAGATCGCCTGCGTCGAGTGCTGCACGTCGCTGCCGACCGAGCGGGATGGAACGAGCCGTTCGCGACTGAGCGCGCCGGAAGGCGTTGGGGACGTGGCATCGCATGCAACGGCTACCATCAGCGCACCATGGTCGCTCAAGTTGCGGAAGTGTCTGTGGGAAGAGCCGGTGACGTTCGGGTCCATCGGGTCGTGTGCGCGGTCGACTGCGGCCAGGTCGTCAACCAACTCGGTATCGAAGGGCAGTTCGAGAGTGGCGTGTTGTGGGCGCTGTCAGCGGCCCTGAAAGGCGAAATCACCTTCTCCGACGGACGCGCAGATCAAGCGAACTTCGACACCTTTCCGGTGATGCGCATGAACGAAGCGCCGGTGGTGGAGGTGCACATTGTGAAAAGTGATCTGCCTCCGTTTGGCGTTGGCGAACAACCGGTTCCGGCCGTCGCGCCGGCGGTGTTCAACGCGATCTTCGCGGCGACCGGGCGTCGCCTGCGACGTACGCCAGCGCGAGCCGACGACCTGCAGTCGGCTGGTCCTTAGACTGCGCGACACCTGACGACCGCCTCGCTGGAGGAGCCGGCGACAATCAACACTACCGACTGTCGCGCTCGGCCTCCAACAGCGCCGCTTTTCGCTCGAGTCCCCAGCGATACCCGCCCAACGCACCATCACTCCGCAGCACACGATGACACGGCACCACCACCGCCGCCGGATTCGCCCCGCACGCCGAGCCCACGGCACGCACCGCCCCCGGTGAACCAACGCGCCGTGCCAACTCCGCGTACGTGATCGTTTCTCCGCGCGGAATCCGCGTCAGCTCGCGCCACACCCGCTGCTGAAACGCCGTGCCGCGCAGATCCAGTGGCAACGGGGTCGACATCGCCGCACCACTCGCCGCATGCACCACTGCCTGCGCGACCTCACGCACCGCCGCATCATCGGCGATCAGCGTCGCCGCAGAAAACTCCTGCTCCAGCATCCCACGCAACGTCGCGGGATCGTCACCCAGAATCACGCGACACACTCCGCGCGACGTCATCGCCACCAGCGCGTGCCCCAGCGGACACGCGACCACGGTGTGGTAGATCGTCTCGCCCGCGGCCCCACGCCGATACGCTCCGGGCGTCATGCCCAGATGCTTCGCCGCCGCCGTGTACGCACTCGGCAGCGATTCAAACCCGGCATCCAGGGCGGCGCGTGACACATCCTCACCCTCGCGGAGTGCCACGCGCATACGCTCGGCACGGCGCGCCACCTGCCACTCGTGCGGAGAACACCCCACCAGCGCGGTGAAGGCCCGTTGCAGATGGGACCGGCTCATGCCCACCTGCTCGGCGAGCTCGTCCAGCACCACGGCGTCTTCCCGGGTATCCAGCAACGCCAGCGCGCGGATCACGGCAACGGATGTCGCGTCGGCCACGGTCACATCAGGCTTGCAGCGCTTGCAGGCGCGAAAACCAGCGGCCGCGGCTGCCGGTCCATCCGAATAGAAAGCGACCCGGTCGATACGTGGGCGTCGCGACGGACACGACGGGCGACAATAGATCCGCGTAGACGACACGGCGAACACGAACGCACCATCCCAGCGTTTGTCGCGCGCCTCGACCGCACGCCAGCGCGGATCAGCGAGGTCGGCACGCTGGACTGATGGGTCCACGGAATCTGGCGTCGGCACCATGCCGCGCGCCGCGGTCGGAGAAGAGAGCGTCATCGTCATGCGAAACATACTGCCCGATCCGCGAACCGCGCGCGACTCGATTCGTGCGCGCAAACTGCCGCTACGAAAACTGGCGCGCGCAGAATACTGGCGGACCCGTGAATCCGGCGGCATGATCTCGATGTGCACGATGAGGTGCATGACGCGAAGAGCCGATGACAGTGCGGACGTCGCACACGCGCACGGAGCAGCGATGGGAACGGAGAATATGGCGGTACGACTCGAGGCGCTGCTGCGCGACTGGCCTCGGGTCGAGACAGCGCCGCACCGGTTTGGCGGCATCGAGTTCCGCGTGGATCGCCGTGAAATCGGACACGTACATCCCAGCGGGATGCTCGACCTGCCCTTTCCCGTGCGCATGCGACGCGACCTCGTGTCAGCGGGACGTGCCGAGGCGCACCACATGTTGCCGAACAGCGGCTGGGTGACCTTTCGCATTCGCACCGAACACGACCTGCCCGCGGCCGTCGACCTCCTGCGACTGAACTACAACCGTCTCATCGGGTTGCACGCGCGCACGGCGGCACTGCCCATCCTTGGCACACCCACGCTGGTGCGCGAACGCGACAGCGACGACCTCCCGACGTGACGGCCGTCTGACGACGCACTAGAGCGTGAACTCCGCGCGCGCCAGACCGCCTCGCAGCAGGGCGCTGCGCTTCTTCGATCCAAAGCGTAGGTGGATCAGGTTCACCTGATCATCAAACCGGTCGAAGAAGACCCGCTGCACGACGGCGATGGTGCCGGGGACTGTCCTCAACGGCACCTCGAACGTCACCGTTGTCGCCTCAGGGTCCTGCCGGTGTCCAGTGACCCGCCCGCTTGTCGGCGGACGTCCGTCGAGCGAGAGGGACAGGTGCGCGCGCAGGAATGCCGACAACGCGCTGTCGACGGCAGCGACGGGACTCGTGGCGATGGCGACCGGGTGCCCGAACGCGCGCAGTGCATCTTCCAGATCGTCGGTGAACAGGCGGACCGTCACGTTCAGGCGCCGCTCGTCCCCGCTGAGTTCGATCTGCGTACTGCTCACATGAACCGGATGTGTGCCCACCGGCGTTTGCGCGGTCCCAGCGAGCGGAACCACCGCGCCGAGCGCGGGTCGCCGTGCGCCCATGCCGGTGGCCAGCAGGATCGTGACAGTTCCCGCGCGCCAGTAGCGCGCACGTGAACTTCGACAGATCATCAAGTGCAGAAAGCCGGAATCCGGGATCAGCATCCCTCAAGATTACTCGCCGACCCGCCCTCACGGGTGGGCCGTGTACCCACCGTTCTGACTGGAACATCGCCGATGTCGCTCGTTCTCCGAAGACTGCTTCCGATTTCCTCGTGCCTCGCTGCGCTCGCCTCGATCCCCACCACCGCAGTGGCGCAGGATCGCGTACGAACGATGCCGGGCTACGATCAATACCAGCGCATGGCGTCACAGATGGCAGGCGCCTTCAAGTCGGGGGCGCTGAACGGCACCTGGACCGATGACGGCAAGGGGTTCGAGTTCATGCGCGACGGGAAGCGCATGCGCTTCGACGTCGGCACCCGCCAAGTCGGCGCAGCCGGAGACGCCCCGGCGCCAACCGCAGGCCGCGGGGGGCGCGGTGTTGGTGTCGAGCGAGGCCGGCAGGTTGGCTCGGCGCTCTCACCCGACAGCAGCCGGAAAGCCTTCTACCGCGACCGCAACTTGTATGTGAGCGATGCCTCCGGCGCCAACGAGTCGCCCATCACCACCGACGGTAGCGAAGCCAAGCGCATCAAGTACGGCACCGCATCGTGGGTGTATGGCGAGGAACTGGGGCAGACCACCGCCATGTGGTGGAATCCCGCGGGCACCAAGATCGCCTATTACCGCTTCGACGAAATGCCGGTCAAGGACTACTTCCTTGGCATGGATCAGACGAAGGTGCAGGCCTCGCTCGATGTCGAAGCGTATCCCAAAGCCGGCGCCCCCAATCCGATCGTCGACCTGTTCGTGTATGACCTCGCGACCAAGCAGACCACACGCATCGACGTGCGGGATGGCCAGCCGTTCACCAACGACGTCGTTGGCCACTACGTGTACAAGGTGCAGTGGTCACCCGATGGCACCATGCTGACGTTCAACCGCACCAATCGGCGGCAGAACATCATGGAGTTCACCGCGTGTGACCCGGGCACGGGCAAGTGTCGGGTGGTGGTGCGCGAAGAGTGGCTGGCCAGCTGGACCGAAAATCATCCGCCGATCCGCTTTCTCGCCGACGGCAAGCGCTTCATCTGGGGCTCCGAACGCACGGGCTTCCTCAACTTCTACCTGTACGACATGAACGGCACGCTGCTCAAGACGTTGACGCAGCATCCGTTCGAAGTCGGCGGCATCGTGAAGGTCGACGAGAAGACCAACACGCTGTGGTACACGGCGCGCGACGGCGACAATCACATGAAGATGCAGCTGCATCGCGTCGGTCTCGACGGTCGCAACGACAAGCGGCTCACCGATCCGACGCTCAACCACAGCGTCAACGTGTCGCCCGATGGCAAGTGGATCATCGACGTCGCGCAGACGCATGACCAGGCGCCGGTCACGCGAGTTCTCGACGCCAACGGCAAGGTGATCACCGAGCTCGCGACGTCCGACCTCTCGAAGTTCGAGCAACTCGGCCTGAAGAAGGCCGAGCTGTACACCTACAAGGCGGCGGATGGGATGACGGAGCTGCACGGGCTGCTCTTCAAGCCGTCCAACTTCGACCCCAGCAAGAAGTATCCGGTGCTGGTCACCGTGTATGCCGGGCCGGCGACCAACGGCGCGCGCGAGACGTTCTCGATGCCCAGCCCACTCACCGAGTTCGGCTTCATCGTACTGTCGCTCGACTCACGCAGTGCGGCCGGTCGCGGCAAGAAGTTCCTCGACGCGATTTACCTCAAGATGGGCACCGTCGAGATCGATGATCAGGCGGCGGGTGTGACGGCGCTCAAGGATCGCCCATATGTCGACCTGACGCGCGTCGGCATCTTCGGCACGTCGTATGGCGGGTATGCGTCCGCGATGGCGCTCTTGCGGCCCAGGCTGCCTTCGCTGGCGGCCTGGGCCAGCG
>CAZMGX010000325.1:0-6068 GCA_964565915.1 uncultured Gemmatimonas sp.
CGGGACACTGCCGCGGGAAGTCGAGGATGTTCCGGATGGTCGCCCCGCGGAAGGCGTAGATGCTCTGCGCGTCGTCGCCGACGACCGTGATGCGCCCGTTCGGACAGAGGGCGCGCAGGATGCGGGACTGCAGCGGGTTGGTGTCCTGGTACTCATCCACCAGCACGTGATCGTAGAGGCCGCGGATCTGTTCGGCGATGGGGGGCGCCTGCTCGAGCAGCAGGGCCCACGAGAGCAGCAGATCGTCGTAGTCCAGCAGGTTCCGTTCAGCCTTGCGCCGGACGTAGTCGCCGAAGAGACGTTCGACGTCGCCGGTCCAGGCCAGGAAGTGCGGCCACTGGTCGCCGATGAGGTCGCCGACGGGGCGATCGGTGTTGACGTGCCGGGAATAGATGGCGAGTAGCGTTTCGGCGCGCGGGAATCGGGGGGCGGACTTGGGAAGCTGGAGGGAGTCGGCGTAGCCCAGGTCGGCGCGGGCGAGTCCCATCAGGTCGGCGGCGTCACCTTGGTCGAGGATGGTGAAATCGGCGGGGAGTCCGGCGGCGGGTCCGAAGCGTCGGAGCAGGCGATGGGCGGTTCCATGGAAGGTGCCGCCTTGGACCTGGAGCGAGGCGGAGCCGACCAGTCGCTGGCAGCGGTCGAGCATTTCCTGCGCGGCTCGCCGGGTGAAGGTGAGGAGCAGGATGCGGTGGGCGGGGGTGCCTCTATTGATGAGGTGCGCGACGCGGTGAATGAGGGTGCGGGTTTTCCCGGAGCCGGCGCCGGCGACGATGAGGAGGGGGGCGTCGCCGTGGCTGGCGGCGGCGGCCTGGGCGGCGTTGAGGGCGGGGCCGAGGGCGTCTCCGGCGGGGGCGGGGATCTGCCGGTGGGAGGGCAGGTGGATACGCGGAAGCTCGGCCATCCTCCCAATGTACTGCGGGTCAGGGCGGGAACGCCGGGCCCCCCGCAGTACCGCGGTTGACCTTCCCCCTGCCGTTCGGCGGTTGATCCGCCGTGATCCCTGCCGTTTTCCCCGTCGTTGCCGCCGGTGTGACGTTCCGTGGCCGGTCTCCGTCCATTTGGTGGTTCCCTCATCGCGGGGGTGGTTCGTCCTCTGGTGTGGACAAGTCGCGATTTTGGGTGCAGGTTCCAGAACTGTGATGGCGGACACGCGAATTTCGAGGGGTTTTCTGCCTTGACCGGCGGGCTGGGCCACTCTACCTTTGCGTCTTGCTATCTACGCCCGAGTTCCATCCGGAGGTGTGTCCGGGTGGCTCGGGGCTGTCTGTTGTCTGTGGGTAGACGTTGGTGTGGTGGCAGGGCCGCGTGAGGACAGTGTCTGTCGTTGATAGAGGACACGGGTTGGACGCGGGTGCAGGCGGTAGGTGCAGGTGTGTGTGCAGCGCGGGCATCGAGCCCTTGCAGGAGTGAACGCTGATCGGCCGCTCCCCGAGACGTGTTCAGTCAACACTGCGAGATGACTTGATGAAGATCGTGTCGGAACCGACGCGATTTTTTCCAGCGGTTCGCTTGTGATGGGAGTCCCGTCCCGGCGCAGGCAGTTACCTCCACAACCTCGCAAGAGGGGGATTAATGCAACTCTTTTCTCGGAAGAAGGCGCTCGTCGCTTTGAGCCTTGGCGCGTTGACCGCGCTGGGTGCTTGCGGTGACGACGTCACGGTGCCCGTAGCGCCGGATCCGGTCGTGGTCGTTTCGATCACGCCGCCCAGCGCGACGATGAACATTGGTGAGTCGCTGAACTTTGCGGTTCAGATCACCGGTGGTAGCTCCACGACGCCGCCGACGCTGTCGAGCTGCACGTCGAGCAACACGGCGGTGGCGACGGCTGCGGTGCAGGCGGGTGCCTGCCGCGTGACCGCGTTGGCGTCGGGCAACATCACGGTGACGGCGACGTCATCGACGAACCAGTCGGCCGCGGCGTCGATCACGGTTGCTCCGGCTGCGGCCGCGATCAACACGCTGACGACCTCGCCGACGACGGCCGGCATCAGCGTGGGTCAGACGCTGACGATCGTGCCGAACGTGAACAAGGCGGCGGCCTCGGTCGCCGTGACGTATGCGTATGCGTCGAGCAACGCGGCGATCGCGTCGGTGAACGCGACGTCGGGTGTGGTGACGGCGGTGGCGCCGGGTACGGCGACCATCACGGTCACGGCGAACGGCTCGGGCACGGGCTTCACGACGACCGCGTTGACGGCCGGCGTGACGGTCAATGTGACGGCGGCTCCGCCGGCCATCTCCGGCCTGACGGTGCAGCCGAGCGAGCTGTTGCTCGCGGTTGGCGGCACGGGGCAGCTGAGCGCCTCGGTGACGCAGCCGGCCGGCGCGCCGGCGGCGACGATCACGTACACGTCCCTGACGCCGGCCGTTGCGACGGTCAGCGCGACGGGTGTCGTGACGGGTGTCGCGGAAGGCACGAGCTCGATCGAAGTGAAGGCGACGTCGGCCGGTTCGGCGACGCTTGCGGCGACGACGCTGACGCAGCTGGTGGCTGTGACGGTCCGTCCGCCCGCCAACGCCTCGGTGGTGGCGATTCTGCAGGGTCCGACGGTCACGACGGCCATCGACTCGGCGTACAGCGTCGCGGCCGGTGCGGCCACGAACACGCCGATCGGCCCGCAGCAGGGTGTGATCGCTGGTATCCGGTACGGCGCGAACGGGCAGCTCGACCAGTCGGTCGACATCCTGAACGTCAAGGACCAGATCCAGGTTGACGTCGGCATCGAGCCGAACGGTCAGCGCATCAGCGCGCTCCATGTGTTCCTGTGCGACATCGGCCAGGGTGCGCCGACTGCCGCGTGCAGCGATCCGGTCCCGGCCGCGATCCAGACGTTCGCGAACAACACGCCGAACGCTGGCACGATCCGCGTCCGTATCAACACCGCTGAGTTCACCGTCAACACGACGGCGGGCACGGCGACGGCGCGTCACATCAACAGCCGTTATGTCGTGCGTGTGCAGCTCCGCGATGCCGCTGGCGCCGTGGTGGCCACGTCGACGGACGAGCGTTCGATCCTGAACTTCAACAACATCGACAACTTCGCGCTGGCCCACACGCGTCCGCTCAACTCGGCGAACGACGCGAACGGCCGCACGTGGTGGGGTGGTCCGACCACGTCTGACATCGGTCAGCCGTCGGGTGTCGGCACGTTCCGTCTGTACCCGGTCATCTACACGAATGGCCGCTCGATCCAGAGTGTCAACGCCACGTTCGGTCGTTGCTTGGGCTTCGGCGCCGCTGGTCTGCCGAACTCGGTCACCGACACGAGCCTGCCGTTCGACTTCTCGTACGGCACGGCGACGGCCGGCGCTGCCTTCGTGCACATCGCGTGCTCGGGCATCGTTGGTGCGCATGACCTCGCGGACCAGTTCCGCCTGGAAGATTTCCCGATGGTCGCGTCGTCGTTGGACAACACCAACAACAACGGCCCGCGCAACATCTACGCGTACAACCCGTCGTACAACACGGACGCCTTCGGCGGCCCGCGTCCGACGCTGTACCGTTTTGGCACGCTGCAGCCGGTGACGGAGCAGGTGCCGGTCCGTGTTGACTACCAGGCGCCGACGTTGACCCTCGCGGTCACGCAGTCGAATGGCGAGCGTTGGGTGAACGACCCGTACGCGTTCAGCACGAACTACACGGCGAGCGACTTCAGCGCGTTCCCGGCTGTTGGTCTGTTCGTCACGGCGTCGCGTAACACGATCTTCCGTGCGGCTTCGGCCAATGTCTGCGCCGGTGGCCAGACGTTCACGGACATCCCGAACGGGCGCCTGGCGATCATCGCCGACATCCCGGCCGCGGTTGTTCCGCCGAACCGTGAACACCCGTGCGACTTCACGAACAACGCTTTCGTCGCGCAGGCGACGGAAACCGACCGCCTCGGCAACCGCGGCACGATCGGTAACCTGGCGTCGGGCAGCACGCCCGCGTCGCCGTTGTTCGGTATCGACAACACGGCCCCGGAAATCCTGACGGCGTGGTCCACGACCGCGGGCTATCCGAACATGCCGAACCACTACTCGGCAACGCGTGACTCGATCTTCCAGCCTGCTGGCGCCGTTCCGGCCACGCCGGTTGCGACGGTTGGTGGCGAGACGGACTTCTGGTTCGGCGTTCGCTACCGCGATTCTCGCTCGGGCTTCAACATCGCCAACCATGGCACGCGTACCGTCAAGCGCTATGCGCCGAACGCGACGCCGCTCCTGACCAACCGTGCAGTCGTCACGACGGTTGACACGCGCACCATGAACTTCAACGGTGGCACCGGTAACCCGGTGGAAACCGAAGATCCGACCTACCGTCGTGACTCCATCGCCGTGTACGGCGGCGGCGGTCTCTCGGGCACGTCGGGCACGGTCAACCCGCTCCTGGCCTCGGCCGCGGTGCCGGTTGGTTACTACCAGTACGACCTGTCGCTCGTCGACCGTGCACTCAACACCAGCACGGCCCGCCAGCGCTCGGTCATCGACCGCACGTCGCCCCAGATCACCGGTGTGACGATCCCCGCGGTGTTCGGCGCCACGGGCACGGGTACGGCAATTGCGCAGCGTTTCGTTCCGACGGGCACGGATGACGTCGAAGCGTTCGATACGGACCTGTTCCTCCGCTACCCGGCGTTTGACTACACCGGCGACGGCTCCATCGGCTCCATGATCTCGACGAACGCGGCTCGCCTGCGCTTCCGTCGCGAGCGTGGTGGCGAGAATGGCTTCGCCAACTTCCACAACGTGTGGCAGGTCTTCTCGGACACGCTGCTCTCGACGCCGTTCGGCCCGGGTGCTGCGCTCTCCGACGCGGGCATGCTCATGCCGATCCCGTCGATCCGTGGCATCGAGCCGGTCGACACGACGGACGCCCCGATCGCCTGGGGTAACAACGGTGTGACGAACCCGTTCGCGGGCTTCAAGCCGAACGCCGTGGGTCTGTATGCCTTCGACGTCCGCGCCACGCACCGCAACACGGCCACGAACTTCGCGCTGTTCCCGGCGCCGTATGCCGCGAACCCGCCGTTCAACAACCTCGGCCAGACGAACACCTTCCCGGGCACTGAGGCTTCGTACCTGGAGCCGATCTTCGCCGGTAACGTGTCGAACGGCAGCCGTTGGGACGTGAAGGACCTGAACCCGGCCACGGCCGCGAACGACCTCATGCTGACGTGGGCGGGCTTCAGCCTGGCCGGCAACAGCGTACAGGTCCGCGTGACGACGAGCACCATCGTGACGCAGCCGCCGTTCCCGACGATCCACCTGTTCAAGTGGGAGCCGGACGTGCACCACACGGGCACGGGCTACGTCGCGCCGGCCGGTGGCGTTGCCACCACGCTGGTTGACTCGGCCGCTGGCCAGTGGGTGTACATCACCTCGATGAACTCCACGGGCGCTCCGACCAACCCGTCGCTGTTCGACCAGGGCTCGACCCGCTTCTGGACGTACACCATGACGTTCCTGCAGCACAACATCGGACCGCTGACGCAAGTCGGCACCGAAGATGGCTGCTACCGCGCCGTGGGTACGGACATCAGCGGCGACGGTGTCGCGACGAAGTCCTTCGGCACGGGCTGCCCGGCTGAAGTCCGCGTCGCCGCGGGCACGAACGCTTCCATCACGCTCCGCGCGTATGGAAACGGCACGGGTACCATCGTTGCGGGTGTGGCTCCGGCCTTCTCGCTCACGAAGGTCGCCGGTCAGTATGTCGAGCGTCGCTCGCAGAACCGTGCGGATGGCGTCGAGACGTACGTTGTCACGCCGGGCGTCGGTCAGACGCTGCAGCAGGCCCCGACGGGTTGCTCGTCGGTCGCCCCTGTGGTTGCCTACCCGACCACCAGCGCGGTGACGTGCACGGTCAACGCTGGCTTCGGCCCGCGTACCATCACCGCCATCTTCGAGCAGCCGTAAGGCATCGCTTGATTAAGGCTGGGTTGTAAGCAGCGGCCCCACCCTCGGGTGGGGCCGTTTGCTTTTCGGCACGACCGTGAACACTGGCGCTCGCCAGACCGATCCTTCCAGCTCGCCCCCGGTTGGCCACTCGGAACCCGAGTGGCCAATTCGTGCATTACGGGGTAGAAGCC
>CAZMGX010000326.1:0-6022 GCA_964565915.1 uncultured Gemmatimonas sp.
AGCACGAGAAAGGGTTCCGGCAGGCGGTAGGTCGTGCCGCCGATCGTCACCTGCTTTTCCTGCATGGCCTCCAGCAGCGCCGCCTGCACCTTGGCCGGGGCGCGGTTGATCTCGTCGGCCAAGATGATATTGGCGAAGATGGGCCCGTGCTTGACGCGGAACTCCCCCGTGCGCTGGTCGTAGATCTGCGTGCCGACGACGTCGGCCGGCAACAGATCGGGCGTGAATTGGATGCGCTGAAACGACGTGCGTACGGTTTCGGCGAGCGTGCGCACCGTCAGCGTCTTCGCCAATCCCGGCACGCCCTCAAGGAGCACGTGTCCACCGGTCAGCAGGCTGATGAGCAAGCGCTCGACCATGTATTCCTGGCCCACGATACGTCGGGCGACTTCGCGCAAAACGCCCTGAACGAGGGCCGCATCGGCGGACGCGGCGGCGCTGGTGGTCACGTCTGGCTGCTCCTCAGGGATTCGGGAAAGGCGTGTAGTCGGAAGCGTCCGACCGGCGTGGCGTATTCATGATCCAGATACTGCAGGTCTACCCGAGCCGACGGGCGAAGCTCCCTAGTGCGACACCAACGCGTCGAGCACGGATTGCTCAGTGGCCGACAGCGCCCGCGTTTCGCCGACCCCGAGCGTACCGAGGCGCACGGGACCGAACCGCGTACGCACCAGACGTTCGACCTCAAGGCCAAGGGCCTCACAGAGGCGACGCACCTCGTGCGTACGGCCCTCCGTGATCGTGATCTCGAATCCCCAGCGGCGCTGGCCCAGGGGATGGGCCGTCACCTCGCGGGGGACCACCAATCCATCTTCGAGCTCGACCCCTTTGCGCGCTTCGCGGGCCGCGGCCACCGCATCGCCCTGCACCGTCGCGATGTACGTGCGTTCGACTTCGGAGCTGGGATGCGTGAGCGCGTGCGCGGCGCGACCGTCCGTCGTGAGGAGCAGCACGCCTTCCGTCATGAAATCGAGACGCCCCACGTAGACAAGGCCCGGCACCCGTTCGACCAGATCGAACACCGTGCGTCGCCCCTGCGGATCCTTCCTCGTGGTGACCACGCCGGTCGGCTTGTGCAGGACGATCCACCGGTGTTTGGTGACCTGTACCGACACGACCTGTCCGTCGAGCGTAATCTGGTCTCGCCGCGCGTCGACGAGTTGTCCGATCGTCGCCACCGTGCCGTTGACCAGCACGCGGCCATCGGCCACGGCTCGATCCGCTTCACGACGTGACGTGAGCCCGGCGCGTGCGAGCGCGCGCTGGACACGCATCGGCCCCTCCTCCGTCGCCGAGACGGTACCGCCCTTGCCGCCGCTGCCCGGCGGCCCGATGTCACGTTTCGGTCGCACTGGCTTGCCGCGCCCCGGCTTGTTCTCACTGCGCCCGGATGCAGCGACACGCGTGTCGGCGTCTGCGCGCGACGTGCGCGTGTGCGCCGCGTCGGCGCGCCCGGCCACTACCGGTCCTCGTGAGGGATGTGCACTCGACGGACGCGCACTCGACGGACGTGCACTCGACGGACGTGCACTGGTCGGCTTCGCACCCGCGGATCCCGCGCTCGTGGGACGCGGTCCCGACGCGCGCGGCGACGACTCTTCGCGCCGTGGTGGGCGACGACCGGGTCGCTTCACTCCGCGATGACGGCGCTGCCAGCGCCGCGCAGCGCAATGGCCAGCTCGTCGGCGCGTGGCAGCTCTTCGAGATGGCGCAGCGCGAACTGCTCGAGGAACTGACCGGTGGTGCCATACAGCAGCGGACGGCCGATGCCCTCACTGCGCCCGACAATGTCGATCAGGCCGCGCTCGTGCAGCGACTTGAGCACACTTCCCACCGCCACCCCGCGAATCTCCTCGATTTCGGCGCGGCCAATCGGCTGTCGATACGCGATGATCGCGAGTGTCTCGAGCGCCGCCGCGGACAGCCGCTGCGGTCGCACCGCCACCTGCGCGCGCTCGATGGCCTCGGCATACTCAGCGCGGGTGAGGATCTGCCATCCGCCGCCCTGCTCGACCACTTCCACGCCATGCCCGTCGACGTCGTAGTGCTCGCGCAGTTCATCGAGCGCCGCGGAAACCGCGGCCGGACTCGACTCGGGATCGAGGGTGACCAGCGCCTCCAGCGTCAGCGGCCGGGAGGCGGCAAACAACGCGGCTTCAAGCAGCTTCGCTAACGGCGTCACGACAGATCTCCACGGTCCCGAAGGCGCGAATCTGCGCAATTCGCAGTTCGCCCAGCTTCGCCATTTCCAACAACGCCAGCAGCACCGACAGGATCTGCCATGGCTCGGCATCACGTCCCACCAGATCCGACCAGCGCGCTTCGCGCCGCATCGCCAACAGGCTGCGTATCGTCGTCATCGCACCGGCGACGTCGATCGCGCGCGGCACGACATCGTGCGTCGTCGGCTCCTTCGCCGTTCGCAGGACACGATCGACGGCCGCCAGCAGGTCGTTGAGCGTCAACGCGAGTGGCGCGCTCACGGGCACGATATCGGCCGCCTGCGGCACCCACCGTCGGCTGAACTGATGGCGACGCTCCTCCCCGCGATGCTCGAGCAGATCGACGACCTCACGCATCTGCTGGTATTCCAGCAGCCGCCGTACCAGCTCGGCGCGCGGGTCTTCCCACGACTCCTCCCCATCGGCTCGCGGCAACAGCATCTGCGCCTTGATGCGCAACAGGCGGGCGGCCATCTCGAGGTAATCCGCCGCCTCGTCGAGACCCAGCGACCCGATCCGCGCGAGGAACTGCTCGGCGATTCGCGCGATCGGAATGTCGTAGATGTCCACCTGCTCATCGCGGATCAACGACAGCAACAGGTCGAGCGGGCCGGTGAACTGGCTCAGCTCCACCACGAACGCCGGCGCGTCCGTGTCGGACACGCGGAACGAAGGAGCAATCACGCGCTGAAGGGGTTCGGGAGCATGAAGGGAAAATAGAGCCGCTCGGCCAGGATGCGGAGGTAGTAGGCCGGTGAGAGCCAGGCGTTCACCAACGGTCGACCGAACGACAACAGCGCGAAGAGCAACAACAAGCCGACTCCGGCCAGGCGCTGGTAGGCCAGCGACCACCGTGGAGGCAGCAGATACTTGAACACGTGCGATCCGTCCAGCGGCGGAATCGGCATCAGGTTGAACGCCGCCAGAATCAGATTGATGAAGATGCCCTGAATCAGCATCAGTTGCAGGATGCCCAGCGGCTTGACCAGCCCAGGCAGCCACGAACCGATGAACCCGATGGCCATCACCAGCGGCACGCTGACAATGGCAATCACGATGTTCGTCGCCACGCCGGCCAGCGACACGATGATGTCCCCGCGCTTGTACTGCCGATAATTGCGCGGGTCGACCGGCACCGGCTTCGCCCCACCGAAGATCGGCCCGCCCAGAAAGGCCAGCATTACCGGAAGCAGAATCGTCATGAACGGATCGATGTGCTTCAGCGGATTCCAGGTGAGCCGACCCAACTGATACGCCGTCATATCCCCTTGGGTATATGCGGCATAGCCGTGAGCGTACTCGTGCGCCACCATCGAAAAGAGCAAGACGGGCGCAACCAGGATGAGCTGCTGGGTGAGGTCCAAACGGGGCGAGGGCGACTGGAAAAAGGCAGGTGATTCCAAGCAAGCCGAAGAGGCAAGCTAGCCGTCGACACGAGCACTGTCAAAAACGGCGACCTGGTGTGTACCCCGACGAGGCGGGCTCGTGCCTTGACCCAAGTTCCGGAGTCGGATACGTTTATCGGTCTGTCGCCAGACTACACGACGATCGTCGACTGGTCTGGCAGTGCGGGTGCGTTGCCTCGCGACGCCGTCCTGCCGTTTCTTTCGATCCAGTCCTGTACCAGAGGTTTCTTCGTGCCGAATATCAAGTCCGCAAAAAAAGACCTGCGGAAGTCGCGCGCGGCTGCGGTGCGCAATCGTGCGCAGCGCTCGGCACTGCGCACCGCAGTCAAGAAGGCCAAGGCGGCCGGAAACGCCGACGAGCGTCTCGCTGCCGTGTCGTTGCTCGACCGCGCGGCGCGCAAGGGCCTCATTCACCGCAACACCGCGGCGCGCCAGAAAAGCAAGATTGCCCGTCAGGCCGTCAGCGCCTGACCTCGCGACCGCGTCCACGTGACGCGTAGCACGTGACGCGTAGCACGAAGGGGCCGGAATCAGTCGATTCCGGCCCCTTTTGCGTGCGCGATGCCACGACGCCAGCTCAGAACGCGGCCAACTCGCCGCCGCACCGCTCGCAGTACCACTCCGTGGGAAAGTTCATCGTCCCACATTCGGTGCACCGCAGCGTCTTGACCTGTTCACCCGCCGTGGCGCCGCGCGCCACGCCGGCCTGGCTCGACGAGGGATCCACCACGGAGCGCAGGAACGCGAGATCGTCAAAACCATCGCGCGATGCCGCCACATCGGCGGACGGCTGATCCGCATGACGATCGGACAGACGGTCCACTGGCTGCGTGGCGGTCGCGGTCGCACGCGACGGCGGCGACATCCGGAGGTCGCCCAGTTCAGCGTCGTCGAACACGTCCAGACCATCCAGGGAGGGCAGCGAGACGGGCGACGTTGGCACGTCGAACCGATCGTCGGTGCCGGCGTGCGAGAACATCGTCAGGGAGCCGTCGAGGTCAACCCGACCATCGTTCACCGGCAGGTCGACGGGCATCGGAGAGGGCGGAACCGTCTCCACGGGCTGGCTGACCATCACGTCGACCATCGGCTCATCGTCGTGCATCACGACCGGCTCGGCGACGACGTCCGTCGTCGGGGCCTGCGCGAGCTCATGCGCGGCGGCGACGCTTTGTGCCGTCTCCGTCTCGTCGCTGGCGGCATCAACGGCCGACTCTTCCTCCGGTGCACTCTGTGCGCTTGCCAGCAGTGCCCGCACCTCCTCCAGCTCGGACGACAGCCCCGTGCGGGCCTCGCCCAATTCGGCAATCTGTGTTTCGACATGCTGACGGACCTGCTCCCACCGCTCGCCGTCGAATTCGCCCACAGCGGTTCGCAGCATCGCTTCGGCCCGTTCGTCCTCGAGCGAGCCGAGCCGGGACTCCAGGGAGCCGAGTCGTGACTCGAGATCCTTCGTCATCGACGCAAGCCCCGCGACGTGCTCGCGAAGGCGCGACATGACATCACGCCGGCGGGTCGCGTAGTCGGCCTGCACCCGTTCGAACACACGTTCCGGGGTTTCGGCGCGACGTGCCTCGAGTGCCGTCAGCCAGTCATCGTAGCGCTGACGCTCGGCGACCAGCGCGCGCACCTCGTCGATCGACACGCTGTGTGTCTCGGTCATGAATGGACGTCCGTGGGTTGCGGGACTGAATAATGCGCGAACGCCGTTTCCGGAAATGTGACGGCCGTCGCAAATGGATCGCGTTCGCCTGACCGCCGATGCCGGACCTGGGTGACGCGATGCTCCACTGTCGACGACGGGGGGGCGACCGTGTCACCGACGCCACCGTTATCAGTCCCGGTCACGACTGTGTGATCGTGATGACCTGTGCCCGCCACGTGTTGGTTGACGGATCGGCGGACCGTCCGCGGATCGGCGGACCGCCTGTCACGCACTGTCCGCTGCCCGGTACACGACCCGACCACCCACTACGGTGATACGCGCCTGTCCGGTGAGCTCATGACCGCCGTACGGCGTATTGCGCCCCTTCGACTTGAAGGCCTTCAGGTCCACCACCCAGCGCCGAGTCGGATCGAAGACGCTCACGTCACCAACGCTGCCGCGCGCCAGCGATCCGCCCGGCAGGTGAAAAACCCGTGCCGGCTTGCAACTCATGGCGTCGATCATCTGCGGCAAACTGAGAATGCCCGGCTGCAGCAGGTACGTGCAGTTCACGCCCAGCGCCGTCTCGAGCCCGACGATGCCGTTGGGCGCATCGGCGAACTCGCGCTCCTTCTCGTCATAATGGTGCGGGGCGTGGTCGGTCACGAGCAGGTCGATCGTGCCGTCCTTCAGCCCCTGCTGCAGCGCCTCGACGTCCGCCTTGGTGCGCAGCGGCGGATTCATCTTGG
>CAZMGX010000327.1:0-6011 GCA_964565915.1 uncultured Gemmatimonas sp.
CACGCCTGCTCTCCCCGCGTGAGGCCATGGCGTCCGGCGACGAAGGGATGCTCACCCTGACGCCCGCCTCGCCGCAACCCGGCGCGCGCGTGCAGGTGCGCTACGTTCCCGCGGCCAATCTCTTCGTCGGTGCACCCACGCTGCGACTCCGCGCGCGGTTGCGGCGACCAATCGATGTGTCGTACAACGTTCCCGCCTCTCAGCTTCGCGTATTGACGTCGCTTGGCCGCGCGCGCGATGGCGCATATGAGGGCACGTTCGTGGTGCCCGACTCCACGGTCTTCGCGGTCATGGCGGTTGAAGGACTGGACTCGGCCCAGGTCGACGACAACGGCGGCCGAGGCTGGGAGATGCTGACGGCCGCGTCGAATGGTGCACCATTGTTCGCCTCGCTGGTGCAACGGGCCGAAGACATGATGGGCCGCAGCTGGGAAGAGGGCTACGCGTCGATCGTTCGGGCGACCGAATTGTATCCAGACTCGGTCGACGGCTGGACCCATCGCGAGTTCTTCGAACGGTCGCTGTTCAGCGGGTCGGCCGGCGACAGCATTCGAGCCGTGCGCAGCGTCATCGTCAGTCGCCTCCTCGACGCCGCGAAGAAAGCGCCCACGATGGCGTACAAGGCACTGGGTTCCGTCTACTTTCGGCAGTACGCCAATGCCAACCGGCCCGGCGCCACGGCCGCCGACAGCGCTGAGTGGCGCTATTGGTGGCAGCGTCTGCAGCACGAGTACCCCGCGCACGAACAGGTCGTGCAGCGCCATGCGGTCTGGCTGGACGTCAAGGCACTCGGCGCCACGGCAGCGCTGGACAGCCTGGAAATCCTTCATGGACGCTACGCGCCGTTACGCGGTGCCGGGAACAACCTGTACAGCGTGGCGCTCTACGCCGCCAATCAACTGGGTGACGCCGCACGCCTGCGCCTGTGGACTGAACGGGCCTCCCACGGCGCGCCGGACAGCGCGCGACGGGTCGCCACGTTTCTCGCCAGCCATCCCGAATATCGCGAGGAAGGCATGCGAGCACTGCGCCTGTTGCTCCAGGACACCACCATGCGCGGTATGGTGACCCGTCCGCTTGGTCGGAACGCGGCCGCGCAATGGCGGAGTGTTCGCGATGCGCGTCAAAGTGTGTTCGCCGCACTTGGCAAGGCACTGGTCGCCAGTGGCCAGACACGCGCGGCGCTCGATACCCTGCGCCTCGCGGCGGACGGTGGATGGGACCCCGCGCTCTATCGTGACATGGCCCGCACGTACGCACAGGCCGGCGATAGTACCGGCGCCATGGCGATGTATGCCCGGCTCGTCGTCGACGGGCGTACATCTGCCGCACAGCGTGATTCGTTGGCGCGCTTGGGTGAACGGACCCTCGGTGCGACGGCTTGGACCCGCCAGGTCACCGATGCCCGGCGGGATATGCACACCCGACTGCTCGAACGGAGTCTCGCGCGAAGCGTGTCGTCGGCGGCTCGCGTCACCACGCGCGACGGCCAGCCGCGCTCGCTGGCCGACCTCACCAAAGGCAAGAGTGCGCTCGTCATCTTCTGGTCGCGGCATTGCGGCGCGGCGCTGGACGCGGTACCCGATATCGCCACCCTGGTGAAGCGCCTTAACGCCGAGGGCACCCCGGTGGTCTTCGTGGTCGACGAGGCGCCGTCCGCCGAGATGGATCGGGCGCTCGCCACGCTGGGCGTCACGTGGACCGTGCACTACGATGCCAGCGCGTCGCTGGCCGACGCCATGCGAAACTTCGGCACGCCGTACTACTACGTCGTCGACCGTCGGTCGCGCATCCGCTTCACCAATGTCGAGCAGATCGGCGACATCTACGCGCGTCTCGAGGCCGTGATGGCGCAGGACGTCGGCATGCCGTGATCACTCGCGCGCCAGCCCCACCGTCGCGGCGCAACCCGCTTGCCGCGCCACTGGCGCTGGCGCAGCTTCACAGATGGCTACGAGTGATCGCCGTCCTACCGCGCGGTGGACCCCGAGTGATGAGCAGATGGCGCAATGGCCGTCTGTTTCCGGCAATGTGATCAACGGGGTTGGCGAAGAGCACGTCCGCCAACCCACGCCGGTGTATTGGCACGCCCCCGATGCCACCCCGCACGGGCCACTCCAACTGTGGTTCCTCGGTCGCATCACGGCGGCCGTCCAGGCCGCGCGTGTCGAGCGGCAACAGTACATAGACCAGCGCCTGCCACCTGTTGCATCCGGGCCGATCGAACTGGACGCCGCCACGTGGACGGCCGCGGTCAAGTCGACGGCGCTCGCCTCCGGTGCCGATATCGTGGGCATCACGCAAATGCAACCACACTGGGTCTATCAGGGCCATCAGGTAGCGCAGCGGTGGGTCATTGTCCTGGGCGTGGCGCACGATTGGGACGCCCTGCGCACCGCGCCTGACGAGCCGGCGGCCGCGGAGGTGATTCGTCAGTACGGCCGCGGCATCCGCGCGGCAAAGGGTGTCGCCGCCTTCATCCGCGAGCACGGACACGACGCGTCACCGCATGGCGGACCGATGGCCTTTCCGATGCTGCTGATCCCCGCTGCCATCGCGGCCGGACTTGGTGAACTTGGCAAGCACGGCTCCGTCATCAACCGCACGCTCGGCTCGAACTTCCGGCTCGCCTGTGTGCTCACTGACATCCCCCTGCTCGCTGATCGTGCCGACACCTTCGGCGCCGAGGAGTTCTGCCGGCGGTGCCAATCCTGTGCGACCAGCTGCCCGCCGAAAGCGATCCAGCACGAGAAGCGCCTCGTTCGCGGGGAGACCAAGTGGTACGTCGACTTTGACCGGTGCCTCCCGTTCTTCAACGAACATCAGGGCTGCGCCATCTGTCTTGCCGTGTGTCCATGGAATCGTCCCGGTGTGGCCGAGAACCTCGTGCAGAAGATGGCCGTCTTGAGGGCACGCGCTCCGTCGCCGCGTTAGATTTCGGACATGTCGTACGTCGTCGCGCTGCTTCTCGTCCTCCTGCAGGGGGCGCTCCACGTCGGAGCGCCTGCAGCGTCGCGCCTGCAGTCGCGCGTGCAGTGGACGGCCGCGCAGACGTACCGCACGACCTCCCCGAGACTGCTCAGTCGTGTTGATGCGATCGAGCGCACTACTGCTGATCACGTCTCGACTACGCGTCCCGGCTCGCCCGAAGGTGGCATCCGTGCCGCGCGCTCCACGGTCGTCGCGAGTGTCGATCGAGGCACGGCGCGCACCCCACTCCCGCTCGCGCCGACGAGCGCTCAGCGTCGTGCGCCGTGGCTCGAGGCGTCGCAGCGCGCCGATGATCAATCGCTCGGGCATCGCGGACACCGCTCACACGCCGTCGCGGCACTCGGCGGCGTAAGCCCGGTCTTCCTCACGGCCCCGCCGCGGCAGCGCTGAAGACTCGCGCTCGCTCCCTCGGCCCGATTCGCCGAGCGGCCTGACCTAATCCAGCGTCAGGCGAGCCTCACATGCCGACCGTACCCGCGGCACACGCCCGTCGTGTCGCGCGGCAGCGCGTCGCGTCACAGCCGCAGGCCGACATTCGTCGCGCTTGCCGAGCGTGGGGTGCGCCTGATTGCGTCTCCGGAATTCATCGATGTCGCACCCCAAGAACGAGAGCTCCGTCACCACCTCCGCATCGGAGACGGTCCCCCTGTTCCATGGCGAACTGCCGAACCGGCCGTGGTACCGCGCCGAGCCATGGCTTGTACCATGTCTGTTGGCGTTCGCCGCACTTGCCCTGGCCATTCTGCTCGGCCGACCAATGCTGAACGCGCTCCTTGGGCTCGCAGGCCTGCTGCTTGTGAGCAGCGTTGTGCTGCTGCTGCGCCAGCATGCGCGCAGTCGTGCGTCGGCTGATCGCGCCGCACCACGCACAGAGCGATAGCGCTCATGCCGCACGAGACCGCGCTCATCGCCACGATCGCCGCCGGACTGGGACTCGCCTTTCTGCTTGCCCTGGTCGCGATCCGACTTCGACTGCCACCCATTCTGGCGTACCTGCTGGCGGGTGTGGCGATCGGCCCGTTTACACCGGGATTCGTGGCCGACGCAGGTCTTGCGGCACAACTCGCAGAGGTCGGCGTCATTCTGCTGATGTTCGGTGTGGGGCTGCATTTCTCCATCGCCGATCTGCTGGCCGTGCGTCGTATCGCCATTCCAGGCGCGGTGGTACAGATCGCCGTCGCGACCGGATTGGGCGCGGCGTTGTCCCACTTCTGGGGCTGGTCCTGGGGCACGGGCCTTGTGTTCGGCCTCGCCCTCTCAGTCGCCAGTACCGTCGTGCTGCTGCGCGCGCTCGAAGACCGCGGTGCGCTGGAATCTACCGATGGCCGCATCGCCGTCGGATGGCTGATCGTCGAGGACCTGGTTACGGTGCTGGCGCTGGTACTTCTGCCGGCGTTGGCACCGTGGCTAGGTGCTGCCGGACAACCCGCAACGGGAGCGACGAGCACGATTGACCTGTTCAGCACTATTGGTCTCACGCTGGTCAAGGTCGTCGCGTTCATCGCCGTCATGTTGGTCATCGGTCGGCGCGCCGTCCCGTGGCTGTTCGGTCGCGTCGTCACGACCGGCTCCCGCGAGCTGTTCACGCTCGCAGTGCTGGCGGTCGCCCTCGGTATCGCCGTGGGGGCGGCCACGCTGTTCGGCGTGTCGTTCGCGCTCGGCGCGTTCTTCGCCGGCGTCATCGTGAGTGAGTCCGACTTCAGTCACGAGGCCGCTACCAACGCGCTGCCACTGCAGGACGCGTTCGCAGTGCTCTTCTTCGTCTCCGTGGGTATGCTGTTCGACCCGAGCATCCTGATCCGGCAACCGCTGCACGTCCTCGGCGTGTTGCTGATCATCATGATCGGCAAGTCGATTGCCGCCTTTGCACTGGTCATGCTGCTTCGCTATCCGTTGTTTACCGCTCTCTCCATCTCCGCGAGCCTCGCACAGATCGGGGAGTTTTCGTTCATTCTCGCGGCACTGGGTGTCTCGCTCGGCCTGCTGCCCACCGACGCGCAGGGATTGATCGTCGCCGGTGCGCTGCTCTCCATCACCCTCAACCCGTTCCTGTTCCGCATCATCGAGCCACTGTCGCGGTGGATTCGTCGGCGTCCTCGTCTGGCGTCGCTGCTCGAACGACCGGCCGGTGCGCTCGCGGAACTCCCGGCCACGGTGGACGAACCCGGTCTCGCGAACCACGTGGTCTTGGTCGGCTTCGGTCGCGTCGGCGCACCGGTCGCCAGCGAGCTCGCGCGGCAAGGCGTCCCGTACGTGGTGATTGAGCAAAGTCGCGAACGGGCCGAATCACTGCGTGAGCGTGGGCTTCCCGTCATTTACGGCGACGCAACACGTCCCGAGGTGCTGGTCGGCGCCCACCTCGAACGTGCCAAGCTGGTGGTGGTCGCCGCACCCGACGCGTTCCAGGCGCGTGCGATTCTGGCCGTCGCGCATCGACTGCAGCCGGGGCTGCCGGTCGTGGTCCGGACTCACAGCGATGACGAACGCGCCTTCCTCGAAGCGCACGGCGCAACGCGAGCCTTCGTGGGAGAGCGCGAACTCGCGGTCAGCCTGACGCGGCACACTTTGCGGCACTTTGGGGTAAAGGTCGACATGGAGCTCGTGGCCGCACGGGTATTGCTCGGGTAAGTGCGCGAAGACGCGGTCTGCACGCGCGACCGGTCGCGATGAGGGTCTCGTACGGGAAACCCTCATGGCGGCCCGTGGGATTCCCGATACTACCGGTGTCCAGCCGGCCCCATCATCCGATATCCGCATCAGGTTGTAGGCTGCGTGATGCGCGGAACGCTTCACTCCGTTCACCTCCTTGAGAGGGTACGCTCATGCCCCGTTTTGTGAATATCTCCACCGCGCTCGTGGCGCTCTGCGTCAGCGCCGGTGTCGTGTCGGCGCAAGACACACAGCCGCCGGCGCGTCTGCCAGCCACCAAGGTCGTCGGCGAAAACACCAAGGCCGTCACGATCCAGAATGATCGGAACACGCCCGTGACGTTGTATGTCGATGTCGGTCGCGTTGATCGC
>CAZMGX010000328.1:0-5999 GCA_964565915.1 uncultured Gemmatimonas sp.
CTGCACAACCTGTTCGGCGACACGAATGCCGTGCACGTGCGCCTCAACGACCTCGGCAGCTACGAAATCACCGACTTGGTCGAAGGGGATACGGTGACCGAGGTGCTGAACTACGTGCAGTTCGGCGCGTCGCAACTTCTGGCAACGTTCCGTCGTAAGGTCAACGCGACGCCGGAGCTGTCCCGCGAGGAGGCGAATGCCTTCATCGCGGACTACGTGGCTGGCCTCGAAGGCTACACGTACCTCGAAGGTGAGGCGGCGCGGTAACGCGGTACATCGAGACGCATGACACACGGGCGACGAACGTCGTTCGTGACGCAGCGACTTTTCGACTGGAGGACCAGGTGACGAGTTCTGAGGGATCGCAGCAGCCGGGTGGTCTGTTCGAGAACCTGATCGAGGTGCTGTTTTCGCCGTCCAAGGTTTTCGACCGGACGCGAAACTCGAAGGCATTCATGTATGCGCTGGTAACCGCGATCATTGTCGGAGTGGTCCTGTTCGCGACGAAGAACCTGCTGCAGCCGTGGTTCGAAGCGCAGGCGGACACGTCGATGGCGCAGGCCGCCGCGAAGGGAACGCCCATACCGGAGCAAGCCGCCAGCACGATGCGCAGTTTCATGGCGTGGGGCTTCCTGGGCACCGCCGTGGCGGCTGCCTTGATCGGACCGTACATCAACGCATTGTTCCTGCTGTTCGGTGGTAAGCTGGCCAGCGCCCGTCTCACATACGCACAGGCCGCGATGATCGCCGTGCTTGGCGGGGTGCCACGACTACTCAGCTACCTCCTCATGTCTGCGCAGACGGTTTTGCTGGACTCGGCGAACGCAAAAGGGTTGACGGATCTGGCACTCGGACCGGCGCGGTTTGTCGACCCGGTCACGACGTCTCCGGCCGTGGTCGCAATGCTCTCGAGTGTTGACGTAACGCGCGTCTGGCAAGTGATCCTGACGGCGATCGGGGTGTCGGTGGTGGCGCGCGTATCCGCCGGTGCCGGATTCGTTGCCGCCCTGATCATGGTGTGCGTCGGGATGATCCTGCAGCTGATTCCAGCGGCCTTCGCCTGATCTTTTCGGTGCGCCACGTACAACAAAGGGCCCGGCTTTCGCCGGGCCCTTTGTTATGCGGCCTGCCAGTACGTGACGTACTGACGCGGCCGCTTCGGACGCCAGAACTCAGGCAGCCGTGTAACGAGCAGACACCGCGGTCCAGTTCACGACGTTCCAGAAGGCACCCAGGTAGTCGGCGCGGCGATTCTGGTAGTGCAGGTAGTACGCGTGCTCCCACACGTCGACACCAAGAATCGCGTGCTTGCCTTCCATGAGCGGGTTGTCCTGGTTCGGGGTGCTCATGATGGACAGCGTCCCGTTGGTGGAGACGAGCCACGCCCAGCCGGAGCCGAATCGACCCATGCCAGCGGCCTGGAACTGCTCCTTGAATGCCGCGAAGGAACCGAAGGCCGCCGTGATGGCATCGGCCAGTGCGCCGGTCGGTTCACCGCCGGCGTTCGGTCCCATCAGCTCCCAGAACAACGAGTGATTCCAGTGGCCACCGCCGTTGTTGCGAACGGCCGTGCGCACGGCTTCCGGGACTTCCGCAATACGACGGCAGAGATCGTCCAGCGACCAGCCGGCCAGCTCAGGCGCCTTTTCGATGGCCGCGTTGAGGTTGGTGACATAGGCCTGGTGATGCTTGCCGTGGTGGATCTGCATCGTCTGCGCATCGATGTGCGGCTCGAGCGCATCGTGGGCGTACGGAAGGGCGGGCAGGGTATGCGCCATGGTGGCGGCTCCTTGATGGTGAGGGATGGGTGAAACTCAGGCCTTCTTGCTGCGCTCGCGCCACCACCCGATGATCCCCGGAAGGATCGAAAGGAAGATGACTACGAGAATGACCTTCTCGATGTGCTTCGCCACTCCCGGAACCGTCCGTCCGAGGATGTAGCCCGTCATCAGCATGCTCCAGACCCACGCGATGCCGCCGATGACATTGTACGCCAGAAAGCGTCGGTACTCCATTTGTCCGACACCGGCGACCACCGGAGCAAACGTACGGACGATTGGCATGAAGCGCGCAATGATGATGGTCTTGCCACCATGCTTCTCGTAGAACGCTTGCGCCCGCAACAAGTGCCCTTTGTTGAACAGGAGGCTGTTCTCGCGCGTGAAGATCCGTGGGCCGGACGCCTTGCCGATGCTGTACCCCAAGGTGTCGCCAACGATCGCGGCTACGGTGAGCAGTCCGCCGAGGATCCAGACGTTGAGACCGAAGTCGGGCTGGGAGGCAAGTAGTCCGGCCGTCACGAGCAACGAATCGCCGGGCAGAAAGAAGCCCAGCAGCAGTCCGGTTTCCACGAACACAATCAGCGTCAGTCCCACATACCCGGCCCACTGCACGAGGGCCGGCAGGTCACGCAATCGATCGAAGAAGTCAGTGAGAAACTGCACAGGGGTTGGCTGAAGTGTGTGCCGACGGGCGGTCCGTCACGACGGACCTCGCAGATGCGCCAGCAGGTCCCGCCGGATGACGCGGGGCAGAACATGCAGGACACAGCAGTGGGAAAGGTCGACCGGTCACGCGGCCCGGTCAACTGCGGTACTTTGCAGGGTGCCTGATTCGCATCTGCCACGGCCCGACCACCGCCTCTCGTTCGACCTCGACGGGGACGAGGGCGCACGCGTCGTTCACGTCGTCGCCCACACACACTGGGATCGGGAGTGGTACCACCCGGCGGTGCGCTTTCAGGCTCGCCTCGTGGCCCTCATCGACGCGTTGCTGGCCGCGCCAGTCGACCCCGCCACGCCCTTTCTGCTCGATGGGCAGGCGATTGTGCTGCAGGACTACCTCGCCATTCGGCCCGATCGCACGGCCGATGTCGCCCGAGCACTCGCCGCCGGTGCCCTCGAGGCCGGACCGTGGTACGTGCTAGGCGACAATCTCATTCCTTCGGGTGAGGCGATCGTTCGCAATCTCGAGGCGGGGCGGCGCTGGCTGTCGCGCCTCGGCGCGCGACCTCCGGCCGTGGCGTACTGCCCGGACACGTTTGGTCATCCCGCCGCCATGCCCAGCATTGCGCGAGGCTTTGGCTTCGAGGTCGCGGTCGTCTGGCGCGGCTTCGGCGGGCGGTCGTTCCCGTCCGCCGACACCGCGTGGTGGGAGAGCGCCGACGGCAGCCGGGTGCTGCTGCATCACCTGCCACCGGATGGGTACGAGTTCGGCAGCGCGTTGCCGACCGCTGATCACGAATCCGCCGCACGCTGGCAACGCGTCCGCGATACGCTGACCGCGAGAAACACGAGCGGTGTCATGATGCTCACGGTGGGGGCGGATCATCATGCGAGCGCACCGGATCTGGTCGCGGCGATCGAACGCCTGAGCGGTCACGCCGCGCGCGACGGCGTGACGATCACCCGCTCGACGTTGGCGCGCGTCGCTGGGGCGATGCGGCTCGCGGCGTCGCGCCCTGAGGTGGTATCGCGTATACCTGCAGTTCGCGGCGAGCTCCGCGACAGTTACGGTTACACCTGGACCTTGCAGGGCACGCTGGCGACGCGCGCTTCGCAGAAGCGGCAGAACGCGCGCCTTGAGCGGGCGCTGCTGCGTGACGTGGAGCCATGGTTGACGCTTGCATGGCTCCATGTACCACCCGCGATGCAGGGCGTCGCCGCCGACGGTGTCATCACGCTCGCGCAAGCTCCGGTGCTGCTGCATCACGCGTGGGAGTTGCTGCTGCGAACGCATCCGCACGACACACTCTGCGGGTGCTCGATCGATCATGTCGCGGCCGACATGACGGGACGTCAACGCGACGTCGCGGCGCTGGTCCCTGAGCTGCGTAGTGCGATGCTGGGCAGCGCGTTGTCGCATGACCGCGTAGCAGCGCGATCGCGCGGGCTGGTGCCTCACCCGCCGGTCGTCGTGCGCAATCGTGCGTCGCGCCCGCGTGGTGGCGTTGCGGAGTTGTCGGTACTGGAGACACTGGCTGACGTGCGGGTCGGTCCTGGCAGTGGAGGGGGCACGCACGGCGTGCCGCCGACCCCGGCACACCGGACGTCGGAAGACGCCGCCGCCGCGATCGTGCCGGGATGTGTACTCCAGCATCTGGGTTCACGCGTGCGTCACGCGCGACGCGAGTCGCCGCAGCACTACCCGGATGACGATCTCGTACGGGTGCATCGCGTGCTGGCGTGGGTGCCCGACGTCCCGGCCTTCGGCATACGGGTGTTGTCTGCCGCGCAGCATCCACGCGATGACGCGTCGACCGCGGCGCCACCCAAGCCCGTGGTCGTCAGTCATGCCACGGGCGTCTGGAGCATCGACAACGGGCACGTACGCATCGAGGCATCGCGCGACGGCGTGACGATCGAATCCGCAGGCCGACAAATCACTCGGGCCTTGGTACTGGAGACGACGCGCGACGCGGGTGACAGCTATACGCCATCCCTGCGTGGTGATCCGGAACCGCTTCGGCTCAGGTCCGTGCGGATTACGCATCGCGGACCGTTGCGCGGCGCGGTGCGGCTTGGCTGGCTTTGGCGCGCGGGACGCGAGTTCGTGCGTGTCTGGACCGAGTTGTCGCTCGATGCGCAGGCACCATTTGTACGCTGCGACGTGCGCGGCGACAATCGCCGTCGCGATCACCGTCTGCGGCTCGGCTGGAACACCGACGTACAGGCCGACAGGCAGCACCGCCGCTGTCTCGCCGATGCCGCTTTCGGGCCGGTGGAGCGGCTTGCGATCGACGGGTTTCCCGGCGCACAGCCATTCGAAGTGCCGCCGCCGACGATGCCCCTGCATCGATGGTTGTCCGTCACTGACGACGTCCGCGGGGCGACGCTCCTCAGTGATGGACTCGCAGAAGCGGAACGTGCCGATGGTCGCCTTTACGTGACCGTGCTCCGCGCCATCGGCGAGCTCTCACGAAACGACCTGCCCGAGCGGCCGGGGCATGCCGGCTGGCCACACCCGATCCCGGCGGCACAGTGCCAGGGACGCTTTGCGGCCCGCGTGGGTTTGCTCTTGCACGACCGGCTGGAGGACGCGACGCTCAATGACATCGAGCAACAGGCGGACGCATTCCTGCTGCCGCTGTGTGGCGAGTCATGGCGTGATCTCGAGACCGGGCCGCTGACGATGACGGGTCCACGACTCGAAGGGGCTGGCCTTCGTGCGAGCGCGGTTTGCCTATCGGACACCGCGTCGTCGCTGTATCTGCGCGCGGTGAACCACCGCGACGTCGCCACTCACGGCCGATGGATCTTGCCCGAGGGCCGCTGGCGGGCGCGCGCGTGTCGACTGGACGGCACGCCGATCGACGACTGGGCGGATGTGAGTACACACGTCGACATCACCGCGGGTTCGCGGGCGATCGTATCGGTGGAAATTCAGCGCCGCGCCACCCAGTAGCGCTGCGCCACGACCGCCGCCGATCGCCGTTGGGTCTCAGTCGGAGGTCACGCGGATATCAGTCGGATGTCAATGCGTCACCCACCAACGTGCACGCGACCACGGTCACAATGAGCAGCACGCCGGGCGCGAGCGCGATCCACGGCGCGACCAGCAGCCACTCACGTCCTCCGGCGATCATGTTGCCCCAACTCGGTGCGGGTGGCTGTATGCCGAGTCCCAGAAACGAGAGGCCGCTTTCGAGAAGGATCGCATTGCCGACGCCGAGCGTGATCGCCACGACCGTGCTGCCGAGGGCGTTCGGGAGCACGTGTCGCCAGAGCACTCGTGATGACGGGACCCCCACGGCTGACGCCCCCTCGACATACGGCAGCGCGCGCACCCGCGCGACGTCTGCGCGCACCATCCGCATGACCGACATCCAGCCGGTGAGGGCAAGGACGCCAACGACGACACCAAGGCCCGGCCCCCACAACGCCGCCGTCACGAGCAGCAGCACCAAACGCGGTACCGCCAGTAGGGCGTCACCGAGGGCGACGATAAGGCGCTCGGTGATCCCGCGTTGCCATGCCGCGATCGCGCCCAGCAGAATGCCG
>CAZMGX010000329.1:0-5980 GCA_964565915.1 uncultured Gemmatimonas sp.
TCTTCGGCATCAACGCCATGCATCGCGGAGACGTGAGCCTGCGCGATCACTATCCGCTGGGCGACATGGCGTGGCGTGGGAATCTGCTGCCGGCCGCCTGACGCGTGACATGCCTCCGGTAACGGCCGCTCCGGGTCTCGCCAACGGCTTTGCGCTGGCCTCGAGAGACGACGACGCCGATGTCCGCGCGTTGCTGCGTCGCATGGTGATGCCGGGTGCCGTCAGTGTCGCCTTCACCAGAGAGCCGGACTACTTTGCCGGCGAGGGGCTGGCCGGTGCGCACGATCGCACAATCGTGCACCGGCACGACGGGCGACTGGAAGGGGTGGCCCGCCTCAGCACCAACACGCTGCATCGCAGCGGTCATGCGGCGCGCCTTGGCTACCTCGGCGAACTGCGCATGGATCCGGATGCGTCACATCGTGCGCAGATGCTGCGTGATGGATATGCCTGTCTGCACGAGTACGTGCAGGAGGAGGCGCTCGATGCGTGCTTCACCAGCATTGCCACCGAGAACGTGCGGGCGCGTCGTGTGTTGGAGCATGGCCGACGTTTCGGGCTGCCGGCCTACCGGCCGCTGGCCGAACTCGTGACCGTGTTGCTGCCCGTGAGCCGCCTCGAGCAACCGTCGGCGAGTGTGGCGTCGTCGCCTGATCGCGACGAACTGATGGCGTTCCTGAGCGAGCAGTCGCGGGCAGCGCACCTCACCCTCACGTGGGATGCTGCGCGCTGGCAACAATTGGCCGACCATGGTATCACACCCGCTGACTTTCGTGTCGTCCGTGC
The DNA here is from genome assembly GCA_964565915.1 of uncultured Gemmatimonas sp. GTDB lineage: Bacteria > Gemmatimonadota > Gemmatimonadetes > Gemmatimonadales > Gemmatimonadaceae > Gemmatimonas. Next base: position 787 of record CAZMGX010000329.1, read on the forward strand.
AGGTGGCACGACGGGGCCCATCGTCGCCGCCGGCGCCGTGTGGGATCAGCGGGCGTTCCGGCAGACAGTCGTCGTCGCCTACGACGGCGCACTTCGCTGGACGCGTCCCGTGGTCAACACACTGGCCGCCGCAGGACTCGCCCCCGCGTTGCCCGCGCCCGGTGAGGTGCTGGCACACGGGGCCATTCTCGGACTCTCGGTAGACCGCGAGCACGCGGCACGCGTGTCGAATGGTGGCCGTCGATCTTCCGTATGGACAGCGCTGTTGCGTCTGCTGTCCGCTGATGCGGCGCGGCGTGGACTGGCGTGGTTGATGGTCACGCGCGACGAACACGACCCGCAGCTGGCCGCGTTGCGTGAACAGGCGCGTCTGGCTTCGCGCATTCCGGCCAACGTCCGCGAGTATCGCACCACCCTGTATGCCGTCGAGTGGCCCGGCCACGACGCGAGCCCCGATGCCTGGGACGAGCGACCCTTCCGACCGGAGGTCGCGCTCCTGTGAACCCCTCACTGCTTCCGGCGGCACCAGTCCTCACACCCGACGCGTCCCACGCGAGCGAGCGCCTCGCCGCGTCGGCGTTGCGGCGTTCGGCGCTCACTCCCGTTGACCGTCAAGAACTGTTCGACCTGTTGTCGACCCACTTCTGCGGCGTGACCGAGCGGCAATTCTCGCAGGACCTCGATGAGAAGGACTGGGTACTGCGTATTCGTCGCGGGTCTCGCTTGGTCGGGTTCACCACGTTGCAGGTGTATACGGCCACGTTCGAGGGCCAGCACATCAACGTCGTGTACTCGGGAGACACGATTACCGATCCCGAGGTCTGGGGTTCACCGGTGCTTGCGCGCGGATGGATCGCGATGGTTCGGGAAATTCAGGGGGACCGACTGCACGAGCCGTGGTACTGGCTGCTGCTGTCGTCCGGCTATCGGACGTATCGGTTTCTGCCGGTCTTCTGGCGCGAGTTCTGGCCCCGCTTCGATTGCCCCACGCCACCGGACATGTTCCGCCTGCTTTCGCAGTTGGCCACGGCGCGATTCGGCGCAGGTACCGCCGAGGGTCCCGGCTACTTCGCCGAATCGGGCGTCGTACGATTCCAGTATCCGCAGCGGTTGCGCGGCGAACTGGCCGCGATACCCGACGGCAAACAACGCGACCCGCACGTCGAGTTTTTCCTGACGCGCAATGCGCACCACGCCGAAGGGGATGAGCTCGTGTGCCTCACGAACCTCGGTGATCACAACCTGACGGCAGCGGGAGCCCGCATGCTAAGGGGACGCTCACCGTGAGTCTGTCTGCGATGCTGGCCAACTACATCTGGCTGGTATCCAGTCGGTCTGCGGGCGCTCGCTTTCGTGACGCGTTGGCCGCGCCGGAGACGGCGCAGCGAGCCTGGTTGCAGCGGCAATTGACCCGTGACGCCGGCAGCGTGTTCGGCCGTTCGCATGACTTTGCCACCGTGCGCGACTACCGCGACTTTGCGGCGCGCGTCCCCGTCTGTCGTTATGCCGATGTGGCCGCGTATGTCTCGCGGATCCAGCGCGGTGAGTCTGACGTGTTGAGCTGCTTGCCGGTGACCCATCTGGTACCCACCAGCGGTTCGAGCGGCGCGCGCAAACTGATTCCGTTCACCAGTGAATTGCAGCGCTCGTTCGATGCGGCCGTGGCCCCGTGGATGCTCGATCTCGCGCGACTGCGGCCGTCGATGCGGGGCGGACCGGCTTACTGGTCGATCTCGCCCATGTCCGATACGGCGCACGACGAGGACGCCGCCTCGGCGCATGGCGCCTCCGCGGATGCCGGGTCGGCAGTGCCCATCGGGTTCGCGGATGACGCCGACTACTTGGGCGGCGCAAAGGCATGGCTGATTCGCCAGGTACTCGCGGTCCCGTCGTCCGTTCGCCATGTGCGTGACGAGTCGACGTTCTGGGCACTCACGTTGCTGGCGTTGTTGCGTCGCCGCGACCTGCGGGTGATTTCGGTCTGGCATCCCTCATTCCTCGAGCTGCTGGTCGGCCAGGCCAGTGTGCACTGGTCGGCGTTGCTGGACGCCGTGGCCACTGGCGACACACCATGGCTTGCCGCACTTCCCGCGGGCGCGCAGGCCGAGTGGCGCAGTCGACCCGATCGTTCGCGCGCCGCCGCGTTGCGGCGCATCGGTGCGGAAGACTGGCCGCGATGGTGGCCGGCGCTTCAGGTCGTCAGTTGTTGGGGTGAGCAGGCGGCGGCATCCGGATGTCGCCGTCTTGCCGCGCGATTGCCGCAGTGCCTGGTCCAACCCAAAGGCCTGCTGGCCACTGAAGCGGTGGTGTCCCTGCCGATCGCCAGCGCACTTCCGTTGGCCATCACGTCGCACTTCTTCGAATTTCGTGCGCTCACGACGGGCGAGATCGTTCGGGCACACGAAGTTGAGCGCGGTGCGCAGTATGAGGTGATCGTCACGAACGGTGCCGGCCTGTGGCGCTACTGCCTCGGCGATGTGGTCGAGTGCACCGGCTTCCTGCACGCGACGCCGTCCCTGCGATTTCTCGGCCGCATGGACAACGTGAGTGATTTGCGCGGCGAGAAGCTGAGCGAGCCGTTCGTGGCCGAGTGCCTGCGTGCGTTGTGGGCCGACGGCGAGCCGCCAACCGTGGCCATACTTCGCGCCGTGGATGTAGACACGGTAGGGAGGTACGAGTTGCTGCTTTCGGTCGATGGGCTCGCGGATTCGGTGGACGGTATCGCCGCGCGACTCGAGCGCGCGTTGCACGCCAATCCGCACTACGCACTTGCACGACGTCTGGGCCAACTTGCCGCCGTACGCGTCGCCGCGGTGCCACCGGAGTTTGCGCAGCAGGCCGTACGTAATGAGGCCGAGTCACGCGCTGGCCGTCTTGGCGATGTAAAGCCGCGCACGCTGATGCGCGCGGGCACGTAGCCTCGCACGCGTATTCGGCAGCGAACCGGCTGCCCGGCAACCAGTCGACTGGCCCGGCAAACTGACTGACGCGAATGACGCGAACGAGCGCGAATCGCTCCGTGCGGTGGGCCACCGGCATCGTGCGTCGGGCGGGCCGAATGCTATTTGTTGAACAACAAAAAGCAGCAACCTACCGCGACGCGCCGGCAACTGAAACGCGCTCGGCGCAATCTGCGTTCGCCGAGCCGTCGGAAGTCGCCTGAACGATTCGCGTCAGGAAGTTCGACGAACGCCGACGGTATTCACCGACTCGCGCTGTCGCTTCACCGAATGACCGCTGGTATCCGGCGGGCGCGCCGCAGAGCATTGTGCCATGCCTGTTCGCGTGACTCCGAACGCGGTCCGCCGCGTTGTGCCCCGCGCGGTGCTCCGCGCCATCCTGTTCGCCGTCGGCGGCTTCGTGCTGTCGGTGGTGACCCCGTTCTCGCTGCGAGCGCAAGCAGCGGGCAGCGTAGCGTCGCCACCGACCACCGAGTCGAACGTACGCGATGTGGTCCTGCGCGGGCGTGTGGCGCGCATCGACCTGCGACCGATCGCCGGTGCGACCGTGTATGTCCTCGAAACACTCGAGGAGACGCGCACCGACAGCGCGGGCCGTTTCGAGTTGCGATCGGCGCATCGCGGGCTCGCCACGGTGGTGGCGCGTGCTGTCGGGTTCATCCCCGCAACCGTCGACCTGCAACTGCCATCGGACTCCGTCGTGACACTGAGCCTGACGGCGCAGCCACCGGTGCTGGGCGTTGTCGCCGTGGTGGCCGCCGGTGAATACACGCTGGGCTCCGGACAGACGGCCACACTCTCGCCGTTGGAGGTGGTGCAGACACCTGGCGCCGCCGCAAACGTGGCACGCGCCATTCAGACGCTGCCGGGAGCGCAGAACGTCGACGAGGGCACCGGCGTGTTCGTTCGTGGGGGCGACGTCACGGAAACACGCGTCCTGATCGATGACGCGTGGATGCTGTCGCCGGTGCGCTTCGACAATCCCACCGGTCACGTGACCGGCACGATCAATCCGTTCCTGTTGTCGCGCACCGTGTTCTCGTCGGGCGGCTTTGGTGCACGACACGGCAACGCCCTGTCGGGGCTGATCCGCATGGAGACCGCCGATGCACCGACGCGGGCGAACGCGTCGCTCTCCGCGTCCATCGGCTCGCTCTCCGCATCGGCGGGGTTTCGTCCACATCGTCGCATCGGCGTGCGGGCCGCCGCCGATGTGAATTCGTTGGCGCCGCTCGTGAGTGCGTTTGGTCAGGCGCAACCGTTCGATCCCGCGCCGCGCGGCGGCAACGCGAGTGCCGCCATTGAATGGTCGACCTCGCAAGCGGGACGGGTGCGCCTGTTCGGGGTGCGGCAGGCGTCGCGCTTCGGGGTGGGTCAGGCGGATCTTTCGGGCGACACGCGCTACGGGGCGACGACGGGCGAAGAGATGGCGGTGTTGTCGTGGCGCGATAGCAGCACCCGCTGGCGACCCGCCGTGACCGTGGCGTGGTCCGGTCACTCGCGCGACGAGCAGTTCGGATCCTTCACGCTGCGCACGCAGTTGCGCGCGCCGCAGATGCTGGCGTCGATCGGGTGGCGTGATGACCGCGGGCTGGTCATCACCGCGGGCGCCGAGCACGAGCTGCTGCATGCACTGTATCGGGGCCAGACGAGTCTTGGTATCGGCTCATCCGGTGCGCGTGAAGTGTTCTCCGAAGCCACCACGAGTCGGCGCGACGGGCTGTTCGTCGACGTCACACGCACCTTCGTGCGCGGCGCGCGCGTGGGGCTCGGCCTTCGCTCTGATCGATCGACGCTGACCGGTCAACGCACGCTCGATCCACGCACGTCGATTGCCTGGCAGGTCGGCGACGTGGGGCTGACAGCGGCGTGGGGCATCTATCATCAGGTGGCCGAACCCACGTTTCGCCGATCCCCGTCGGCCCCGTTTGCGCCGATGCGTGTGGCCCAGTCGATCCTTGGCCTTCAGTGGGGCTCGGACAGCAGCGGCCTGCGCGTCGAAGCCTACGACAAGCAGTATCGCGCCCTCTGGCAGTTTGCGCCCGACTTCTCGCCGGTCGGTGGCGGCACCGGTCACGCCCGCGGTGTGGACATGCAGGCACGCCTGCGGCTTGGTGCGTCCAGTCGCATGCGGCTGACCTACAGCCACGTGCACGCGCGCCGCACCGATCCGGCGTCGCAACGTCTCGCGCCGACGCTGGCCGACATCACGCACTCACTCGTGTGGGTCAGCG
>CAZMGX010000330.1:0-5980 GCA_964565915.1 uncultured Gemmatimonas sp.
GCCGATACGCTGGGCTGCGCACACGCGCTCGGGGTGATCCACCGAGACATCAAGCCCGAGAAGATCCTGCTGCAGAACGGCCACGCCCTGGTCGCCAACTTCGGTATCGCGCTCGCCGTGCAGACGGCCGGCGGCGCGCTCATGACGCAGACCGGCCTGAGTCTCGGTACGCCGCAGTACATGAGTCCCGAGCAGGCGATGGGCGAACGCACCATCGATGCGCGCAGCGACACCTATGCACTGCACGCAGTGACGTGCGAGCATCCTCCTGCGCCTCCCGTGTCACGGATCCGGACCTCCGGAAACGTCGCTAACGTGGGACCTTATGGCTCAGCTCCATCCTGAGAGTGAGGGACCACCCGTTCAGGACGCTTCATCGGGATGCGCAGACAATCCCAGACCGGCGTGTCCGACACTGAATGACGCCCGGGCTCGGCACCGAGCGATACAGCGGGCGGGCGCCACAGGCCCAATCAGCGCACGAGCCCGCCGGGAAATCGTTAGGGACGGTCGCGGGTACCATCTTTCGCTGCCGTGATTTGCGCACTGATGAGACAGTCTACCTTCCATGGCAGCCGCCTCGATTCTTGCAATTTCAGTCCTTAAAGTTCCCCGACGATGCTCCAATCGGTCAACCGACCTCCGTCAATCTCGGTGGTGATCCCGTGCTACGGGCAATCCCATCTTCTGACCTGTGCGATCGCATCCATACAAGCCCAAAGTGTCGATTCGTGGGAAGTCGTGGTCGTGAACGACGGATCCCCTGACGATGCGAGCGCGATCGTGAATCGCATGCGGCGTACCGACGCGCGCCTGACGCTTATTGAGCAGCCCAATCGCGGACTCTCGGCCGCACGAAATGCGGGACTGCAAGCCGCGCAAGGCAGATACATACAGTTCCTCGACGCCGACGATTTCATTGCGCCGGAAAAGTTCTCCCACGATCTGGCGCTCATCGACACTGGTGAGCCGACCATCGTCGTGAGCGATTTTCGTTACCTGCGTGAGGATGGTCAATCGCTGCAGAACGAGTTCACGGAACCGCGCTTCACCAGCATCGATCACGAGTTGGAGCTGGCGATACGCTGGGAGGTCGACCTGAGCATTCCGATACATGCGGCGCTTTTTGATGCGCGACTGTTCGGATACCGGCCACGCGCATTCGACAGGAATCTGCCGAATCACGAGGACTTCGAGATGTGGATGCGCCTGCTCGCGCAGTCCCCACGCATTCGGTATTCCGACTCGGTCGATGCGATCTACAGGATGAACCCACAAGGCATGACCAGAAACAGGTTGGCCATGCACGCCGGCTTCCGGAAGGCGATGGAATCGGTGAGCCTCCATCCGCTGACTCGTCCCGTTGTCCGAGATGCGTTGCAGGCCAAAAATGGCATTATCGACAACAGCTACGGCCTCAATCGCCGAGCGTCACTGCGGCGCGTTCTCGAGGCCGCGTCCGATCAACGGCTGGTACCATGGCGCGCGCAGGCATTCGTACAGCGCCTGTTCAATCTCGATCCGCGCTCACAGGTGACGTCGAGCCGCAGGAAGTTCGGCGTCCTGTGAGCGGTCAGCGCCGTACGCACACGTAGCGAGGATGCGAAGGACTCGTGCAGGTCGGCGTCACGTCGTATCCCACGTTCGTCAGACTGGCCAGGAGTTTCTGCTCCTCCCCGTCGCGCGGATGAAGCAATAGCACGATCACCCGTGGCAAGACCTTCATGCGCAGAAGCTGCGGAATCAGGCTGTATTCGCCGCCTTCGCAGTTCGACTTCACGAAATCGACATGCCGCCCGCGCAGCAACGTCGCGAGCGAGATGCCGCGGACGGAGCTCGTGGGTCGACCAGTCGGTGCGTCGACCACGGAATTCCCCCACGATCCTTCCTCACTCTGTTCGAACAGCACCTCACCTTCGCGATCCGCGATCGCAGCCTGAATCAACTCGCATCGTCGGCCCAAGTGATTTTCGTCGATGTTTTCCGAGAGCATGCGGAAACCTTGCGGGTCCGGCTCGAGCGCAATCAGCTGCATGGAAGGAAATCGCGCGAGAAAGGCGACGGCGAATGCGCCATGATGCGCGCCAACGTCGAGAGCAATCGCATTCTCCGGGAGGAGCGCCAGTTCGGCAGGAAAGAACAGCGATTGATATTGCATCCACAACTCGCCCAACACGACGTCGTCCAGCGGATCGCTCGAGAGCTTGACGCGCGTACCATCCTCGAGGTGAATGGTGACCGGTAGCACCAAAACCGGCTTCAGCCAGCTTCTTAGCAGCCACACCCTTCTATTCCGCACACCGGCGGGCGCGAGGCGCATTGCGTCCTGCAAGCGAGATCGGCTCGCGAGCGCGCGCAAACGGCTTGTAATGCTCGGCATGAAGCGGAAATGTCCGTCGATTGTGGGAGAGTTCAGCGGCGCTTGAGCATCCGGAAGCTAGCCCGCGTAGCGGCTCAACATGCGCGAAACTATGAAGTGACGTGGCATTCTCCACGGCTGAGGTGCCCGCCTATCTGGCGTGCTGCTCAATAGCGCGCTGGAGTTCCTCGGCAGAATACCACCGCCCGGATGCGACGTCGGCGGCGGAAGCCAGCGACGTCCACGGTACCGGATTCGGCACGGAGAAGCCCGTCTCTGAAACGTAGTTGCGTGCCTTCTGCCAGTCGCCACGATAGACGGCCTCCATGGTCTGGAACCGTGGAAGCATCCCATCGCCTGCATCATCGCCTTCCTTGACGCGCCTGTCTCCTTCAGCGTCGTTCGCACACAAGGTCGACAGGCGCTGCCGCGTTACGGCCTGATCGCGATAGGGGAAGTGATGCAGGAAGATCGCGTCGGTGGGCTCGAGCAGCGGTCGCTCAGCGCTCGACGCCACATGGAAGCCACGATCGCACTCGATGGGCGCGCCGTCGCGATCGAAACGCTGCAATGGGTGCTTCCGATGGCCCAGGGCGCAGCCAAACCGATGTTCCTCGCAGAGCGGTTGGAAATCCAGCGGGTGAAAGCCACTCAGGTATTCAGGGGTGCCGCTCGGAAAGTGGTTGATGAATCGGGCGCCAACGATGCGGAACCGTCGATCGAGTCCGGACAAGAACTCGAGGATGGTGCGCCTGCCTGGGCCGTGCGGAAACTCGTCGGCATCCAACCAGAGCCACCAGATATGATCGCTGGCCTCGGCGCGTGAGATGCGATCGACGACAGCGTTCATGATTCGCAACCGTTGCCGTTCGTCGTAGTGCGTCGATGTGAAACGTTCAGCGAGGATGGCGCCGGCGGCGATCGCCTCGTGGACGGTGGCGTCCGGGCTGTCGTTGTCGACCAGATAGACGCGCTCACAGCCTTGGGCGAACGCGTTCTTGACCGTTGCGGCAATCACGTCTGCTTCCATCCAGGCTCCGATGATTGCAAAGAGCCGTGGCGCTTCGATGGGTTGAACGCGGCGGGGATTCGGCTGGGCCAGGACCCACGACGGAGGCGGACGTAGTTTTTCCAGAAGTTTCCTCACCGCGCGTTTACCGAATCGCATCACGCGCAGCATGGGACGGTCCTGCGTAGTCCGAGACATTCGCTGAGTTCCCTCATGAGGTATTTTCGGCACCGCGACCAGTCGTCCCGCTTCGCACGATCCTGCCAGTGCTTCGAGGCGATGAGAAGCGAGCCGGCACCGGCGCGCTGCGACCGTACGATTTGTCGAGCAGATCGGAATCGAAGCATTGCATGGCTCAGCTCGGTGATCCATGAGGCCCCAGTGGACACCTCAAATCCGGCCATTGATCGACACATCAAACCGGCCACCACGCCGGCGCGCTGAGACTGGGTTAGCGGGACGCGGGGACCGCAGAGTCGGTCGGAGCCACCAGACACGCCACGGCACCAATGCCTGCTACCTGTCTAACGTTTTGCGTTCTGCAGCAGCGCTCTCATAAACCTGCGCGCGCAGCGCGCATTCCGCAAAGCGCTGTCGGCAGCAACGATTCGTTAGGCATCATCCAAGTTCCACTTGCGGCGGGGTCTCCCATGCTAGGGCAATCGTGTTGGGCCGGTAGCCTGGTGACTCATCCGTAAGTGATACCAGCTTGAGCCAGCCGAGAATCGAGAAAGGCGGGAGCTTGAGTGACAGCGCGAACTGCTCCGGAATCGGTTTGCTTGGGAGTGGACTTCCGACCATACCAGTGGCGTCGACGTCGCATCCTTCCTGCAGAATGCTCGTGACGAACCGCGCGTCGTCCCAGAGGGCTGGCATAATTGCTTTGACCGTCGCAATCTCGATTCGTTCCAATGATCGAAGCATCGCCGAGAGCATTGGAGCGATCGAGAAGGTCTCGTCCTGCGATCGAATAAAGGACTTAGAATGCCTCCAGTCGGCGAACAGTCCGAGCAACTGATCCCGATCGCAGCTGACGATCGTCTCGGTCTCTATCCGTTCGGTGTTTCCTTCCGCTACAAGTCTTTGGCCCACTCGAATCACCTGTAGCGGCATTCCGCAATGTTGGACGAAGTTCCTCAACTCGTAGACAAAGGCATACTCAGGTGACTCCACATGTTCGGCCCTGCGCGATTCGTTGAATGCTGCAAGTTCAGGGCTGCTCGGCCCATAGCGTCGCGTGAGATGCGTTTGGCGGTGATCCAAGTAGAGACGCACCGAACTGAGGAAGTTTACAACAACTCGCTGAAGCTCCCGTCGTTCTGCCACGTCATCCCGGAGCGCGCCACGGTGACTGATCGATGTCGCTTCGAGCGCTGATTGATGAGCTAACCTCTTCTAGGTTGCTAGTGCACAGGTGCAGCAAGTCACGGGTTCGTTCGAAGTCGCTCAAATGATCGACTGCTGCCAAATAGCGGTCTGACTCCGCATCGTTCAGCGCTCTGATAGTGCTAAGTGACGATCCGCTACCCTCGCCCGCGCGTCGATGTCGATAGATCGCCAGCGTCGTCATGGATCAAAGCGGGAAGTGATGCCTAACGTCCAGTTGACGGGCATCACATAGAGTGCGCCCGGAGGGCGCACGAATCAATAGTGCCCGCGTCTGCTCCAACGTCAGTTAGGCCGCGTCCTAGGCTCCAGAGGGCCAAGGAAGGTCGTGCCACGCCGCCCGCGCCCAAAGCGCTCTCAGCGCACCCGTGACGTGCTCGCCCCAGTGCACCTCGAATCCGAATCGCCAGGCCCAGAGCGCCTGGCCCGACTCACCTCGCGACCACTTGGCGAGGCCGTCACGAAGATCGGCGTAGATATCGGCAATGTCGTCGGCAAGGTCGGCACTCACCTCGCCCTCCTCCGGCGGCTCGTACGGATCGAACACCTCACGGTAGTACCGTTCGGGTCCGATGGTCGACGCGAGCTGGCGCATCAACGTTGACCATTCATCGTGCGAACGTCGATCTGGGTCAGGTGTGGCTGGCGCCAGTTCGTCTGGCGACTCTTCACCCTCGCTCGACAGGTCATACAAGACATCGGTGCTCGGCAGGGCGAGTGCGCGCGCGTATAGCAGCGGTAGCAGGCGGTGGATGCTGAGGATGAACTCCTCTCGCGGGACTACGGCGTGGCGGTCGACGACGTCGCAGAACTCCCTGGCGACAGTCGCGAACACCGCGAGCGCGGGGTGGTCGCAATGGGGATAGTCGAAGCGCGTCATTCGCCCTTAGCCAGTTTTGGCGGCCTAACGTCCACGTTCAGCTGCGAACGCTCCAACAAAGCGAGCGCAGCGAGCAATCAGTAAAGCGTTCGTCAGCTGCAACGCACGTTGGGCAGCAGGCGCCCGAGAGGGCGATTGCGCGGATCTAGGGCTTACGTGAGCGGCCGACCTAGGAGTTCAAGCTCCATCTCACCCCATCCGATCCCATGATCGAATGTTGATGCCCTGTCCGGGCGGACGTAGAAGTCATCATACGTAAGGAGGCGAAGCACCGCGTCAGGTCTCGTATGCCAGCTTGCCCAGCTAAGCGGCGAATCTCCGTTGATATCCTTCACGTTCTTCACGC
>CAZMGX010000331.1:0-5969 GCA_964565915.1 uncultured Gemmatimonas sp.
GACACGCCGCATCGCCGAAGAGGCGGGAGTCAATGAAGTCACGATCTTCCGCCAGTTCGGCTCCAAGGATGCGCTGCTCGACTCCGTCATGCACGAGTGTGCGCGACTCGAGCAGGAAGTGGTGTTGCCGACACAGGCGGTCCATCCGGAGAGCGAGCTGTTTCGGTGGGTGCATGCACATCACGCGTCATTGTCGGCCATGCGCGACATCGTTCGCCAAATGATGAGCGAGGCCGCCGAACGCCCCGGTGTTGCCACCTGTGCGGCGGAAGGGCCGAGCGGCGCGTTTGCACAGTTGCGTCAGTACGCGGTGCAATTGCGCCGGCAGGGATGGATCACGAATGCCGACGCCACACGGCCCTCTGATGTTCGCGGGGCGGTCACGATGCTCATGGGCGCCGTCTTCGCCGACGCGATGAACCGTGAGATCATGCCGGCGATGTTCCCGCAATCGGTTGAAGAGTCACTGCACGCGTACGTGCGCATTTTCCTGCGCGGAATCGGCGTGGCGTCGGAACCGGCGCCACCGACCGCGCGTACGGCACGACGTAGCAGCACGTCCACGTCCATTCCTGCAGAAGAATGATGTCCATACACGTCAAACGACTCATCGCGGTCACCGCGCTGGCCCTGAGTCCATCGGTGGTGCGCGCGCAGGCGCCGGCGACGTCACCGATGCCACTCTCGCTCGAACAGGCGCTGCGCATGGCGACGGGTGCGAGCGAATCAGTCGCACTCGCGCGGGCCGGCGAGCAACGTGCGCGCGGCCAGCAGTATCAGGCGCGCTCTGCCCTGATGCCGCAACTCGCCACCAGCTTGAACTGGCAGAAGCAGTTGCAGAACCAGTTCGCGGCCATCGCCCGTCGCGCGGGTGGTACGGGCAACACGGGGGGCGGCAGTGACACCACCTCGGGTGGCGACGGCACGGCATCCATCACGCGCATCTTTGCCTCCGAGTACAACTTCAACTTCGGGCTGACCGCATCACAGCCGCTGTACACCGGTGGGCGCGCCACCGCCAACATCCGCGCGGCACGCGCCGGCCAGGAGTCGGCGGAGATCGGCATCACCAGCGCACAGGCGCAGGTGCAACTCGACGTGACGCAGGCGTACTACGATGCCCTGCTCGCCGATCGCCTGCTGGCGATCTCCGATTCGTCGCTGGTGCAGTCGGAGCGCACACTGCGACAGGTGCAGCTCACGCGCAGTGTCGGCACGACGTCGGAGTTCGAGTTGATCCGCGCCCAGGTGACGCGCGACAACCAACGCCCGGCATGGTTGCAGGCGCGGACCACGCGCGATCTCGCGTACTTGCGGCTGCGGCAGTTGCTCAACATCGACGACGAGCGCGTGTTGACGCTCACCGACAGCATCGTCGAATCGTTGCTGGTGCCCGCGGCCGCCTCGGCGCTGCCCGTCAACACGGTCGACGTGGCGGCCAGTCAGGTGCTCACGCTCGATCCGGCCGTGCAGGCGCGTGTCGCGCAAACACTGGCGGCCAGCGATACGGGTGTCGAGCGCCGTGCTCCGGTGCGGCAGGCACTCAAGGGGCTCGAAGTGGCCAGACAGCAACTCAAGGCCACGAAGGCGTCTCGACTGCCCAGCATCTCCGCAACGACCAATTATCAGCGCCTCGCGTATCCGGTGGGCGTGCTGCCCTCCAGCCTCGCGGACTTCTTTCCCAACTGGACGGTCGGTATCGGGCTGTCCTATCCGTTCTTCACCGGCGGTCGCGTGCGCGGCGAGATCCTCGCGGCTGAGGCATCCGTGGTCGAAGCACAACAGCGTCTCAAGCAGGCGGAAGAAGGCGCCGCGCTCGATGCACGCTCGTCCGCGGCCCGCCTGAGCGAAGCCGAGGCGACGTGGCAGGCCAGCATCGGGACGGCCGAGCAGGCGCAGCGTGCCTACAGCATTGCCGAAGTGCGTTTTCGGGAAGGAATCTCCACACAACTCGAACTGTCTGAAACACGCGTGCAGTTGCAGCAGGCGCTCGCCAATCGCGCCAGGGCGGCACGTGATCTCCAGGTAGCACGCAAGCGACTCGAACTGCTGCGCGACTTGCCGCTCTCGTCGGGTTCCACCACGCCAACCGGCTTCAATCCATGATGACCACGATGCGCCGGATGGCGCCCATGCGCACCGCGATGACGATCGTCACCACTGCCGTCGTCTTCGGTGCGTGCAAGAAGAGTGAAGAAGCAGCGCCCGCGGCCGCGGCGGCCGTGCAGATGATCGGTCCCGACAACGTCGCGGTCGCCAGCACCGACACGCTCCGCAGTGGCCCGGCCATTTCGGGCACGCTGATTGCCGATCGCGAAGCCCGCATCCGAGCGGAAGTGGCCGGCGCCGTGCTGCAGACGTTCGTCGACGCAGGTCAACGTGTTGCCGTCGGCACACCGCTGGCGCGCATCGACGATGCCGTCCTCCAGGACGCCGCCTCGTCGGCGCGATCGGGGCTGACGCAGGCGACCGTCGCCGCCGACCAGGCGGCGCGGGAACTCGGGCGCGCGAAAACCCTGGTCGCCGCGGGCGCGATCGCCGAACGTGATGTCGAAGTGGCGGAGCGTGGCAATCTGCTGGCGCAGGCGCAGCTGGCGGACGCCAAGGCTCGCGTCGGCGCAGCCGAGAAGAATCTGGCCAACGCCACCATTCGCTCGCCGTTTGCCGGGATCGTCGCCGAGAAGAGCGTGAGCCCGGGTGACATCGTGGCGCCCGGTGCGGCCATGTTTACGGTCATCGACCCGCGCAGCCTCAAGGTGGAGGGCTCCGTGCCAACGAGTGCCCTCGCCGACGTGCGGGTGGGGTCGACGGTCCTGTTCCAGGTCAACGGCTCCGATCGCGAACTCGAAGGACGCGTGACGCGCATCAGTCCGATGGTCGACCCGCAGACGCGCCAGGTCGGTCTGCTGGCCACGGTGCCGAACGCGCAGAATGCGCTCGTGGCGGGTCTTTACATCTCGGGACGGGTGGCGGTCGAAAAGCGGATCGGTGTGATGGTGCCGGAGAAGGCCGTCGACCAGACCGGCGTGTCGCCGTTCGTGGTACGACTGAAGGGCGGAAAGGTCGAGCGGGTGGAAGTCCAGCTTGGCGTGCGGGACGAAGGGGCGGAAACTCTGGAGGTCCGCAGCGGGTTGGCAGCAGGGGATACCGTGCTGCTTGGAGCGGCACGCGGCATTTCGGTGGGTTCGTCGGTCGCGGTCTCGTCGCCGAAAGACGCGCCGGCGGCTCCAGTAAAGAACGACTGAGTCACACGCTCGGTATCCACGACTCACACACGAGCTACGCATGTTCATTTCTGACTATGCCATCAAGAAACCACTGATCACCGTGGTCTCGATGTTGGCGCTGATGGGCTTCGGCCTCGTCGCCCTGACGCAGCTGCAGACGGACGAGTTCCCCGAGGTCTCGCCGCCCATCGTGGTGACGACGATCGTCTATCCAGGCGCGTCGCCCCTGCAGGTCGAGCGCGAGATCCTCGAGCCGATCGAAGAGGCGGTGCAGTCCATCTCGGGCGTCAAGTCGATCAACGGCGAGGCCCGTGACGGATTCGCGACCATCGTCACGCAGTTCGTGTACTCGAAGCCGCTGGCGGAAGCGACGCAGGAAATTCGCGACGCCATCAGCCTCAAGCGACAGGATCTGCCACAGGAAATGGAAGAGCCCATCCTCAAGCGGATGAGCCCGAACGATTTCCCGATCATGACGCTGTCGCTGTTCTCGACGTCGCTGTCACCGGCGCAACTGACGCAGATTGCCGACCCGGGCATCACGCGCGAACTGCGCTCGATTCCCGGTGTTGCCGACGTCATGGTGTCCGGTGCCGTCAAGCGAGAGCTGACGGTCAACCTGGATCCGCAGCGCCTGCAGGCCGCCGGCGTCACCGTGCCGCAGGTGGTCGGTGCGTTGCAGGCGGGCAACCTCGCGGTGCCCGTCGGTCGCGTCACCAGCGCGCTCGATGAACGCACGATCCGCCTGCAAGGTCGCCTCGACGGTCCGGCCGACTTCATGCAACTCGTGGTGGCGGAGCGGGGCGGGCGCGTGGTGCGGTTGGGTGATGTGGCCACGGCCGCGGACGGCACCGAGGAACAGCGCACGCTCGCGCTGTTCAACGGCAAGGAAGCGGTCGGCATCGAGATCAAGAAAACCAACGGGTACTCCACGACGGCCGTGGCGGAAGCGGTCACCAAGAAGGTTGCGGAGCTGACGGCGACCTTGCCCAAGGGTGCCCAGCTGGATGTCGTGCGCAACAAGGGCGAACGTGTCGAGAACTCGGTGGCGAACGTGCAGAGCGCGCTCATCGAAGGTGCGCTGCTCACGGTGCTGGTCGTGTTCCTCTTCCTCAACTCGTGGCGGTCGACGGTCATCACCGGACTGGCGCTGCCGGTCTCGGTGATTGCGAGCTTCATTGCCGTGTGGGCGTTCGGCTTCACGCTGAACACGATGTCGCTGCTGGGGCTCTCCCTCGCGATCGGCATCCTGATCGACGATGCCATCGTGGTGCGCGAGAACATCGTGCGACACGTCGAGATGGGCAAAGATCACTACACGGCCGCACGCGAAGGCACGGACGAGATCGGGCTGGCGGTGGCAGCGACCACGTTCTCGATCATCGCGGTCTTCATTCCGATCGCCTTCCTCGAAGGTGAGTCGGGGCAGTGGTTCAAGCCGTTCGCGCTGACCATCGCCTGTTCGGTGCTGGTGTCGTTGTTCGTGTCCTTCTCGCTCGATCCGATGTTGTCGGCCTATTGGCCGGACCCGCACCAGGAAGAGCACCAGAAGGCGTGGATCACGAAGCAGCTGGACAAGTTCAACAACTGGTTCAACAATCTCGCCACCGGCTATCGCCGCGTGATCGGTTGGGCGCTCGATCATCCGAAGTCGATGGTGAC
Source organism: uncultured Gemmatimonas sp. (assembly GCA_964565915.1). Lineage (GTDB taxonomy): Bacteria > Gemmatimonadota > Gemmatimonadetes > Gemmatimonadales > Gemmatimonadaceae > Gemmatimonas. Next base: position 4,890 of record CAZMGX010000331.1, read on the forward strand.
GCTCGCGGTCGGCAGTTTCGTGTTCGCCCTCATGATGCCCGGGCCGCTGGGGTGGGTCGGCGGCGGGTTCTTCCCGCTGGAAGACAACGCCGAAGTCATCATGGCGGTCGAAACACCACCGGGCGCGAACATCGACTATCTGCGGCAGAAGGTCGGGGAGACGTTGCGCCTGACGGAGTCGTACCCGGAGGTGCGCTACACCTTCACGACGGCCGGCGGCGCCAGTGGCGCCGTGGACAAGGCCAGCATCTACGTGAAGCTCAAGTCCAAGGCTGAGCGCGTCGAGGCGGGGGAGCGCGGCGCGGAAGACCTGGCGGCGGTCATGCGCGAAGATGTGAAGCGGATCGGCGGTGCCGATGTCGCGGTCTTCACCAACGACTTTGCCGGAGACCAGAAGCAGATCTCGCTCGAACTGCGCGGCGCCGACAAGGCCGCGCTGCAACTCGTGGCCGATCAGTACAAGGAAGCGCTCAAGTCCACGCCGGGTGCAGTGGACGTTGCGCTCAGCACCAAGGGGCAGAAGCCCGAACTCACCGTGCAGGTCGATCGTGGCCTGGCCGGGGCGTTGGGGCTGAGTGTCGGTCAGGTCGCGCAGGCCATTCGTCCGGCGTTCGCCGGTCTCGATGCCGGTGACTGGGTCGACCCGACCAACCAGACGCGCAAGGTCATGGTGCGGCTGGCGCCCGAAGCGCGCGCTCGGGGCTCCGACCTGGCGCAATTGCCGGTCGGGATCGGGCAGGGCGCGTCGGCGCAGATCATTCCGCTCGAGCAGGTGGCGCGGATTCGGAGTGAACTCGGTCCGGCCATCGTCAACCACCTCGATCGCGCCAACGTGATCAAGGTCGAGGCGAACATCGCCGGCAAGTCGTTGACCGAAGTCACGCAGGTGTTCGAATCGAAGGTCAAGGAGATTGCGATGCCGCCCGGCGTCAGCCTGTCGCAGGGTGGTCAGGTGGAGCAGCAGAACGAGGTCTTCACGAACGTGTTCATCGCCCTCGGCGTCGCCGTGGCGCTGATGTATCTCATTCTCGTGATTCAGTTCGGATCGTTCCTCGATCCGATCGCGATCCTGATCTCGCT
>CAZMGX010000332.1:0-5957 GCA_964565915.1 uncultured Gemmatimonas sp.
ATGTTCGTGTTCGAGGACCTTTCGTCGCTCGACGACAAGTCGCTGCAGCGCCTGCTGCGCGAGGTCGACGTCAAGCAGTTGGCACTCGCCCTCAAGGCGACCACTCCCGAACTCAAGCAGAAGATCATGGCGACGATGTCGCAGCGTGCAGTCGCTGGTCTCAAGGAAGAGATGGAGTTCCTCGGCCCGGTCAAGATGCGCGACGTCGAAGCGGCGCAGGGCGACATCATCTCGAAGGTGCGCGCCCTCGAAGAGACCGGCGAGATCGTGTTGAGCGCCGGGTCCGACGATGTCATCGTCTGAGCACGCCAAGGTGATCATGCACGCCACCCCGTGGGCGCTCGACGAGCTGCCGATGCCGGACATCTTCCCGATGTCCGCCGACGAGACGCGACGAGAGGCCGCGCCGGTCGAGATCGACCTGCATGCGCACTTCGCCGCCGAGCGGACACGGCTCGAGGCAGACGCGTATGAGCGTGGTTATCGCGATGCCGAGCGCGCTCGCGAGCAGGCGGCCGGTGTGCAGCTGGCGTCGGCCCTCGCCGCGCTGGAAGCCGCGGTCGCGTCGGTGCAGGTGCACGCCGAGCGCTGGACGGCCAATACGGAAGAGAACGTGGCGGCGATCGCGGTCACGGTCGCTCGACACATCGTCGAGCGTGAAGTCGCGGCCGACCATACGATCGTGCGCGATCTCGTGCAGCGCGCCCTGGCGCAGTTTCCCCTCGAGCAGTCCATCACGGTGCGCTTGCATCCGGACGACGCCGCGACCTGCGGCGGCACGACGATCGCCGACGGCACGGGACGTGCGCAGGATGTGCGCTTCGTCGCCGATGCCCACATCGCGCGCGGCGGCTGCCTCGTCGAGGGACGCGAACGGATCATCGACGGCCGCGTGGACACCTCGCTCGAGCGTGCCTATCGCAGCATCGGTCAGGTACAGGCATGAGTCTGACCGTCCACGCCGATCCGTCGTTCGGCGCCAACTTTACTCCGGCCGTCGAGTCCATGCTCGCACGCCTGGATGCGGGTGATCGTTTTGCGACCTATGGTCGCGTGACGCGCGTGGTCGGCCTGGTGCTCGAGGCCACCGGCCTCGAGGTGGGCCTCGGTTCATTGTGCCGCATCACGAGTCATGCGCGCGATCGGTCCGTGTTGGCAGAGGTCGTCGGCTTTCACGAGCGCGGCGTGCTGCTGATGCCACTCGGTGAGCTGGACGGGCTGCATCCGGGCAGCTCCGTCCAGCCACTGGGTCGGACCTTCGGTGTCGACGTTGGCCCCGGACTGCTGGGCCGCGTGCTGAATGGCCTGGGACATCCGATCGACGGCAAGGGCAAGGTCGATGTGATCGCGCGTGTGCCACTGGCCGCCGAACCGCCGAATCCGCTCGAACGTCAGACGATCGACCGCCCGATGGAGACCGGCGTGCGGGCGATCGATGGCTTGCTGACGATCGGACGCGGCCAGCGCGTCGGCATCTTCGCCGGCTCGGGCGTCGGCAAGAGCACCATGCTGGGCATGATCGCGCGGCATGCGCAAGCCGACGTCAACGTCATCGCCTTGCTCGGTGAACGCGGCCGCGAAGTGCGCGACTTCATCGAGAACTCGCTGGGTGCCGAAGGGCTGGCGCGATCGGTCGTGATCGTGGCGACGGGCGACCAGGCCGCGTTGGTCCGCGCGCGCGGCGCGCTGGTCGCAACCGCGATCGCCGAGTATTTCCGTGATCAGGGCAAGCAGGTGCTGCTGATGGTGGACTCCGTGACCCGTGTCGCGATGGCCTGGCGTGAGATCGGTCTCGCCACCGGCGAACCGCCGACGACGAAAGGGTATCCCCCGTCGGTGTTCGCGTCGTTGCCCCGGCTGCTGGAACGCGCCGGCAACGCTGCGAAGGGTGGCATCACGGGCATCTACACCGTGCTCGTGGATGGCGATGATTTCAACGAACCGGTTGCCGATGCGGCCCGCTCGATCCTCGACGGACACATCGTGCTCACCCGGCGGCTGGCGTCGCAGAACCACTTCCCGTCAATCGACGTCCTGGAATCGAAGAGTCGTGTCCGCGACCACATCGTCAACGACGTCCAGCGGCGAGCCGGCAGCGCGCTGTTGCGACTCGAGGCCGCGTATCGGGAGAAGGAAGACCTCATCATGGTCGGTGCCTATCAGAAAGGCAGCGATCCCTATGTCGATGCCGCGATCCAGTATCGGTCACACGCGCTGGAGTTTCTGCAGCAGCGCCCCGATGAGGTCTCGCCGTATGGCGATACCTACCTGGCGCTGAACCGGATTGCCGAGGCCATCGAAGCGTCGGTGGCGCGCCGCTGATGTTCAAGTTCCGATTGCAGCGCATCCTTGAGCTGCGGGAGCAGGCGGAGCAAGCCAGGGCCCGTTCCCTCGCGACCGCGCAGGATGCCGCCGAGCGGGCACGCCGCGAACACGACGCACTCATCGAGCTGCACGCTGCCTCGCGGGCGGAGGTCGACGCGGCACATCGCACCGAACCGCGGGTCGGACACCTGCAGCAGCTGGGCATCGTGCTGGGATCGCTCGATCAGCGCCTCGAGTCATCCGGAGAGTCCGTTCGCGCCGCGGATGATGTGGTCGCTGACGCGCAGAAACTGCTGGAGACGGCGGCCCGCGATCGCCGCATTCTCGATCGACTCAAGGATCGTCACACGGACCAGTGGAAGGTCGAGGCCGCGCACCAGGATCGCCTGGGCATGGACGAAATCGCGCTGGCCCGCTTTTCGCGTAACGCAGACGCACGCGCCGGCGATGATGCCGCCACCCGTATTCGCGGCGGAGACGCCGCGCCGGACTCCCTCAGGCACGACGGTTCGACTCCATGAAGAAGTTGCTCATCCCCGTGATCATCGCCGTGCTCGCCGGTGTCGGCGGCGGATCCGGATTCTCCTATATGCGCGCATCGAAGGCGTACATCGCCGATTCGCTGCAGCGCGTCGACAGCCTCAAGGCGCATCCGCCGGCGGCCCACGATTCCTCGGCGGCCGCGGACTCCGCGCACGCCGAGGCAGATGCACACGGCGCCGATTCGGTGTCGCTCGAAGAGCATCTCCCGATGACACCGGCCGACAGCATCCGGGCACTCTCCGCCGCACGGAAGTCGCTGCGGTCGGAAACCGCGGGAGTGCCGGATGCCACTGATCATGCCGCCACGGATGCCAAGGCCGCTGGGGCGAAGGGCGCGGCCGACGCATCACATGCCCCAGCGAAGACCACATCGACGAAGGGCGCGGAACCGGTAGACGCGACGCACAAGAGTGACGCGAAGAGTGACGGGAAGAGCGGGACGGCGGCCGTCGCGGAGATCGTGCGGGCCGCACGCAACGACGCGATGACCACGACGCTGCCCGAGCAGCGGCTGGCCAAGATCTTCGCAGCCATGTCCGCCAAGGACGCGGCCAAGGTGATGGAACAGATGTCGGACAGCGACGTGCGAGCCATCCTGTCGTTGATGAACGATCGCAGCGCCGCTGCCTTGTTGTCGCAATTTTCGCCGGCGCGCGCGGCTGCCATCACCAAGGGCGCCATTCGCGCCAACGGAGAAAAGCCGTGAACATGGCCAAGGTTTTTGCGACCCGCCCCCCCGCGCGCCCCGAGTCGGCGTCGCGACCGGAGCCGGCCGCGCGGCGGGAGACGACACGCACGGAGTCCGCCTCGCGCGAAGAGGGTGATCGCGACGAGTCGCGCGTGCACAGCAAGCGCCGACCGAGCCGGACAGAATTTTCCGCCCTCATGGCATTGCTTGCCGGGTCCGGGCAAACCGTGCGCGACGATCTGCTGAAGCAGCTGCCGGCGGATGGCGTCTCGTTGCTCGACAAACTGCTGGCCCAACCGACCGAAGGGGCCGGCACGACAGGCCTCCTGGACAACGATGTGGCCGATGCTGCCGATGCGCTGCGCTACGGACTGCTGCAGGATCGTGGCCCGGGCAACGACATCGTGGCCGACATGTCCGCCATCGCCGTCGATCGCCGCGCGGCCGAGCATACGCGACTGAACGAAGTGATCGGTCGCATTGTCGCCAATCGCGGCATCACCGTCGAACAGCTGAAGGCGCGGGGCGATGAGCGAGCGGCCGAGGTGATGGCGTCGCTCGATGCGTTGCTGTCTCAGGCCGGCACGCCAACCGCCCTCGACCTCGTGAACAACGCAACGCTGGCCGCCGAACGCGCGGCCCTCGCCGCCGCCGCGTCGGCGCTGGCCAGTGCCACCAGTGCGTCAGCCGCCGACGTCAACACGCCGGTGCGCGACACGGAAGGGCTGGCTCCCGAACTCAAGCAGCGGCTGACGCGTGTCATCGAACGGATGAAGCAGGAGTACGGCCACGACGTGGGCATCGTCGAGACCGTGCGATCACAGGAACGGCAGGACCAACTCTATGAGCAGGGACGCACGCGACCCGGCAATGTCGTGACCTGGACGCGCGATTCCGCGCATACCCACGGTGATGCCGTGGATGTGATCATCGACGGCTCGTGGAACAACGCCGAAGGCTTTGCGCGACTGCAGCGTATCGCGCGGGAAGAAGGCTTGCGTACCTTGGGCGTTCGCGACCCGGGGCACCTCGAACTGCCGGTCGACTCACAACGCAGCCTGACGGGCGGAGCGAACGCATCGCTCGCGCGGCAGGCGACGACGAACAGCACGACCACGACCGCGACGATGGCGACACAGGCCGGCGTGGCGCGCGTGGCCGGCGTGGCCTCCGTGGCCGGTGTGGCGCGCGTCGGCGAAGGCATGCGGCAAATCGATCGCACCGCCTCGAACACGACCGTCGCCAATGCGACGGCGATGACCGGCGCGTCGGCGTCGATCGGCGAGCGCGGGCACGGTGCGTCGTCCGGCTTCGGGCGCGATACCCAGGACACGTCAGAACGTTCAGGACGCGAATCGTCGACGTTGGGTTCGGCGCGCAGTGAAAGTCTTGGCGGCTCGACACCGTCGGCGTTCGGTGCGCTGAATGCCACACACGCCGGTTCGGCGAGTGCGGCGGGATCCGGCGTGGAGCGAGCGGCGCCGCCCGCCGGCGCGGAAGCAGCGGCGCGCGCCGGCGATCTGCAGGACCTTCGTGAGAGTGCACCGGCGGGTTCGCTGTCGCGCATGACGCTGAACATCGATGCCCCGAACGGAGGCCAGGATCGCATCACGGTCGACCTGCGGGGCAATAGCGTCGGCACCCAGATCAACACCGACGCCGCGAGCGCGGAGCGTCTGCGCTTGCGCACGGCAGACCTGCAGGACGCGCTCGGCCGTCACGGCCTGGAGAGCGAAAGTGTTCGTATCTCGGGGACAGCGCGCAGTGAGGCGACCGACCCCGCGCGCCAGGTCATCACCGATCGCGACGGCCTGCGCCTGAATGGCGCGCAGCAGTCGGCATCGGGTGATGGTGCATCCATGAATCAGGGGCAGCGCGAACGCGCCGCCAATGCGCGGGAATGGGATCGTCCCGAGACGTCGCGGCAGTCGCGCGACGAGCAGCGGGACTCGGCACGTCAGGGTGCTGGCCAGCGTGGCCAGCGCGAATCGTACAACGGGAGCCCTTCATGATTTCTGCAGTCCGCAGCAACCCGCTGTTCAACGCCGCGGCGCTGAACAGCACCGTCGAAGAGCCGGTCAAGGGTGCGCTGGAGCCATCGCAGCCGCGCACGCTGCCGACCAATCCGAGCGGCATGGGTCGCGACGAATTCCTGAAGCTGCTCGTGGCGCAGCTCAAGAATCAGGATCCGCTCAATCCGATGGACGGCAAGGACATGGCCGCGCAGCTCGCGCAGTTCTCGTCCGTCGAACAGCTGATTGAGATCAGCGATTCGATGTCGGCGGCGCAGGCCGCGCAGGAGGCGACGACCGAAGCGATCCTCGCTCTCGAGCAGACGCAGATTGACCGCGCCATCGTGATGGCCGCGCTCATCGAAGGCAAGATGGCGATGTCGACGGTC
>CAZMGX010000333.1:0-5951 GCA_964565915.1 uncultured Gemmatimonas sp.
GGATGGTGACGAGAATGCCGATCGTCTTGTCGACGGGGCCGACGTTGAAGGAGAAGAACAGCGCGTCAACGTTGCCGCCACCCGGCGACAGGGTGCGGATGCCGCTGAAGTCGCGGCGCTGATAACGACCGTTCGGCGGCGTGCGATCGGGGTCCCACGCGCCCGAGATGGTGAAGTCGATGTACTCCTCGGGGTCCACACGCACCGGCACCGAGCCGGTGGCCAGCAACCGATCACCGGCATCGAGCAGCTGCACGCGCAGCGTATCGATGCCACTGCGGATCGCGGTGTACACGATCGTCGGCACCGTGGTGGTCACCAGATTCGACGCACCGATCGCTCCCGCCGTGCCGGTGAGGTCCCACAGGTACTTGCCACCTACCGGCAGCGTGGGAGCGGTGACCCGAAAGGTCTGCCGGTCTCCGACACTCAACAACGCGTCGTCGGGGGTGATCGCCGCACGGGGCAGAATCTCGACCCGCGTGGACGCGCGCGCGACCTGCAACCGACGTCCCTGCGTGTCGAACACCTGCACGGAGAGATCGATCGCGGCGGTCTCGAGCGGATCCACCTGCAGCGTGACCTCGCGTTGGCGCGTCGTGATGTTGCGCGCGGGGGAGGTATTGTCCGTTGCGGACAGCAACGACGTGGCAGAACTGTTCGTCCACACGAACTCGTACGTGCTGGTCAGGTCGCGCGACAGCTGCACCGTGAGCGTGAGCGGTTCGCCCGCCGAGACGACGGGATTGGGCGGCAGAATGGTCGCGCTGGATTGGGAAACCGTCGCAGTCCACACGTTACCGCGATCGGCACGCTCGAGATCGTCGAAGATCTTGGCCAGCGTGCCATTCGGCCGATAGTTGTTGAGCGGTGACGCCAACCGCATCACGAATGCCTGTCCATTACGAATGGTGGCGTCCCAGTCCACTCGGCCCAACTGCCGCATGGCGGCCGCCGCCACCTGCTCAACCAACGATGGGGCACGTTGATACGCGGTTGACGGATCGTCGCCCGCCAGAATGCGGATCGACGATTCCAGTTCTGATCGCATGCCGGCACCCGTAGGAGTCGATTGCGCGCTTCGCGGCGCCGCTTGCGCTCCTTCGTTCGCAGCCAAGGCCAGCGCCGGCAAGTCGGGCAGCAACGAACCAAACCCTCCGGCCTCCAACACCAGCGCATAGATCACATCGCAATAGTAGATGCGATTGAACTGCTGCTCGATCGCGGCGTTCCAGCCGGCCACGTGGGGCGCGTAGCGTGCGGCACCAAAAAACGCCGGCACCGTTGTCTTCGTACTCGGACCAATCACGACGATCTCGTAGACGGACTGCTCGGACGCGCCGTCCAACGACAGCGGCACCGGAGGACTGGTTGCGCCGCGAAACGGCGTCGGCTGACCAAGCAGTTGCCGAATGGAATTCGTTGCGGTATACACATCGGGCTCGCCCAGATCGATGGGCGTGCCAATGAGCCGAGCGGGTACCACGTTGGTTTCCACATCGCCGGTGCGTGTGCGCACCAGGTACACATACGCACGCACGGGACGGCGACCCGCGTTCGAAAGCATGATGCCATTCAGCTGGGTCGACAGGCGCGCCTCGACATTGCTCTGTTCCGTGAGCGGATCCAGCACGATCACCGGCGGATCGACGAGTTGTGCGGTGCTGTGATGGTCGGTCTGCAACGTGGTCCCGCGACCAAGCCCGCTGAGCGATTCACCACGGGAAAACGCCGACGCGGTAGCAGCGGTCATGGTGTTGATGGCCGTCGTCAGTGCGGCGGCGATCTGCGCATCGCCGTTCATCACGGCCAGTGGGTCGGCCGCGACCCGTGTCGCAATCACAGTGCCGAACGTGTCCAGCGCAGGGTCGACGGTGAGTTGCGCAAGGACCGTTGCTTTCATGTCGCCGCGCAGCATCGGCCCACCGAGGGCAAACCACGCGAGGGCCACGGCGGTCGACCGCGTCGAGATGGCCGCGGTGCCAGTCGCGGCAGGGTCGAGCATGGCGCCCAGAATGCCGCGCCCGCTGGTATCGACCAGCAACGCGAGCGTCGGGACCGTGGGCGAAATGGTTGCGGTCGCCACCCCGGCCTCGCTCACGCTGGCCGGGTACCCCAGCGCGCGAAGGCGCAGCGTGTTGAGCGTCAGCCCTGACCCCGGTGGCAGCGTGACCTGTGTTGCGACTTCACGCGTCCCGACCGGCTTCACGGGCGGCGGAGTCGGCGTCGGTGTGGTAGGGGTTGTCGGCGTCGTTGGAGTGGTCGGCGTCGACGGATCGCTGGGCGCCGCCCCTCCACAGGCGGTGCCGAGGGCAAGGATGGAGAGGAGCGCGACGGCCTCGCGACGCGACAGGCCGGGTGAGTGGAACAGCTCCACTTCATCCGGCCCGTGGTCGGGCGACGGCACGGTGTCGCGGGATGACGAAGATGGCGGAGCGTTGCGGGGACCGACGCGCATGAGGCCTGACCGGACGAGTGAGGAAGTGATGACTTCCTACAGGCGTAAAGTCGGCGCCAACGGGACCACTCCTCGTGAACCCGGGTCTACGACCCCTTCCCGGTGGCAGTCTTGGCGGCGCGGGCGGCCTGCGCTTTGGCGAACTCACCAACCCGGAAGACGGCCAGCCTGGACAGTCGGTGATTGGCGCCCAGTCCCGCGTTGGCAACTTGCGCGGCCTCCTGCAGGTGGGCGGCCGCCACATCGGATCGCCCCTGTGCCTGCTCGACCGCTGCGTGCAGCCAGAGCGACTGGACGGTGAGGCTGGTCCGCTGTCGGCCGGTAAACGGCAGCAGACTGTCGAGTGTGGCCAGTGCGCGGAGCGCCACCCTCGTGTCACGCATGGCCAGCGCACCTGAGGTCTCCAGCACAGACAACGCCGCCAGCGACAACGCGGATGGCTTGGGCCGTCGCAACTGCGTCACGCGCGCGGAGTCGAGCAGCGCGCGCGCGTCGGCGTTTGCCCCGCGCGCCAGCAGCAATCCCGCCAGAAACAGCTTTACCTCGGCAGCCAGCGGGTGCTGCGAGCCGAACGCCCGCGTGAAGTACGCGTTACCACGTCGTGCCAGCATCAAGGCGTCGTCCGCCTGGGCAAGGCTGGCGCGGGCGCCGGAGGCGAACATCAGCACGAATCCCACTCGCTGCGGCGCGCGCAGCGAATCGGCCGCCAGGCGTCGCAGTGCACTTTGCACGAGCGAATCGGTGCGCGCGGGGTCCGTGGTGCCCAACGTGAACGCCAACATGGCCTCATTCAGCGCCAGCGGAATGGCGCGGGGCGATGTGCTGGCGTGTTCGCGCTGCAGTGCCGCGCGCAGGATGGGTTCCACGCCGTCGAGCTCACCGACGCCGAGATTCACTTGTGCGAGTGCCGTCAACACATTCACCATCGCACTGTCGACGGGCGCGCCGTCACGCTCGTACCTCGTGCGCAGTGCCCGCAGCAGCGAATCGGCGCGCCCGACATCTCCCGACATCACCGCCAACTCGGCGCTGAAGAAGCGATCGATATCAACGTCAGGCGCGTTGACCCCGCGGACCTGCGTATGCAGAATCGTGGCCGAATCGAGCATCATGGCCGCAACGTCCAGCTGGTCGAGGTTGAGATAGCTGCCGCCGAGTACGCGATACAGGTCGGCCCGCGTCACGGGATCGTCGGCCAGTGAGCTGGCCACGCGATTTCGCGCGGAGTCGAGCACCAGGCGAAAACTCACGTCACTAGTGGTGGTCTGAAATCCATTGTACGACAGCGGATCCGACGCGCCGAACACATTCTCCAGCAAATGCGTCACACGCGACGCCCGCCTCGCCTCCTCGCGGGCCTGTGCGGCCGAGCGAACCGAGACGACGGTGGCCGCGACGAGCGCGACCACGGAGAGTGTGGCTGCGAACACCAGCGCGGTGTTTCGCCGGACGAATGCTCGCACCACGTACGATAGCCGCTCGGGGCGGGCCTGCACCGGCAATCCGCGCAGAAAGCGCTGCACATCGCTGCCCAGCGCTTCGACGCTCGCGTATCGGCGTGAGACGTCCGGGCGCAGCGCCATCAGGACGATGGCATCGAGATCGCCGGCAATGGTCGAGCGCAGCGGCCGCGCATCGGTGGCGCCACATTGCTTGGCGTGCTCGTTGGTCACCTGCTCGCTGGGTGTGGGCGGCTGCGTGGACATGAGCCGCTGCAGTTCACCCAATGAACGACCGTTCGACGCGAAGGGCAGGCTGCCGGTGAGCAGGAGATACAACAACACACCCAGCGCGTAGACGTCGCTGCTGGTGGTGGTCGCTTCACCACGCAGCTGTTCCGGGCTTGCGTAGCTGACCGTCAGTGGCGCGAGGCCGGTGCGTGTCGTATCGGTGTCCGTGAGTTCGGGCGTCAACAACTTCGCCACCCCGAAGTCCAGCAGCTTCACGACGCCCGATTCGGTGACGAGAATGTTGCTGGGCTTGAGATCACGGTGCACCACCAGCTGCGCATGCGCGTACTGCACGGCCGAACACACCTGCCGGAAAAGATCGAGCCGTTGCACGATGGTCAGGCGCTGCTGCTCGCACCACACGTCGATGCGCTGCCCGTGCACGTACTCCATGACCACGTACGGCACGCCGCTCTCGGTGGTACCTCCATCGAACAGCGAGGCGATGTTGGGATGCTCGAGGCGTGCGAGAATCTGCCGCTCACGACGAAACCGCCACTGCCGCTCCGGGACATCGACGCCGATCGCCAGCGTCTTGATCGCCACGCGCTTGTCGATGGCCGGATCCTGATGCCGCGCGGCGTAGACCACACCCATGCCGCCCCGCCCGATCTCACTTTCTATGCGATACGCACCGACCGACTGTCCGATCAGGGTCGAACGTTCGGTCTGCGGTGCCTCAGGAAATAGGCGACCTTGCGGGGCGAGGAAGTCGTCGTCCACATCGGCCGCAAGTAGTTCCCGCACGGCGTTCCGGACTGCGGTATCGTCGGCCGCGAGCGTGTCCACTTCGGCATCGCGTTCCGACGCCGGCAGCCGCTGCACCTGGTCAAAGAGGTCGGTGACTCGCGACCACTGTGCGGGCGTCAGGCTCACGGATTCGATTCGCAGACGTTCAGGGAGTGCCACGCCCGCTCCGTGGGATGGCGCGATGAGTCACACCGCAGGTCAATATTGCCCCTCAGCGTGTACCATGCCAGACTCCACGAGTGACGAACTCCGCCACTTCGACGCTGGCCCATACGCCGGACGACATCACGCGTCTCCTGAACGAGATGTCGGCCGGTTCCCGCGAGGCCGCGAATGCGCTGGCGTCGCTGGTGTACGACGAGTTGCACGTCATCGCCGTCGCGGCGATGCGGCGTGAGGATGACGGCCATACCTGGCAGCCCACAGAGCTGGTGCACGAAGCCTTCACACGTCTCGTGGATCGCGAGCGCGCGACGTACCAGCACCGTCACCACTTCTTCGGACTCGCCGCGCAAGCGATGCGTCGTCTGTTGGTGGACCACGCCCGGCGTCGCCGTGCGCAGAAGCGCGATGCCGGCGAACACGCCTGGCTCGAAGCGCCCCTCTTCGGCACTGACTCGTCGACGGTCGACGTGCTGGCACTCAACGATGCGCTGGAACGCCTGGCCCTGCTGGATGCTCGGCAGGTGCAGGTGGTGGAGCTGCGGTATTTCGCCGGATTCTCGGTGGAGGAAGTAGCCGAACTGCTGAACGTGTCGGCCACCACGGTGAAGCGTGATTGGCAGGTGGCCCGCGCCTTCCTGCGACAGGCGCTGCGCGACGAAGGCTAGGGATAGTTGCACGGATAGGCTGGAGTCGAGGCCGATAGGGAACGCTCCACACGCGGAATTCGCGGTAGAAGTGGGCCATTCGACCGCGAACAGCGTTTTTGAACCACGGAGGACACGGAGGGTGCGCGACACGAGCATACTTCCAAATAGACATTAGGAGAATGTGAATGCTTTGAGCTGCAC
>CAZMGX010000334.1:0-3762 GCA_964565915.1 uncultured Gemmatimonas sp.
GCAGGACTCAGGACCCAGGACTGGAGACCGTTGACTGAATGCACGGACCGAGGACAGCGTCGTGTCTGGTCCGTGCCGTCTACAGTCCCAAGTCGCCTGTCCTGAGTCCTGAGTCCCGAGTCCTGCAGTGCTACCTAAGTCCTCAGTCAGAACTCCTGTTGGTCCGCTGGTCCATTGGTTGGGCCAAACTCCACAGTCCTCGGTCCCCCGTCCAAAGTCCGCTTTTCTACTCCGCCCCTGGCGCGCAGGTTGTGTAGTTCACGGGCCGTCGCGCGCGTGCGGCAGAGTCGAGTACGAAGTTCCAAGCGTCGATGCGCGCGGGCGCACGCAGTGAGGTCATCATCGCGGTGAGACGGCGCGCGACATCCGCGTTCGCGGCGGCGACGTCGCGACGTTCGCCGGGGTCGGCGTCGAGATCGTACAGCTGCACCGGGGCTGGCGAGACCGTACCGGTGCCCAGTCGGATGGCTTTCCATTTGCCATCGCGCACCGCTTGCTGGCCGCCGCACACGCCGTGATGCTCCCAATACATCGGCGGGTGTGGTCGCTGGTTGGTGCGTCCCAGCAAGGTGGGGGCAAACGAAACGCCGTCGATGGCCGGGGGCGCCGTGGCCCCGGTGACGTCGGCAATGGTGGGTAACACGTCCCAGTTTGCCGCGAGGACGGTGGTGACACGACCGGCGGCGATGCGGCCCGGCCAGCGCGCGATGAAGGGCACCCGAATGCCGCCTTCGTACACAGCGTCCTTGAGACCGCGCAGTTCGCCGACACTGCCGAAGAAGCGCGGATCAGCGCCGCCGGTGTATGTCGTTCCGTTGTCGCTCGTGAACACGACCAGTGTGCTGCTGTCGATGCCGAGCGCGCGCAACGCCGACATGACCTGGCCGACGTGCTTGTCCATGCGGCTGATCATGCCGGCATACGCCGCGCGCGGACGCGGATGTGGCAGGTAGCCCTGTCGCCCGAGATAGGGGGTTTCCGGAAAACTGTAGGCGGTCAGCTCTTCATCCGGGACCTGCAGCGCGAGATGCGGGATGGTGAACGCGAGATACAGGAAGAACGGGCGGTCGCGTGGTGTGCGGATGAAGCGCAGGGCCTCGGCGGTCATCCGATCGGGTGCGTACACGGTCCCCTTGTACCGGTCGAACGCGCGCGGGTCGGACGGGACACTATCCAATCTTTGGTGCGGCGCGAAGTATGCTTGCAGCGTGTCCCACTGTTCGTTGCGCCAGAGGTGTGACGGGTAGTGATTGTGCGCCTGCTTCTGGTCGAGGTAGCCGTAGAAGAAGTCGAACCCGTGACGATTCGGAATCCCTTCCGAACCAGGTCCGCCCAGCCCCCACTTGCCGACGATGGCTGTCGCATAGCCGCGCGCCTTCAACATCGTGGCAATGGTGGGTGTGCCGGTCGGAAGCGGATACTGCCCGCGCTCCTCACTGTCGAGGTACCCGCCGAGTTCGAAATTCCCGCGCACCGGTGTGTGGCCGGTGTGGAGTCCAGTCAGCAGCGCGGACCGTGACGGCGCGCACACGGGACTCGCGCTGTAGAAGCGGGTGAAGCGGATGCCGTCGCGCGCCAGCTGGTCGAGGTGCGGTGTCTTGATCTTCGTCTGCCCGTAGCTGCCGAGTTCCGCCCAACCGAGGTCGTCGGACATGATGTACACGACGTTGGGTGGACGCTGGGCGGACGCGACAGCGGCGGTAAGCGACAGCGACGGCAGGAGGATGCCAAGGAGCGCGGCGAAGCGGCGGAGGAGCGGCATGGGTGCAGGCGCGGCGGGACGTGGGGAGAGCAGCGGACTGAGGACCAAGGACTGCGGACCAGGGACTGAGGACGTTGGCCCAACTGATGGACCGGCGGAGTTGTGAGTTTGGACTCGGGACCACGGTAGCACCGCGGGACTCGGGACGTGAGAGTGAGGACTGCGGACGGCACGGACCGCGGACGCGCACCGGTCCTCGGTCTCGCGTCCTGAGTCCTGAGTCCTACGTCCTGAGTCCTGCAGGGCGACCAAAGTCCACAGTCAGAACTCCCCGCGGTCCCTCGTCCATTTGTTGGGCCAGACTCCGTGGTCTATAGTCCACAGTCCCCAGTCCGCTGTTCTCCCGACGTTCTGCCGCGCCTACACCCATGCCACTCCTCCGCTTCGTCACTGCCGACGTCTTCACGTCCGTGCCGTTCACGGGCAACCCGCTGGCCGTCGTCTTCGGCGCCGATGCGCTGCCGACGGAAACGCTTCAGGCCATCGCGCGTGAGTTCAATTACTCAGAGACGGTCTTCGTCTTTCCGCCCGCGGATCCGACCCATACACGACGGGTCCGCATCTTCACGCCCGAGGAGGAGCTGCCGTTCGCCGGACATCCGACGATCGGGACCGCGCACGCACTCGTCGCGCTTGGCGAGGTGGCAGTCGAAGGCGACGCTGTCAGAGTGGTGCTTGGGGAAGGCGTCGGGCCCGTGTCGGTGAACGTGCGGTTGGCCAACGGTGTGCCGGTGCACGCACAACTGACGACGGCGATGCTGCCGGAAGAGCACACTGACGTGCCGACGATCGCGCAGATGGCCGAGATCCTTTCGCTCGAGGTCGCCGATTTTGTCGGTGGGACACACCAGCCAACCACGGTGAATTGCGGCATTCCGTGGCTGATCGTGCCGCTGGCCAGCGTCGACGCCGTGCGGCGCGCCCGCATTCGTATGGATCCCTGGGAGCGGTTGCTCAAAGGGAAATGGGGGGCGTGGCCGTTCGTGTTCGCGATGACGGACGGAGTCATCGACACGACCGCGCCCACACACGTCCACGGCGTGGACATTCGGGCGCGGGCGTTCCTGCCTGGCGCCGCCGTGCCGGAAGACCCGGCCACGGGCTCGGCCAACGCGTGTCTTGCGGGCTATCTCGCCGCGCGAACGCCGCGTGACGGCGTGCTGCGGTGGGAAGTGGCGCAGGGAGTCGAGATGGGCCGCGCCAGTCGCTTGTCGATCGAGGTGTCGAAGGCCGACGGCCGAATCGCGGCGGTTCGGGTCGGTGGCGCAACGGTGCTGGTAAACCAAGGCACCATGCAAATCCCTGTGTGACGGCGGGAACGGCGTTAGCGGCCGGCGCTGTCGTCGCGCAATCGGAGTGCGTCGAGTCCGTGTGACCACAGCACGACACGATTGCGGCCGCTCCGTTTGGCGGCGTACAACGCCTCGTCGGCACGGGCGCGCAGGTCCTCGGCAATGGCCTCATCGCGGATCGTTTCGGCCACGACGCCGACGCTGACCGTCACGGCGAAACGGCCATTGGCTTCGGCAAAGGTATGTCGCCGGAAGGCTTCAACGATCCGCAACGCCAGATGCTGCGCGCCGGCGAGAGAGGTGTTCGGCGCCAGGACGATGAACTCTTCACCGCCAACGCGTGCCACGAGGTCGCCGGCACGGGCATTCGTGCGCAGCAGGTCACCGGTCTCGGCGATCACGCGATCGCCGACGAGGTGCCCGTGGGTGTCGTTGATCCGCTTGAAGTGATCGAGATCGATCGACACGAGCGCGAGATCGGCCTGTTCACGGGCGGCCCGTGCGATCTCGCGACGGTACTGCTGCTCGAAGCCGCGCCGGTTGTAGCATCCCGACAGCGGGTCGTTGTGGGCGATCGAGGCGAGCTGGGTGCGCATGCGGTTGTACGCGCGGCCGACGACGGTGATGGCGTCCGGGCGCTCGTCCGCCGCCACGTCGTACTCCACCGTGAAGTCTCCCTCCACGACCCGTTCGAAGATGTTCACCAGA
>CAZMGX010000334.1:3772-5946 GCA_964565915.1 uncultured Gemmatimonas sp.
GGTTGCTTTGCACGAGCGTCACGAGCAGCGCGCCGATGCCGAAGATCGCGAGGGTGATGCCGGCCTCCGGCCACGTCACGTCACCGCCGTGTCGGATGGCAATGTCGATCAGCAGCAGGTAGCTGCTGGCGATGGCCATGAGCATCAGCAACGCGGGCGCCCGGCCGAAGTACACGTGGGTCAGTTGCAGTGAAAAGAGCGCCACCAGCAGGGCGCGGTGATAGTCACGCGGTTCGGCCAGCAGGAAGACCAGCCAGAAGACGACCGCCAGATCGGCGGCCACCATGAGCGTGGAGACCGTGCGGGAGGCCAGCGCCGTGACACGAAGGCGCATGCGGATGAGCAGCACGAGCGCCACGTATCCGGTGATGACGAGGGGGAGCAGCCAGTCGGCCGCCGACGCGCCGATGGCGGCGACGGCCACGGGGGTCAGCACCACGAAGCCTGCCGTGCGCAGCGTCGCGGCGATGATGATGGCGAGCAGCGCCAATGCCAGACGATATCCCGTCTGCCAGCGAAGCACGTCGGCGTTCGCCTGTTCGGCGCGAGGACTGTCGGTGGCCATGCGCGGGGGCGAGAGCAACTGCCAAGGGAGTGGCCAATCATAGCACTTCCGCACCAGATGTGAGACTCGGAGGTGGGAGAGCACGACCTCACGCCTGGCGCCGGTCGTGCTCCGGTGCCTCCGGGTCTCAGCCCTCCGTATGGAAAGTTATGCGCCAAGGTTGCATATTTATTGCGACCCCAGACGAGGCTGGCATGACGGCTGCACACGACCGACGCGGTTCGATCCACGACGACGAGACCGGATCCCCCTATGCGCCGCGCGACGCGTGCGGCGTCGGCTTCATCGCGCGCCAAAGCGGTGAGCGGACCCACGAGGTCGTGCAGCTCGCGCTCGAGGCCTCGGCACGACTGGCGCACCGCGGGGCCTCGGCGACCGACAGCTCCGCCGACGGCGCCGGCCTGCTGACGCAGATTCCGCGGCGGTTCTTCATCCTGGCCGCGTCGCGGCTGGGCATCCATGTCAGCGCCGACGCCACGCTCGCGGTCGGCATGTGCTTCCTGCCGGTCGAACCACAGGGCCAGGCGGCGGCCGTGGCGCTGGTCGAGGCCGTGCTCGCGCAGGACGGCCTCCGCCTGCTGGGCTGGCGCGATGTCCCCGTGCGCCCCGATGTCCTGGGGGCGTCGGCGCGCGCGGCCATGCCCGTCATCCGGCAAGTGCTGATCGCCCGGCCCGACGGCGCCGATGACGACGATTGGGAGCGACAGCTGTACCTGACGCGCCGGGAGATCGAGCACCGCGCACTCGCGCAAGAGCTGGCGCTCTACCTCTGCTCGCTGTCGTGCCGCACGCTGGTCTACAAGGGACTGCTCACCGGTGGACAGCTGGGCGAGTTCTTCCCCGACTTGCGCGACCCGGCGTTCGAGTCGGCCATCGCCATCTTCCACGAGCGGTACGCGACCAATACGATGCCGCGTTGGGAACTGGCGCAGCCGTTTCGCGCGCTCGCACACAACGGCGAGATCAATACCCTCTGGGGCAACCGCAACGGCATGGCCATGCGCGGCGCGCTGCTCGATGCCCCCAAGTTCGGCGCGCGGGTCGATCGCCTGCGCGATCCCATCCGGCCGCGCGGCAGCGACTCGGCCAGCCTCGACAACGCCCTCGAACTCCTCGTCCGCGCCGGTCGCAGCCCGGTGCACGCGGCGATGATGCTCGTGCCACAGGCGTGGGAGAAGTACCCCGACGTCGACCCCGCCATCAAGGCGTTCTACGAGTATCACCAGTGCGTGATCGAGCCGTGGGACGGCCCCGCCGCCCTCGCCTACAGCGACGGCGTACAGGTGGCGGTGTCCCTGGATCGCAACGGCCTGCGCCCGTGCCGCTACAAGATCCGCGCCGACGGCATGGTGGTGGCCGGCTCCGAAGTCGGCATCGTCGACTTCGATCCGCGCGACGTCGTGGAGACCGGCAAGCTTGGCCCGGGCGGCGTGTTCGTGGTCGATACCGCCGGTCGGCGCATCGTGCGCAACCTCGCGGCGAAAAGTGAGGTCGCCACGCGGCGTCCTTATGCACGATGGATCTCGCAGTACATGTCGACGCTGCCGACGAGTGATGGCACCGAGCCACTCGTACGCTCGAGCGACACGCTGCGCCCGCTGCAACAGGC
>CAZMGX010000335.1:0-5935 GCA_964565915.1 uncultured Gemmatimonas sp.
GCTGACGACGATCTGCGCATCGAGATCGACCGGACGCTCGGAGAACGCGGCCGTGAGTTGGTCCTGCCTGGGCTGACGCGCGCTGCATTGTGGTATGAGCTGATGGCGACATCATGTGATACCGACGACGCGAGCGGACTCGAGTTCTCGATCGCGGCTGGCGCGGCGCGGGAGTGTGTGGACCTCGTGTTGTGGCAGGCCTGTCTCGATCGCGCCGCACGTGGCCCGGCGCTTGTTCCAGACGATACGCGTGTGTTTCGCCGGCATCGCGATGTGCTCGTTGCGCTTGGTGCATCCGATACGGATGTGGCGGTTCACGGGGAGCTGATCCGCCTTGGATCCGGCTTTCTCGATCAGGGGCAGGCCCACGCCGTCGTGCCCGGTCGCGAACGGGGATTCTTGCGAGCCGTTACGCAGGTCTATCGGAACGGGGCGTCCGCGCCGCGTGATTGCCGCGGCGCCGAGGCGGACATGCGTGTAGTGGCCGAAAGGGACACGCCTGCTGATGAAGTCATCCGCGCGACAGTGGACGCGCTCGGCGTATCCGGCAGCGACGTCGAACCGTTTCTGTTTTCGACCGCACTCGCGCTGCCCGGGTGGACCGGCATGTTCTCGCGTCTCGAGCGACATCCGGAAGATCACCCGGGCGGACCGCCCGTCACGCTGCGTGAGTTTCTCGCTGTGCGACTGCTGCTGGAACGTCGCGCGGTCGAGAACGCGTGTCGCCGCTTGCGACTCCCCAACGCATGGTCCGAACTGCAGCAGTTGGCGCCCGCGCTTCCGGCGCGGCCGGCCAGCCTGGATGGGGCGCTGCTGTGGGGCCTGGCGCACGCCGCCGGACTGACGCCGGAACTGGTTGGCGCCCTGACGGATGAGGCGCTCGCGTCACTCTGGCGTGAATGTGTGCAGTGCTCCGATCTGGCACGACGACAGGTGTTTCAAGACGCCTACGAGCGCACCTATCGACGCACGATTCTCGACGCCATGGCGGCACGTCGTGCACTGCCATCGGATCCCGTTGCCGAGCGCCCGCGCGCACAGTTCGTGTTCTGCATCGACGAACGCGAGGAGTCGATCCGTCGGGCCTTGGAGGAACAGCGCCCAGACTACATCACCTTCGGCATGGCCGGCTTCTTCGGAGTCGCCATCGACTACCAGGGGCTGTACGACCGCGAGCCCGCGGCCCACTGCCCGGTAGTCGTGACGCCCGCGCACGAAGTACACGAACAGCCGGTATACACCGATCTCGGGCGACACCTGCTCAGTCGGCGCTGGCGTGAGCGGTGGCTCGGCGTTGAACGTCGGGCGATGGCCGCGTCCCGAACGATGAGCGGTGGTGCGGGCATGTCCTTTCTGCTGGGACCCTTGTCGGCCGTCAAGACACTCGCCCGCGTTGCCGCGCCGCGCTCATCGTTGCGACTCGGGGAACGGGTACTGTCGAGCTTCACGCCGCGGCCGACGACACGCCTGTCCACCATTCGGGCGGCTGACGCAGCGCCTGCCGAGCGGGTCGGGAAGCCGGTTGGCTTCTCATTGGAGGAATCCGTAGACCGGGTCACCGCGGTCCTCAACAACCTCGGACTGGTTCGCGATTTCGCCCCGATCGTGGTCTTCCTCGGACATGGTTCGACCAGTCTCAACAACCCGCACGAATCGGCGCACGATTGCGGTGCCTGTGGTGGACGTCGCGGTGGGGCCAACGCGCGTCTGTTCGCCGACATGGCCAACCGCCTCGACGTCCGGGAAGGTGTCCGCAAGCGAGGGATCACCATCCCCGCCGACACCTGGTTCGTCGGGGCGTTGCACGACACCGCCGACGACAGCGTGCGCTACTACGACCTCGAGGCCCTGCCCGCATCGCTGGCGAGGCATTTTGACGAGGCGTATGCGGCGCTCGAGCACGCGCGTCGCGAAAGTGCCCAGGAACGCTGCCGCCGCTTTCACGACGCACCTCTTGACATCTCGGCCGACGAGGCCCTCCGACACGTCGAAGCGCGATCCGCACACCTCGCGCAGCCACGCCCGGAGTATGGCCACTGCACCAATTCCATCTGCATCGTTGGACGGCGCACGATCTCCCGTGGGTTACATCTCGATCGGCGGGCGTTCCTGGTCAGCTATGACCCGACCATCGATGAGGAGCACAAGATCCTCGAGCGTATCCTTGCCGCCGTCGGACCGGTCGGCGCGGGCATCAGTCTCGAGTATTACTTCTCGTCGGTCGACAACGAAGTGTTCGGGTGCGGCACCAAGCTGCCCCACAACGTCACTGGACTGATTGGTGTGATGAACGGCCATCAGAGTGACTTGCGTACGGGGCTTCCGTTGCAGATGGTCGAGATCCACGAGCCAATGCGCCTGCTGCTGATGGTCGACGCCACGCCCGAGGCACTGCTGACTGTGGCCGGCCGCCAAGCCGAGGTTGCGGAGCTGGTCGTGAATCAGTGGGTGCAACTGGTGTCGGTGCACCCGGACACGGGCGCGATGGCCGTCTTCGACTGTGGGCAATTCGTGCCATACGAACCAGCGCCCACGCTGTTGCCCGTCGTCGAGCGTTCACCCGAGTGGCATATGCGGACCCGTGACCATGTGACACCGGCCTTGGTGCGTCGCGCCTTGCCCGTATCGGCGGTCGGGCCGGGCCACCGTGCGGACACGAGCCCCGTCGCGGTGTCTGCGTGAACGGTATCGTCTGGACGGCACTCACGCTGGCCATTCTGTCTCCGTTGGTCGGCGTGCTGGTTGTCGGACTGCTCGTCTTGCTGGGAACTGACCGCGTGTCGGAGTCGCGCGTGTCGCGCATCGTCGGCTGGGGCCTGGCCGGCTCGGTGCTGGGCAGTCTGGTGGTCCTGACCAGCTTTCTTGGGCTGTTTGGCGAAGCGGTCACCGGTGACTACGAGTTCGGTGACTGGCTGCGCATCGGCGACTTCGTCATTCCTGCGGTCCTGCTGGTGGACAAGATCTCCGTCACGATCTCGCTCTTCGCCGCATCGTTGACCGCGCTGGTCGCACGCTTCTCCCGCACGTACCTGCACAAGGAACCCGGCTTCGTCCGCTTCTTTGCGCTGCTCGCCATCTTTGCGACGGGCACACAACTGGTGGCGCTTGCCGGTGCGCTTGAGCTGTTCTTTGCGGGCTGGGAGTTGATCGGCATTTCGTCGGCGTTCTTCATCGGCTACTTCCACGAGCGCGACGAACCGGTGCGCTCGTCGGTCCGTGCTTTCGCGACGTACCGACTCTCCGATGCCGGCTTGCTCATCGGCACGGTCGCCACCTTCGAGTTGCTGGGGTCGGCGCGCTTCTCCGCCTTCAGCGGGGTTGGTGCGCTTCCCGTGGCCGAGTCGACCGCGCTGGCGCTGCTGTTTCTGCTGTCGGCGATGGGCAAGTCGGCACAGTTGCCGTTCTCCGGCTGGCTGCCGCGCGCCATGGAGGGCCCCACGCCGTCCAGTGCACTGTTCTACGGCGCGGTCTCCATTCATGCCGGACTCTTCTTGTTGCTGCGCGTCTGGCCCGTCATCGAAGTCTCGATGATTGCCCGGGTCGTCGGTGTGATCGTTGGACTGTCCACCGCCGTCTATGCCGCCGCCGTCGTGCGGGTGCACACGGACGCGAAGGGCGCACTGGCCCACGCCACACTCACGCAAGTGGGACTGATCCTGGCCGAGATCTGTCTCGGCCTCACGACGTTGGCGCTCGTGCACCTGGTGTGTCACGCGTTCCTGCGTCTGGGGCAGTTCCTCAAGGCGCCCAACATGATCCACGACAGCCACCGCCTTGGCCACGCGCATCGTGCGCCCACCCGCCTCGAACGACTGGCGCCGGCACTGGCGGAACGTGTGTATGCGGCGTCGCTGCATCGACTACGCCTGGATGACCGGATCGACGCGGCGTTCGCGCCCGTGATGTGGCTGGCGGCGGCGATCGATCGGGCCGACCGCTGGCTGCGTCGCACCGTCTCTCTCGATCGGCCGCGTTCGTGAACACACTCGGCTCCGCGTTGTCGGCCCCGTGGGAGGCGCTAGCGTTCTGTCTGTTGTTGCTGGTGGCGCCGGCGGTGGCCGAGCCGCGACATCGTCGGTGGCATCTGCCCAGCTTGATTGTGGCCCTGGTAGTGGCCCTCTTCGCGCCGACGGCGACGATCGCGTATTCGGCCGTCGCGATCGGGGCGGTCTTTCACGCCCTCGGCGCACGGACGCAGAGCCGCACCGGTGCCGCGATGCTGCTGCTGTCGGCGGTGCTCGCGCTTGGTGTTGCCGCCGCGCTGTATCTGGATCGGCTCACGCTCGCCTTTGTGCTTTCGTGCCTCACGATCGCCCTGCGCGCGGGTGTGATGCCGTTTCACATCGGCGTCGCCAGTTTGTGTGATCGCGCCACCGTGGTGCAAACGCAGCAGCTGGCCAGCACGATTGCGCTGGTGTTCGTCCATCTGCGTTTTGTCGATCACCATGCGGCCGCGATTGCGATGGCACCATCGCTCGTGCGCTACGGTGCGGCGGCGGCGATCGTCGGCGCCTTGATGACGCTCGTGCAACGCGACTTGCGCGGATTTTATCGCGGCACCACGGCCATGCACGGGGGCATGCTGATTGCGGCGATCGGCACGGCCAGCATCGGCAATTTTGCCGCCGCGCTCTTGGTAGCGGTGACGATGGGCCTCGCGCTTGGCGGACTCGGCATGATGATCACCTCGCTCGAAGAACGTGTCGGTGCCGTTGAGTTCAGCGGGCCCGGTGGTCGCGTGGGTGCGTTTCCGCGCTTGGCGCTGGCGTTCGCGCTCTTTGGCGGGGCCGGCGTGGGACTGCCGGGTATGGCCGGCTTCGTGGCCGACGACCTGCTACTGCACACGTTGTGGATGGAAAGCCCCACCAGCACGGTCGCCGTCATTCTGTCCAGCGCCCTGCTCGCCGTCGCCACATTGATTGCCTATTCGAAGACGTTCCTCGGGCGGACCACACCGTCGCGCGCGCCTGACCTGTACACGCGCGAGCGGGTGGTAGCCGTCGCCCTGGTGCTGTTGCTGCTTCTGCTCGGTTTCGCTCCGGGTATACTGCTTGGACCAGCAGATGCATTCCTGAGCGCCGTGCTGCCCACGTAGCGCCTAAACAACAAACGAACCGCACGGGGCGATTCGTTTGTTGTCGACGATGCCGGTAGCGCTGCCGATTTACGGCTTGAGGGCTTCTGGCGGCTGCGGCCCCTTGGGCGGCTCCTCTTGCGACATCGAACCCATGTAGCCTGGCAGCTCCACACCGGCAATGTCGCGCAACACCTGCATCATCGGCGGCATCGTACGCGCCATGTTCTGCAGGAATCCGCTGGTGCCACCGCCGGGTGTGCCACCGTCCCACACCACGACCTTGTCGAACTTGATGTTCGAGATCGCCTTGGCCGACGTTTCGGCCAACGTGTCGAGGTGGTCGACCATCATCAGCTGGAACGCTTCCTTCGCGCCGCCGGCCGCTGAGACCAGCTCCTTCATCGCGTCGGCACGCTTGGACATGATCTCGTACTGACCACGTGCTTCCGCTTCCAGCTTGAGAAAGATTGCCTGCGCTTCGGCCTGCGCCTCGATCAGTCGGCTTTCGGCGGTCGCCTGCGCCTCCACGATCGTGCGGGCCTTCTCGGCGCGAGCAGGTGCTTCCAGCTCAGCGCGACGTTCCGCTTCGACACGCTCCAGGAGCGCGAGTGCCGAACGCGCCATGGCGCGGTTCTGCGCCTCTTGCACGGCCGCCTCGGCTTCCCGCTTGCGCGTTTCCGAGAGCTGATAGGCTTCTGACTCGCGTACCTGCAGCGTGGCCTTGCTGGCCGCGACCAGCGCCATCGAGGCCGCTTCGCCCTCGATCGCCTTGGCTTCGTTTTCGGCAATGGACACACGTCGGGCGCGGTCGGCTTCCTTGATCATCGCGTCGCGCTCAAACGCGGCCTTCTGCTCGCC
>CAZMGX010000336.1:0-5930 GCA_964565915.1 uncultured Gemmatimonas sp.
TCCCGACGCTGCGTGTCGGAGTGATCACGGGTTGGGAACCCATGGTCAGTAGTGCGGATGCGGTCGGCGCGGAATTCGTCCTGCGAAAACCGTTGCGTGCTGCAGAACTGTTGGCTCACATCGGGGGCCGAAAGGCGCCCGCAAATTCCAGAGTAGACTCATGATGGATGTCCCGTCGACAATTCGTGTGCTGGTCGCGGAAGACAACGCGCTCGAGCGGTCCACCGTGGTGGACCTGCTGGGCGCGCTCGGACACATGGTGGTGGCCGAAGTGGCGAGTGGCGCGGAAGCGATTGAACGGGCCCGCCAGCTGACGCCGGACGCCGTTCTGCTCGATGTGCACATGCCCGGCGCGAGCGGCGTGGAAGCGGCGGAAGAGATTGCGAGTGCGCTGCCGGGAACGGCTGTCGTGCTCATCACCGGCGACTTGTCGTTGACGCTCTCTTCGGCAGACGTCATGCGCAGTACGGCGGTGGCGTTGCTGGCCAAGCCGACGCCACCAACGACCCTCGACGCCACGCTGCGGATGGCCGTCATGCGTGCGCGCGAGCTGCTGGCGGCCAAGCGAGAGGCCGCCGAAGCCAAGGAACAACTCGAAGCGCGCAAACTCATCGAACGCGCCAAGGGGCTGCTGATGCGTCGCACCGGGAGCAGCGAACAGGAGGCCTATCGCATCATGCAGCGCAGCAGCCAGGATCGCTCCGTACGTATGGTCGACATCGCCAAGGCCGTCATCGACAGCGAGCCCGGCATGAAGGCCTAGCCGAGCCTCGCGTCAGTCCGACACCGGTCAGTCCGAGACCGGTCGCCCCGGTGTCGGACCGGCCACCTGCTTCACCAGTTCGTACAAGAAGGCAAGACCGTCGTAGTATGACTTCACGCGCAACTTCTCGTCGCGTCCGTGGGCGTTGGTTTCGCCGGGCGCCGAGAAGATGCCGCTGACCCCGTAGGTGGGAATACCCGCCGCGCGCAGGAACCGGCCATCGGTGGCGCCGGTCGACATCGTCGGAATGACGGGAATGTCGCCGAACATCTTTTTCGTCAGCTGCGTTGTTGCCGATAACAGCGTCGGATTGATGGGGCTCGGCTTGCCCCCCGCGTTGTTCCGGTCGCCGCCCCGCATGGTGACCTTCACGATCGTGTCGTTGATGATCCGTTCAAGCACCAGCTTCACGTCGGCGCCCGTCGACGTGGGGGCGACGCGACAATTGATGTTGGCCGTCGCAGTTTGCGGCAGTGCGTTGTCGGCATGCCCGGCTGCCAGTCGTGTCGCCACGCAGCTGGTGCGCAACATCGACGCATAGCGCGGATCCTTCGAAATCGTGGCGGCGGCGACGGTATCGCGGGGATTGGCGACGACGGCGCGCATCGCGGCCGCCAGCGACGGCATCTCGACCTTGGCCGTCTGCTCGAAGAACGGACGCGACACGTCATTCAGTTCAACCGGGAATGTGTAGCGCTCGATCTTCCCGATGGCGTTGGCCAGCTGATAAATCGCGTTGTCCTTGCGGGGCACGCTGGAATGACCACCGGTGTTGAGTACCGTGAGCGTGTAGTTCACGGGAATCTTCTCTGCCGCCTGGATCGAATGGAAGAACGGCTTGTCATCCATCAGGGTGCCGCCGCCCCCTTCGTTGATCGCATACTCGGCGTCGATCAGCTCCTTGCGGTTCGCGAGGATCCAACCGACCCCGTTGGCACCACCGCCTTCTTCGTCGGCCGTCAGCGCGACGATGAGATCACGCTCCGGCACCCAGCCTTCCTTCTTGTAGCGAAGCACGTTGGCCACAAGCATCGACGCCATCGACTTGTCATCGGCGACGCCGCGTCCCAGGAAGTAGCCGTCCTGTTCGACCATGATGAACGGATCGCGTGGCCAGTCCGCGCGCAGCGCCGCCACGACGTCGAGGTGCGCCAGCAGCAGAATCGGCTTGCCCTGGCCCCGGCCGCGATAGCGTACGACGAGGTTCTGCTTGGCCGGAATGTTCGGCGGGCCCACGAGGTGAATGTCACTCTCCGGAAACCCCGCGGCGCGAAACCGCGTCGCCATCGCTTCGGCGGCCCTGGTCACCGAGCCAACCGAGTCGACCGTGTTGATCTCGACCAGCTCCTTGTAGATCTCGCGAGCGGCTTTCTGCTCAGGTGTGAGGGTGGTCGGCGCGCCGGGTGCGCTGAATCGCGGTTGTGCCGACGCGGGCACGGCGGACAAGAGGGCAGCCGCAGCGGCAAGCACCGTGGCGCACAGGCGGGACGAGGGAATCACGGGTGGTGTCCGGACGGGAGACGAGGCAGCGAGGGTGGTCTTCGCGAAGCTACGCACACTCGCGTCCTCGTCAACGGCTCGTCCCCATCCGCTATGGCGTTACACCCACACCGAGCGAATCCACGACGACCGTCGCGCCTGTCCCCTGCGCGGGGTAGGACTCCATCACGGCTCCCCGAAACCACACCCGAACCCACTGTCCGACGGCGAGCGACCGAAACTCGCCGGTATTCTCATAGGCGGTGGCCACCCCCGATTTCACCACGAAGATGTCGGTGATGCCGTCGACGGTGACGATCGCCTTGGGTCCGGAGTTCGGGGAGATCGGGTCGAACTCCACCAGTACCCGCCCGCTGAAGTTGCCCGTCGGCACGATGGACGTGATGCGGCCGGCGATGCCGGCGGGGGTACTTGGAATGACCGGCGCGGTGGGCGAATCGCTGCAGGCCGCCACCAGCAGGGCCACCAGCGCACCCCGCATCAGACGCCGGGGCGTCAGACGACGAGCTGTGAGGAGCGTTTCTGAGCGCATGGCGGTAATGTACCGGAGTCCGACGGTGATCGTTCCTCCGATCACCTCCCACCGACGTTCCACCCAGGACTCACCGGACCTCCCGTGACTCGATCACGACGCGACTTTCTCAAGGCGTCCGCGGCCGTTGCCGCCGGCAGCCTCGTGGCCGGCAGCCCGCTGTCCGCCGCTCCTCGCCTCTACTCGCCCGAAGACATCCCGCGAGCGGATGACCCGGCCATCAAGGCCCTCATGCAACACGCGCTCGACGTCGCCAAGTCGGGCGGGGCCTCATACGCCGACGTGCGCGTCTCGGCGCGTCGACAGCAGAACGTGAACGTCCGCGATCGCATCGTGGTGGGCGTCAGTGACGTCGACACGTTCGGCATGGGAGTACGGACACTGGTCGACGGCGCATGGGGCTTTGCGGCCACCAGCCTGCTCACGCGAGACTCGGTGGCCGGCATCGCCCGCGCCGCGACCGACCAAGCCAAGGCGAATCGCGCCAGCCAGCTGCGACCGGTCGTGCTCGCTCCGACCCCCGGCAATCAGGTGGGCGAGTGGAAGAGTCCGATCACCACCGATCCATTCACCGTGGCGATCCCGGACAAGGTCGCCCTGCTGCTCTCGGCCACCGATGCCGCGCTCAAGGTGAAGGGTGTGCGCACGGCCAGTGCGTCGATGTTCTTCCTGCGCGAAGAGAAGACGCTCATGACCAGCGACGGCTCGTACATCGTGCAGACCATCTACCGCGCCTCTCCATCGGTGTCGGTTACGGCCGTGTCGGCCGACTTCAGCGACTTCCAGTCCGTCGCCAGCAACGACATCCCCCCCAAGGGACTCGGTTACGAACACGTGCTGAACTCGAAGCTGGCCGAACGCGCGCCTCAGTATGCTGAGTGGGCGGTGCAGAAGTTGACGGCCAAGCCGGTGGAACCGGGGCGCTACGATCTGCTGCTGCACCCGTCCAACCTGTGGCTCACGATTCACGAAGTGATTGCGCATCCGACTGAGCTTGATCGCGCGCTGGGCTTCGAGGCCAACTACGCGGGCACGAGCTTCGTGGCGCCGCCGGCCGCGGTGCTGGGCAAGCTCAAGTACGGCACGCCGCTCATGAACATCGTGGGTGATCGTGAGCAGCCGGGATCACTAGGCGCCATCGGGTGGGACGACGAAGCGGTCAAGCCGGTGAAGTTCGACGTGGTGAAGGACGGCATCTTCGTCGACTATCAGACCACGCGCGAGCAGGCCACGATGATGGCCGACTACTACAAGTCGGTGGGCAAGCCGGTGCGGAGTTACGGATGTTCGTACGCACAGAGCTGGGCCGACGTGCAGTTCCAGCGCATGCCGAACATCAGTCTGTTGCCGGGCAACAACGATGATACGTGGGAGAGCATGATCGCCAAGATGGATCGTGGCATCGCGATCATCGGCGACGGGTCTTTCTCGATCGACCAGCAGCGCTACAACGGGCAGTTCGCCGGCCAGGTGTTCTACGAGGTACGCGGCGGCAAGATCGTGGGCATGCTGAAGGACGTCGCGTATCAGTTTCGCACGCCGGATTTCTGGGGCTCGCTCAAGGCGATCGGCGGGCCGCGCAGCTACGAGCTGGGCGGCGCGTTTGGTGACGCGAAGGGGCAGCCGGGGCAGTCGAATTCCGTGAGCCACGGCTGTGTGCCGTCGCTGTTCGGTCAGGTGAACATCATCAACACGGGGCGTCGCGCATGAGTGCGACCAAGGGCACTTTCGGACCGGCGTCGCTGTATGCCCCGGTCAATATTCTGTCTCGCGCCGAGGCGCAGGAGATTGCGCAGCGGGCGCTGCGCAATTCGCCGGCTGAGGAAACGCGCGTCAACATCAGCAGCAGTGCGCGGGCCGATACGCGGTTTGCGCTGAACCAGGTGACGACGTCGGGCGAGAACCGTGATACGCAGGTAACGATCACTGCCATCATCGGCAATCGCAGCGCCAGTGTGACGACGAACCGTCTCGATGATGCGTCGCTGGCCGAGGCCGCCAAGCAGGCCAACGAGATTGCGAAGCTGGTGCCGCCCAATCCGGAGTACATGCCGGAGCTGGGGCCGCAGACGTATCCGCCGGCGCGTGAGCGGGCGATGTCGATGCCGACGCCGGCCGAGCGTGCGGCGGCGGCCAAGCAGGTGACCGAGTTAGCGCGCACGAATGAGCTGATCGCGACGGGCTTCATCGAGTGCCGCGCGGGTGCGGTGGCGATGGCGAATTCGCGCGGGCTATTTGCGTACGATGCGAGCTCGAACGTGACGATGACGGCGACTGTGCGCTCGCCCGATGGCACGGGTTCGGGGTGGGCGTGTACCGACGGCACGTCGTTCGCGGACCTCGATCCGGCGTTCGTGGCGCGGACCGCGGTCGAGAAGGCGCGTACGTCGCGCAATCCGGTGGCGATCGAGCCGGGCCGTTACACCACGATCCTGGAGCCGACGGCGGTCGGCAACCTGGTGCAGCTCATTGCCGGCGCGATGCAGGCGCGTGCTGCGGACGAGGGCCGCTCGTTCTTTTCCAAGCAGGGTGGCGGCAACAAGATCGGCCTCAAGGTGGTGGACGAGCGCGTCACCTTGATTACCGATCCGGACGACGCGCCCAGCGTGACGGGCGGGTTCGACGGCAGCGGCCTGCCACTCGAGAAAATCACGTGGATCGAGAACGGCGTGGTGAAGACGCTCAACTACGATCGCTACTGGGCCGAGAAGCAGAAGGTGCCGACGACGCGTGCTGGCGGCGGATTCGGCGCGCGCTCATTGCGCATGCTGGGTGGTACGACGTCGATTGCCGACATGGTGCGTGACACGGAGCGCGGCGTGCTGGTCACCCGCTTCTGGTACATCCGTGCGGTAGACCCGCGCACGATTCTCTACACGGGGCTCACGCGTGACGGCACGTTCCTGATCGAGAATGGCAAGGTGACGCGCCCGATCAAGAACTTCCGTTTCAACGAGTCGCCGATCTTCTTCCTGAACAACCTGCAGGCGATGGGCCCGACGGTGCGCATCAATGCGTCGGAGAACCTTGGTGCGGGCGGTGCGGTGTACATGCCGCCGATCAAGGTGCGGGACTTCACGTTCTCGAGTTTGTCGGATGCTGTGTGATTGATTGAACCACGGAGGACACGGAGGT
>CAZMGX010000337.1:0-5929 GCA_964565915.1 uncultured Gemmatimonas sp.
GTCGGCGCGATAGCCCGCTCTGGCATCCCGGGAGCGCCGTGCGAGATTGAATCATGCGAACGCCTGCCGATCTCGAGCCGGGAATCATCCATGTGCTGCGCGTGTCGCTCGACGCGCCGCCGATGCCGATGGCCGATCTGGCGGCGATGGTTACCGAGGCCGAGCAGGCGCGTGCGGCACGTTTCCGGCAGAGCGCCGATGCGCATCGTCACGTGATCGGGCGCGCGGTCCTGCGGTATGCACTGGGCCGGCTGTGTGGAATGCCGCCGACCTCCATTGTTTTTCGCGTGTCGGGCCGCGGCAAGCCGACCGTGGACGATGGGCCCAGCTTCAATATTTCGCATTCGGGCAACGACGTGGTGGTGGCACTTGCCGCGGCGGGCCGTCTGGGGGTCGACGTGGAGGCGGTGCGCCCGCATGATGACCTGTTCGATGTCGCGCGCCTGAGTTTTGTGGCGAGTGAAGTTGATGCCCTGCAGCAGGCGCCGATCGGCGAGCAGCTGCGTCATTTCTATCGCGTGTGGGCCCGCAAGGAAGCGATGCTCAAGGCGCTTGGCGTCGGCATTGCCGATCTCGCCGCGCTGACAGTGTCAGGCGCCTCTGTTACCCACAACGCGCTCACCCGGATTGATCTGCCGGATGAGCGGGTGTCGGACTGGATCGTGCAATCATTTCCGTGCTCAGTCGACGTTGAAGCGGCGGTCGCGTGGGATCAGCCGCTTCGTGAGGTCGTCGTCAGCGCCCTCTAGTGCGTCATCGATGGGACGGTCAGAAGCGCACCGTGGCCGCGGCGCCAGTGGCGGTGGGCATGCGGTCCGCCGGTAAGACCACAACACGACCGCCCATTTTTTCCGCCATTTCGGCGAGGTCATCGAGTACGTCGTCGACATCGGGCGCATCGAGTGTCGCGAGGGTGATCTCGCCGCTGGTTCGATCGATGCGCCCGGGAATGAGGCGATCGGCTTCAATGAGCAGCGTCGCCACACGGCCCGCAGCCACCGCAACGGCGACGCCGTTCACGTCATCGATCCCCAGTGCGTGGGCCTTGGCCCCACCGAACTCCTCGGCGAGGGTATCGAGCGTGGCGATGTAGTGTGGCTCCATGACCGCCCACGCGCGCTGCCGGAGTTCATCCAGCGAGACCGCGTCGGGGTGTACGTCGATGCCGTGGGCCAGAAGCGCACCATTGTGCGTGAGCGCATGAAACACGCCGCGGTGTGCCGGGAGAGTGGCGAGCAGCAGGGGCAGCGACGATGGCTTGGAGTAGTGTTCGGTGACGAGGCGATCCACCGCACGACAGAAGCGCTCATCACCGGTGTGCGCGCCTTCGCTGTTGTGCTGGTCGGCGTTCTGATCGCCAAGCGCTTCGGCCAACGTGGCGCTGACGACGGGTGACAGCGTCACCTCATCGAGGACGTCGCGATTGCCCTCGAAGAGTCGCACCGAGTGCCGTGTCAGGCCAAGTACATGGAAGCGATCGGCCGACTGCCGCTGTCGCATCAGGGGTTTCGTATGGAACGAATCCGCGACGATCGCCAACGCAGGGACTGGTCGCTGCAGGCGAAACACGTGAAATGTGTCGAGGCCACCCAGCACGGCGAGACCATCGCGCGTGTGCGCCCAGAAGTCGTGGTCTTCGGCGACGGCGAGAAAGGGGGCGAGCAGCGTGTGCGCGTGCGCCGGGGAGACTGACTGCAGCAGTGATGATTCGAGCTGCTTGATCAGGTTCTTGAACCGGATCGGATCCTGCTGGTTCTCAGGGTGACTCCGATGCGTCGGCTGGTACAGCGAGAGGCAGGGTGGCACGCACGTGTCAAGCGCGCCAACGTCGAGGTCGTTCGCGAGGATATCCACTAGGCACTCCAGATTGCAATGAGTGCGCTGATACCCTGTACAACGCGACGAGGTCCGTCTCTACGCGACCCGCGCGGTGGGTGCGTCCCGGATGTCGCAATATGGCGCGCTGTGGCCGTGGCCGATCGGCGAACCGTCCGGATTGGCCGTGAAGATCCAGATCGTGCCGGTGCGCGCCGAGTAGTACATGCGCACCATCACGGTGCGGGGCATGAGCCCGTCGCTGAACGTGAAGCGAAACATGTCGTCGAGGGCGTGTGACGAGAACGCTTCGACGTACCGACCGAAGATTTCGGCGACGAACGCGGAGGGGGCGACGTCGGTGAAGTAATCGCGACCGATCGGCCGCGGTGACACACAGTCGGTGCTTTCGGCTTCGGCGCGATTGTACGACAACACGCGACCCTCGGCATCCAGCTGGATGACGCCATACGGTACCGCGTCCAGTTCCTCGTCCGAAAGGCGGTCGAGAAACGGGGCCAGCATACGCGTGGTAGTATCGAGTGCCATGAGACATCCGGCAAAGCTCAGGGGGCAACGCCCGTCCTCGGGGGTTGCACGCCTACCCCTAAGGTTCGGACTGGCCAGTCGCCGACTTGAGCCCGGAATGGGGCCGGCCGGCGGGAGGGCCCGCATCGCGGCACGATTCGTTACGTGAGCGGCCCGCGAGCCCGGGAACTCTTCGCCCCATCCCCGTATACGTGCCCCAGTTCCCCACGCTCTCTCTTTCTCATCCCGTGCCGCTCGCCTCTCCCGCTCGCGCATCCGACGACGACACCCGCTTCGAACAGGACGCCCTCGCCTGCCTGGACGCGGTGGCGCGGTTCGCGAACACACTGGCGCGGGATAGCTCGGCCGCTGACGATCTGGTGCAGGAGACCTACCTGCGGGCGTTTCGCAGCCGGCACACGTATCACGCCGACGGCGACATGCGTCGATGGCTGTTCACGATCTGCAAGCATGTCTTCCTCCGCGATCGTGAGCGGAACCAGCGCGAGCTCGTCTCGCTCGATGACGAGCCGACGGACGAAACACGGGAGGCGGTTCGGCTGCACAGTCAGCTGGTCGCGACGGGTGACGCGGCCCTGTTCGACCGGTTGGATCTGGCGCCGGCGATTGCGGCGGCGCTGGCGATGCTCCCGACCCCGATGCGGGCCGTGGTGATGCTGGTGGACATGGAGGGCCACGGCTACGCCGAGGCGGCAGAGCTGTTGCAGGTGCCGATCGGCACGGTGCGCTCGCGTCTGTTCCGCGCGCGTCGTGTGCTGCAGGAATCCCTGGTGCAATTCGGACGCGATGCCGGCCTGATCCCGTCCGCGACCCTGCGAGGTGAGACATGACTCGGACGACGAGTGACGAGGCGGAGCACGCTCCCGTGCTGGACTGCGAACAGACCGTGCGACGGTTGTGGGACTATCTGGATGGGGAGGTGGGTGCCAGGGAGCTGGCGGCGATCGATGCGCACCTGGCGTCGTGCGAGCCCTGCAGCGCGCACTTTGCCTTCGAGCGCCGGTTCCTTGCCGCCGTGCGAGCCGCGCGCGACGAGGTGCTTGGATCGGACGCGGGCTCCGACCACGCGGCCCTGCGGAGTCGCGTGATAGAACAGCTGGCCCATGCCGGCACGTTGTATTCGCCGCGGGAGCTGTTGTGAGTGGCGGCATTCGCGGGGTGGCTCGCCACCACTGGGTCGTGCGCTGGACGCATTGGATCAATGCGGTGGCCTTCACGATCATGGTCGGCAGCGGGCTGCGCATCTTCAACGCGTATCCGCGCTTCGCTCGGAAGGGCGAGGTCTTCTGCTGCTACCCGTTCGAAGGGACGCCCATTCCGGCGTGGCTCACGTTTGGCGGCTGGCTGGGCGGTGCGCGGCACTGGCACTTCGCGATGATGTGGGTGCTGGTGGCCACGGGCCTGGTGTATCTGGCCTTCATCTACCTGCACGGTGAGTGGCGCGACCTGGTGCCACGTCGTGGCGATGCACGCGACGCATGGCAGATGATTCGGTTTTACCTGTACGCGCGGAAAGACCACCCGCGACACGGCAAGCACAATGCGCTGCAGAAAGGCACGTACTTCGTGATGCCGCTGCTGGCGGCGGTGATCGTGGTGTCCGGGATCGCGATCTGGAAACCGGTGTCGCTCGGGTGGCTGACGAACCTGCTGGGCGGATATGTCTGGGCACGCTACTGGCACTTCTCGGCGATGGTCGCGCTCGTTCTGCTGTCGGTGGTGCACGTGTTCATGGTTCTGAGTGTGGACCCGTACAGCCTGCGCAGCATGATCACGGGTGGTCACAGCGAGCGGTTCTCCCCGATCGCGCGCAATGCGCGACCCTTCCAGGGGTTGTGGCCGCGCACCACATCGGCCGTCGATGCCGAATCCGTCGTCGGGTTGGCCGATGGCGCTTCTGTTGTCCCTCCCAAGGCATCCACACGCCCGGAGGCTCTGCCATGACGTCGTCGCGCATCCTGCGACTCCGTGCAGTCGCCCTGGTGGATCGTGGCATCGACACCTTGCTCACGCGGTTTTCGCGCGAGGACCAGGGGGCGGGTGCCGAGGAGTCCGGCCTGGGTCGTCGCGCGTTCCTTTCTTCGACGGCCTCGTCGTTGGCGCTGGCGCTGCTGGCCGGGTGCGACTCGCAGGGACCGCGCAGCGCCGAGCGCCTGTTGGCGTACGCCACGCGAAAGAACGAGGCCATCGAGCGCTGGTTGCTACGGCATACCCGCATGGATCATGGATCACCGGGGGGTGTCATCGCCGGCGACCGTTTTCCGTCGTACTTCATCTCGCCGACCGTGCCGGTGTATGACCCGGTTTCCCGTGGCCCCTGGGTGTTGGAGGTTGGCGGCATGGTGCGAACGCCGCTTCGTCTGACCCTCGAAGGATTGATCGCGCTGCCGCGGGCGGAGCAGCGGGTCAATCACTTCTGCGTCGAGGGATGGAACGCCGTGGCCCGATTCGCCGGGGTTCCGCTGCGGGAGATCGCACAGCGTGCGGGCGTTCTGCCGGGTGCGACGGTCGTCGACTTCGAGTCGTTCGACAATGCGTACCACGAAAGTTGGGACTTGGAGAGCGCGCTGCATCCTCAGACGTTGATCGTGTATGCCAAGGACGGACAATCGCTTTCTCCGGCCTATGGCGCACCCGCCCGTGTCCATTCGCCGATCAAACTGGGCTACAAGAACACCAAGTACCTGACGAAGGTGATGTTTCTGGCCGAACGCAACGGCGGATACTGGAGTGACAAGGGTTACGAGTGGTACGGCGGGACATAGCCGGAGCGACGTCCGGCTGATAACATCTCCTCACACCACCCAGACGTGAGGACGTGCATGAAACGTTTTGTCATCGCCACGCTGCTTGTCGCGGCACCGCTGTCCGCTCAGGATACGGCGAGCCGGGCGGCGCCGCGCGGGCGCGGCGTCGTGATCACCGATACGGCGCGTGCGCGCGCGTTGTTCGTCAGCAAGAATCCGGCGGACCTGGCCGGATGCGGCGCCAATTGTGAGACGCAGATCCGTCAGCGCATGTCGACGGACAGCGCGTACGAGGCGCGCGCCAAGGGCATCATGGAGTTCCGGAAGGTCACATACAAGAGTCGTGTCGATGGTCTGGAGATTCCGGCGTACCTGTTCGCGCCGACGACGAAGAAGTCGACGGGCCACGCGGCGCTGGTCTGGGTGCACGGCGGCGTGCATTCGAACTGGGGTTTGTCGATGTGGCCGTTCGTGAAGGAGGCGGTCGAGCGTGGCTACGTGGTCATCACGCCGAACTACCGGGGCAGCACCGGCTACGGCGACGATTTTCACAGGAAGATCGACTACGGCGGGAAGGAAGTGGATGATGCCCTGTCATCGGTCGACTTCCTGAAGACGTTGAGCTACGTCGATATGGACCGCCTCGGGATGATGGGGTGGAGCCACGGTGGATTCATCACGGCGCTCAACCTGTTTCGCGACGCGCAGCCATTCCGTGCGGGCGCGGCCATGGTGCCCGTGACGAACTTGATCTTCCGCCTTTCGGATCACAGCCCATCCTACGCGCGCGACTTTGCGGCCGAGGAGGGCGTGCAGGG
>CAZMGX010000338.1:0-5884 GCA_964565915.1 uncultured Gemmatimonas sp.
GGGGAACGTGCTCGTGGGGTTCGCCCACTTGGGCGGGTACAGCATCGGTATCGTCGCCAACCAACCGTCGGTGATGGCCGGTGTGCTCGACATCAATGCGTCGATGAAGGCGGCCCGGTTCGTGCGCTTCTGCGATTGCTTCAATATTCCCCTCGTGACGTTCGAGGACGTCCCCGGCTTTCTTCCCGGGGTGGCGCAGGAGCACGGTGGCATCATCAAGCACGGGGCCAAGTTGCTGTACGCCTATTGCGAGGCGACGGTCCCGAAGCTGACGGTGATCACCCGGAAGGCGTACGGTGGTGCCTATGACGTCATGAGCTCGAAGCACATTCGTGGGGACTACAACATCGCGTGGCCGACCGCAGAAATCGCGGTGATGGGGCCGAAGGGCGCCGTCGAGATCCTGTACAAACGCGAGATTGCCGAAGCAGCGGATCCACAAGCCGCGATGGACGCGCGCGTGGCCGAGTACACGGAGAAGTTTGCGAATCCGTACATCGCCGCGGCCCGCGGCTACGTCGACGACGTGATCGATCCGCGCGACACTCGCCCGCGCCTGATCGGCGCCTTGGACGCCCTGCAGGGCAAGCGTGATCGCAATCCGCCGAAGAAGCACGGGAATCTCCCGCTGTGAGCACGCAGGCCGAGGCACCTCCGTTCCACAAGATCCTGGTCGCCAATCGCGGCGAGATTGCGCTGCGCGTGATTCGCGCCTGTCAGGAACTCGGGGTGCGCACCGTCGCCGTCTACTCGGAGGCCGACGCGCGCGCGCCGCATGTTCGCGAGGCCGACGAAGCCGTGTGTGTAGGGCCGCCCCCGTCGAGTCAGAGTTACCTTGTCGGCGAACGCTTGATCGAGGTGGCTCGGCGAACTGGGGCGGAGGCGATCCATCCTGGCTACGGCTTTCTCTCCGAGCGCGCGTGGTTCGCGCGCGCCGTGCGTGACGCGGGACTCGTGTTCATCGGGCCACCGGCCGAGGCCATCGAGGCGATGGGATCGAAGACGGCGGCACGGCAGCTGGCCATCAGTGCCGGCGTACCGGTCGTTCCCGGCACCACAGAGGCACTGCGCGATGTCGACGAGGCGATCACCGTCGCCGACACGTTCGGCTATCCCGTGCTCCTGAAGGCGGCGGCGGGCGGTGGCGGCAAGGGGATGCGCATCGTGCGCAGTCGCGATGCCCTGGCCGATGCCTTGGCGTCGGCGAAGCGTGAAGCGCAGGGCGCGTTCGGAGACGATGCGGTCTACGTTGAGAAGTACATCGAAGGACCGCGTCACGTCGAGATCCAGGTGCTGGCCGACGCACACGGACACGTCATCCACCTTGGCGAACGCGAATGCTCGGTGCAGCGTCGTCATCAGAAGATGATCGAAGAGGCCCCGAGTGTGGCCGTCTCGCCCGAGTTGCGCGCGCGCATGGGGGCGACCGCGGTGGCGGCCGCGCGCGCAGCGGGGTACGTCAACGCCGGCACGTGCGAGTTCCTGCTGGACCGCTCGGGGGATTTCTACTTCCTCGAGATGAACACACGCATTCAGGTCGAACATCCGGTGACCGAACTGGTCATGGGCCTGGATCTCGTGCAATGGCAGATTCGGATCGCGGCGGGAACTCCGTTGACATTTGCCCAGAAGGACTTCACGCCGCGCGGATGGGCCATCGAGTGTCGCATCACGAGTGAAGATCCGGCCAATGGCTTCCTGCCGTCGACCGGGCGTGTTGAACATCTGCACGTGCCGACCGGTCCCGGGGTGCGATGGGATGGGGGCATCGACGCCGGGAGTGAGATCGGCCTCTACTATGATCCGATGCTGGCGAAGTTGATTGTGCACGCGCCGACACGCGCGCTGGCGATCGCGCGCATGCGACGGGCGTTGCTCGAGCTGACCGTCGACGGGATCGAGACGTCGCGCGGGTTCCACCTCCGGGTGATGGATCACCCGACATTTCAGCGCGGGGACATTTCGATTCAGTGGCTCGAGCAGACACTCGCCGAGCTGACGGATCCGGTCCGCGATCCGGCGACACTGCGCCTCGCCGCGCTCACGGCCGCGCTGTTGACCGACGAAGAACGGGCCCAGGGTCGCCCGTCGGGCGGCCAGGCGCCGGGTGTATCAAAGCAGGGCGTGGCGGCAAGCGCACACGCCGCGGGCGAGCGCGCGGGATGGGCCGCGCGGTCGCGGCATGAGGGGTTACGTCCCTCGTGAGACGTCGCACGCCGATCGCCGGAGGCCGCGCGAGCGCTGCAACCGCCCGACGCAGCGTTCGCGCCGAGAGCGTGGCCAATGTTCGCATTGATGCGATCGCGGCGGGCGGCGACGGCGTCGGGCACCTTGATGGGCTCGCGTGTTTCGTGCCGCGTACGGCGGCGGGTGATGTGGTGCAGATCGCGTACACCACCCATGCGCGATACGCACGCGGCCGGGTCCTTCAGGTGCTGGAAGCATCGCCCGACCGAGTCGAGCCGCGGTGTCCCCATTTCACCGCGGACCGGTGCGGGGGCTGTCAGCTGCAGCACCTGTCGCAGGAGGCGCAGCGTGCGGCGCGGCAGCAGATCGTACGCGATGTGCTGCAACGGGTCGGTCGGCGTGAAGTTGCCCTCCCAACGCTCCTCTCGGGCGATGCGTGGGAATACCGGGATCGGCTGACACTGGCCCTTCGTGCCCGGGGAACGAATTGGGTGGGTGGTCTCCATGCCTTCGATGATCCGTCGCGTGTCTTCGCGTTGGAGGAATGCCCGATCTCCCATCCGCGCCTGCTCTCGGCGTGGCGAGACGTGCGACAGGTGCTGCGCGGGTTGCCGACGCCCGCAAGTGGAGAGACCCTGCGCCTGTCGCTCCGATTGTCAGCGGCACCCGACTCCGGGGTGTCACTCGTCGTGCTCGGGGGGCACCGGTGGCCGGAGGCGGAGCACTGGGCGGCCGCCGTTCGCGTGGCCGCTCCGGACGTCAGCGCCGTCTGGTGGGAGCCGGCGAACACGAGCGCGCGCTGGCTGAGTGGCGGCGCGGAGTCGGACGTGCTCGCGTTTGCACAGGTCAATCGGGCCGTGGCGGCGGCGTTGCGCGCGCATGTCGAGGAGACGATTCTGGCGCAGTCTCCACGGAGTGTGGTGGACGCCTACTCTGGCCGAGGCGACCTGGCCGTGGACCTTGCCGCCCGAGGCATCGCGGTGACGTGCATCGAGTCGGATGCGCGCGCGACCCGAAGGGCCGAGGAGCGCTTGGCGCCCTTTGCGACCTCGCAGGTCGTGACCGGGCTGGTCGAAGAGCGGTTGCCGACCGTCCTGCCGGCGGACGTCGTCGTACTCAATCCGCCGCGCCGCGGCCTCGACGTGCGGGTAGCGTCGGCCTTGGCCACGGCCGGCGGCATCAAGGGCATCGTCTACGTGAGCTGTGATCCCGCGACGTTGGCGAGGGACCTCTCGCGGCTGCCGAACTGGCGCATCGACTCTCTCCGCTGTTTCGACATGTTCCCGCAGACGGCCCACGTTGAGAGCGTGTGCGTGCTTACCCCTGAGGACTCATGAAGTACATCGTCGACGTGAACGGTGAGCGGATCGCCGTGGAGTTGGATGGGGCGCAGGCCATCATCGAGGGGCAGGTGATGGATGTGGGGCTGACGGCCATCGACGGCACGCCGGTGCGCCTCATTCGCATTGGCGAGCGTGTCCATCGCGTGATCGCTCGGCGCGGCGCTTCGCGCGGTGCCTGGGTACTCGACATCGATGGCGTGCGTGTCGAAACCGACGCGCTCGACGAGCGGATGCGGACGATTCGCGACCTGACCGCGGCGGCGACCGTGTCGTCGGGACCGGCGCCGCTGAGAGCGCCTATGCCGGGGCTTGTCGTTCGCGTGCAGGTGGCCGTGGGCGACGCCGTGACGGCGGGTCAGGGCCTGGTCGTGGTTGAAGCCATGAAGATGGAGAACGAGCTGCGGGCCACGGCGAATGGCATCGTGGTGGCCGTCCATGCGACGGTGGGGACGGCCGTGGAAAAGGGGGCGATGCTCGTCGAGCTCGCCCCCCCCGTCAGCGCCTGAGCGCTCTTTCGCTGCCTGGCTGGCGCGAGGCTCAGGCCGGCTTCGGCTGCTGGCGGCGCATGCGATTCACGCCCTTGATGACCATGAAGAGGGTGAACGCGACGATCAGGAACGTGAGGATGTTGTTCACGAACTGCCCGTAGGCCAGCACAGGGGCGCCCGCCTTCTTCGCTTCTTCGAGGGTCGCGAAGGCGCCGCCCTTCAGGACGATGAAGCGGTTGGTGAAGTCGACGCCGCCGGTCAGGAGGCCCACCAGCGGCATGATCATGTCGTTCACCATCGAATCCACGATCTTCTGGAAGGCGCCGCCGATGACCACGCCCACCGCGAGGTCGAGGACGCTGCCCTTCATGGCGAATTCCTTGAACTCCGACATCATGCTCATAACTGGCCCGTGCTGGGGGAGAGACCGTTGCTGGGTAGGCGCCGGCGCGTCCGGCGTCGCCGCGAGGCCGCATCATGTCGCCCCGAGCGCCGCCCGGCAATAGGGCGCGTGGTTCCGAATGGCGGCTGACCGTGACCGTGACGATGGGAGGGACGGCTGGATTGACAGCCGACGCCAGAGGCAGTAACCTAAGGGTCTGTCTCGACTTCCGTGACTTTTTGCGGGGGCGTGGTATCCCGGCCGAGACCGGTCTCCGTTTCGGCGCAGACCTGGCCCTGCGCCCCTCACTTTGATCCATAACAAGGCGTCGTACGACGCCTCCTGAGTAGACGCACGCATGAAGACCTACAGCGCGACCCCGAAGGATATCGATCGTCGGTGGTACATCGTCGACGCGGAAGGGATGGTCCTGGGCCGGCTCGCGTCGGAAGTCGCCAAGATCATTCGCGGCAAGCACAAGCCGATGTATACGCCGCACATGGACACCGGTGACTTCGTCATCGTGATCAACGCGTCCAAGGTGCAGGTGACCGGTCGGAAGGCTGAACAGAAGACGTACTTCAGCCACACCGGCTACATGGGCCATGAGAAGCACACCCCGTACGCGACGGTGATGGCCAGCCATCCCGAGCGCATCATCGAGAAGGCGGTCTACGGCATGCTGCCGAAGACTGCGCTGGGCCGTCAGGTCCTCCGTCGGAAGCTGCGCGTGTATGCGGGTGCGGATCACCCGCATGTTGCGCAGACGCCGACGTCGCTCGCCTTCTCCAACGCTGAGGCCAAGTGATGTCGGAGCAGACGCAGTCCGTCGGTCGTCGCAAGCGCGCCGTGTGCCGCCTGTATCTCACGCCGGGCTCCGGCAAGTGGGACGTGAACGGTCGCACCCTCGGTGACTATTTCCCGCGCCCGACGCTGGTGTCGGCCATCCAGCAGCCATTCACGCTGACGGATACGCTCGGCCGCTTCGACGTGAAGGCGGTGCTGGACGGCGGTGGTGTGTCCGGGCAGGCGGGCGCGGTGCGCCTCGCCATTGCTCGCGCGCTGGTCAAGATCGACGAAACGAATCGACGCAAGCTCCGTGAGTTCGGCCTCTTGACGCGCGACGCGCGTGAGGTCGAGCGTAAGAAGCCAGGGCGCGCTGGCGCTCGCAAGCGGTTCCAGTTCTCCAAGCGCTGAGCGTCGCGGCTCACGCCGCGATCCAGCGTATCTCACACGCTTTCCGAGCCGGTGGCAGGTGCCACGATCCTTCGCGATCGGGTTGCCACCGGCGCTGACGAAAGCGGACGTTTTCTCAACCTTCAGTCGTCTCCCTCATGTCGAGTCCGTCCCTCGAGCAGTTGCTCGCCGCGGGCGTCCACTTCGGGCACCAGACCCGTCGTTGGAACCCGAAAATGCGCCGGTTCATTTTCGCCGAGCGTAATGGCATTCACATCATCGACCTGCAGAAGACGCT
Source organism: uncultured Gemmatimonas sp. (assembly GCA_964565915.1). Taxonomy (GTDB): domain Bacteria; phylum Gemmatimonadota; class Gemmatimonadetes; order Gemmatimonadales; family Gemmatimonadaceae; genus Gemmatimonas. The sequence goes on from CAZMGX010000338.1 coordinate 5,875, forward strand.
GCGGCAGATC
>CAZMGX010000339.1:0-5878 GCA_964565915.1 uncultured Gemmatimonas sp.
GATCTCGCGCGTCGACTGCTGAAGCTGCTCGAGGCGACGGGGGAGGAAGAGCAGCAGTGCCGCATCGTGCGCGCCCTCGCCGATGCGCCGCCCGCCGCCACCGTTCGCGATCAGCTCATCGAGCTCACCACGCGCAAGACGCTCGTGCTGCGGCGCATCGTGCTGGCAGATGTCTCGTCCGTCATGCTGGCTGCCGTCGAGGTCCTTGCGCGGCGCTATGCAGGCGACGCGAAGGCCGCCGTCATCCTGGATCTGGCGAAGACGCACGACGACGCGCGTCTGCGCGACGCCGCGAAAGCGTTCAACACGCCGACCCGGGCCGCGGTATGATGACAAATCCGACGGCGCTGTTCCTCACCGCGTTGGGCAAGGCTCTGGCCATTCAGGCGTTGTACGGCGATGGGCATCCCGCGCGCGTTGCTGCCCGCGATCGCGTGCACCAGGTCCTCACGGGACTGCTGCAGCAACGCGGCGCCCTGCGCATCTCGATGCTCGACAGCAGCGTGATCATTGGCTCGCGCGTGTTGGCCGAACTGAAGGGATGGGAATGGGCGCCGCGTCTCTCCGCCGTCGGGATTCAGCGCCTCGAGATCGATGTCGTTCCGGCACCCACCGCGGACGATGTGGACCTGCTCATCGCCGAGATGCACGCGCGCGTGGCCGCTGCAGTTCCCAACCCCTCGACCTTGGCGCTGCGCAATTTCCGGTTCGGCCCGCTGGGCGTGGCGACCACACCGGATGAGCATGGTGCAGTGGCTGGTGACCTGCTGGAATCACTCGCCCACCTGCCGCTGACCGAAGAGGCGTCTGCCGTTCGGTGGATCCACGATGAAATCGCCGCGGGCGGCGATGTGCCCTTGGCCGAGGTTGAAGCGCTCGTACACAGCCTCGCAATGGCGATTCACCGTGAACAGCACGTCGTCATGCCGCTGCTCGAGATTCGGGAGAACGACCCGTTCACGACCAGCCACTCGTGCAACGTCGCCATGCTGTCGATGGGGCTCGCCGAACGCCTCGGCGTGTCCCCGTCCGACGCGCGCGCGATCGGGACGGCTGCGCTGCTGCACGATATCGGCAAGGTACACTTGCCCCCCGAATTGCTCACCAAGGCCGAGCCGCTGACGCCAGCCGAGACCGCACAGCTCGAGTCGCACTCAATCGTCGGCGCGCGCTTGCTCAGCACACGCGCCCGTGGACATGCCTTGGCGGCGACAGTTGCCTATGAGCATCACATCTGGGAGAACGGGCAAGGCGGCCACCCGACCCTGTTCTGGCCTCGCCGATGTCACTTTGCCAGTCGCGTGGTACACGTCTGCAACCTGTACGACGTCCTGAGCACGGCGCGACCGCACCGCGAGGCCCTGGCCCGCGATCGGGTGATCGCCACGCTCACTGACCGTGCCGGCACGGAGCTCGACGCCGAGATCACGGCGGCGTTTCTGTCGATGATCGAGAGTGTCGAGCTGCAGCCGTTGGCGGCTGGCGCTATTTGAGCCGTGCCAGCGCCTCGTCCAACATCTTGACGAGGACGTCGCGCTCGTAGCTGAACGGGTGGGCCTGATTCAGCTGGGCAAGCTCTTCGATCGCCTTGCGAATGGTGACCTCGCCCTGTCTTGCCGCCGGCACGACCATATACCGCATGCGCGGATTGGGGTCGGAGAGGGCATGCAGTGCCGCCTTGGCCACTTCGTCCGGCTCCGGGTAGCTGTCGTACGCTGCCATCGCCGTCACCATGTTCTTCATCTGTGCCTGATAGGGTGAGTCGGGGCGTGCAGCGACGGCCCGTTCAATCTGCGCCACCGTGTTCCGGCCGATCTCCGAGCGATAGTTCCCCGGTTCGATCAGGCTCACCTTCATCCCGAAGCGCGCCACTTCGGCCGCCAGCGCGTCGCCGTACGCCTCGACGGCATGTTTGCTCATGCTGTACGCGCCGAGCAGTGGTCCCGAGAGGATTCCCGAGATGGAGCTGATGTTGACCACGCGACCCTTCGATTCGATCAGCAGCGGCGCGAAGGCCTTGGTGACGCGATAGGGGCCAAACACGTTCACGTCGAACAGGGACGTGAGTTCACGCTCATCCATCTCGATCAACGGCGCCATCGCCGCGACTCCGGCATTGTTCACCACACCGTACAGGCCGCGTCCGCCGCGACGAATGGACTCGACGGCGGCGGTGATGTCGGCCGCCGCCGTCACGTCCAGCTTCACCGCCTGTACGTTGGCGATCGCGTTCAGTGCCTGCAGGTCTTCCGGCTTGCGCGCCCCCGCGTACACGTAGTAGCCGTTGGCGGCGAGGGTCTCCGTGATCTTGCGCCCGATGCCGCTGCTGGCACCGGTGACCAGCACCGCCCGCCGCTCACCGGTCGCGGCCTGTGCCGAGAGCGTCGTGGCGTCGACACTCGCCCAGGCGGCGAGGGCGGTGATCAACGCGACGCGAGTCGCGGGCCGACCGAGCAGACGGGCGCTGCACCAGCGCACAGGCGAGAATGTCATGTTGAATCCGGAGGGAGGGGAGTCTGAGATCGCAGTCAGGGCGCCCCCAGAAGCTATGCGGTCGTCGCGATTTCGCAGCAGTTCCGGGACGGACCGTGCCGCCGCTGCCACCAAGCGCGCAACCGGAACAGCCTCCACGGATACCAACAGATAGCAACTGATCAACCAAAAGGATTCGTCAGCGCGGGGGCAGTATCCCTCCTCATCCGTTCGTATCCGTTGGTATCCGTTGGTATCCGTGGAGGCAGTTTCGGTCAGGCGTAGTGCGGGAAAGTCAGAAGCGCGATGACCGGATCAACACGTCCGCCTGGCGCCACGCCTTGGCGAAGCGTTCGTCGACGGCACGGGCCTCCTCGGTACGCCCCTGCGCCGTCAGCGCCAGTGACAGCCCTCGCAGTGACCACCCGTTCTCGGGGAACCGCTGGAGGTCCGCACGGTAGGCCTGTTCCGCTCCGCGTGCGTCGCCCGCCGCAAGCAAGGCCTTGCCCAGTGAATGACGCACCGGGTGATGCCAGGTCGGCGGCTCCATGTACGACAGACGATCTTCGAGCGCCGCCGCCTCCGTGTATGCGCGCACCGCCCCGCCGGGATCCCCGGTGCGCAGCGCCACATCGCCCTCAACCATCCGCGCGGCAATCTGCAGCGTCATGAGCGGCTCGCCCTCCGGCAGTGATCGTGCGGCGTCGCGAATCGAGTCGATGGTCGCGCGTTCTTCCGCGAGACGCCCGAGCGCGGCGAAGGCGATGCCGCGTGCGTACCAGAAGTGCGCGCGAGCGAGACGCAGGTCGCCAGGAGGCAATGGCGTGGCCAGCACCTCGTCCCATCGCCCGAACGTCGCCAGGGTTTGCACGGGCACCGCGAGCATCGGCTGCACCACGGGGGCTGCACGCGCCACATCAGGGGTCACGATCTCCACCACGTGCCGACTCGCGTCGATCGCTGTCTTGCTGGCACCGGCCATCACCGCGGCGAGCGTCAGGAAGTGGTAGTTGTGCGAACGGTACGCGGCGGAATAGAAGCCGTCATTCGGCGTGTGCGGACCGTCAAAGTACTGGGCATCGGCATGCGTCGCATGTTGATTGCTCGCGATGGCGTCCGCCCATCGTCCTACGCGAATGTAGATGTGAGCCGGCATGTGCACGATGTGTCCCGCGCCGGGCATCTGCGCGGCGAGTCGCTCCGCACACGCGACTGCTCGCTCCGGCTGCACGGCCTCGACCGCATGAATGTAGAAGTGACAGGCACCGGGGTGCGAAGGGTCGAGTTTCATGCCACGCTCGAGCCAGCGAAGCGCCCGCGTGGTACCGGGTCGCGCCACGCCGTCGCGCGTCCAATAGGCCCACGGCGACAGATCCATCGTCGCCTCGGCGGCGAGTGCGAGAATATCGACATCGTCGGGCGCGCGGAGCGCGAGGCGCGCCATCGCGTCGGCATAGGCCGAGTCACGTCCGGCTCGTGTCACGGCAACGAGATCGAGGTAGCGGACGGCAATGGCACGAACCAGTGCCCGTTCGTGCTCGCTGGCACCGACACGGTTCAACAACAGGAGTCCCCGCTTCGCGGCGCCGATCGCCATCTCCTCGGCCGCGCTGTCCATCGGGGCGTTGATGTTCGGCCCCAACGCCATGGCCGCCCCCCAGACGCACATTACGCAGTCGGGATCGAGGCGCTGGGCCTCCCGGAAGGCACGCAACGACTCCGCATGGTTGAATGCGTAGTAGAGCCGAAGTCCCTGATTGAAATACCGCTGGGCTTGCCGCTCCGTTGTCGTGATGGTGCGATGCAGATTGCCGAGGTTCGGCAGCAGTGGCACGCCGTGTTCGCGTGTGGGTCGGGCCGCACCGGTCGTACCGTGGCCAGTGTGCGGTGACTGAGCCCGGGCCGCGAGGGCGACGAGTGCGGACGCCGTGAATACCAGCGCCAGTTGCGTGAGGAGTGGCCATCTCCGATGCGATGCCACACGCGCTGGGACGAATGCTGCGATTCCAGAAGACATGAGCGGTCGGTGCTGTGGGACCATTGGCCGGAACCGAGTGGCTCCGTGCGCGTGGTCCCGGTACATTCTTCATTGCGTACGACGAGCACGAATCCCGACATCCTGCCGTACGCCGGCAGGCATCAATTGCGTCCGATGAACCAGTCCGAGCCGACCCAGATCACCGACATTCTGGCTGCGATGCGCGCTGGCGACGTGCGCGCCGGCGACCGGCTCTTTCCACTGGTCTACGAGGAACTCCGGCGCGTGGCCGGCCGTCTGCTCGCGTCGGAGCGTGCGGACCACACCTTCAATCCCACCGACCTCGTCCACGAGGCTTGGTTGCGACTTGGCGTGTCGTCGACGGGTGGCCCGCCGGCGATCCCGGCAACTGATCGTGCGCACTTCCTCGCGATCACCATCCGCGCCATGCGTCAGGTGCTCATCGATCATGCCCGTCGTCGCGCGGCGGACAAGCGAGGCGCCGGCGTCGTGCGCGTGTCGCTCGATGACGGCAGTGGCGCCCGACTCACGTCTCCGGAGGAACTGCTTGCGCTGTTTGACGCCCTCGAACAGCTCGGCCGGGTCGATGAACGCCTGCGGAAGGTCGTCGAATATCGGTTCCTGATCGGCCTCACCGAACAGGAGACGGCCGACCTGCTGGAGACGACGACGCGGACGGTGCAGCGCGACTGGGTCAAGGCGCGTGCCTGGCTCTATCGGCAGCTCTACGCGGAACCCCTCGCGCCGTGACCGACGCCGAAAGAACCCTCCGCGCCCTCGAGCTGTTCGGGGAAGCCCTCGAACAGCCTGACGCCACACGCGAGCGGTGGATCGACGACGCATCGGGCGGCGATGCGACCCTCGCCAGTGAGGTGCGTGCGCTCCTCGCTGCTGGCGCGCGCCACGTCGGGGTACTCGATCGACCGCCAGCGCCGCCGGCGGCCCCGGACCTGCGCGGCGCCGTCGCCCATGCGCTCTCCGCCTGGTACGACGTCGGTCGCGAGATTGGGCGCGGCGGAATGGCCACGGTCTTTCTGGCGCACGAACGCAAGCACGATCGTGATGTGGTCATCAAGGTGCTCGACCCCACGATGGCGCACCTGTGCGGCGCGGAACGGTTCCTTCGCGAAGTGCGCATCGCCGCCACGCTTGCGCACCCCCACATCGTGCCGCTGATCGATTCGGGTGACGTGGACGGGTTCCTGTATTACGTGATGCCGTGGATGGCTGGCGAGACGCTGCGTGAGCGGCTGCGGCGTGGGACCCTCGAACCCGCCGAAGGGCTGCCCATCCTTCGGGACATCGCCGGTGCCCTTGCGTTCGCGCACGATGCGGGCGTCGTGCATCGCGATCTCAAGCCGGAGAATGTGCTGCTGACCGCCGGTCACGCCTACCTGCTCGACTTCG
>CAZMGX010000340.1:0-5773 GCA_964565915.1 uncultured Gemmatimonas sp.
CGATGCCTGCGTAAACTCGGTCAACGGCGCATAACATTCGAAAAAACCGTGGGCCGCCGAGCCGCGCGCGTGCACGATGCGCTCCGGGATGCGCTCATGGTCGAAGTGCGTGATCTTCTCGCGAAGAATGAAGTCCTCGAGCAGCGTGGGACCACGAAGTCCGGCCTTCAGCGAGTTCTGGTTGTCAGCGACCGGCACGCCCTGATTCGTCGTGAGCATCCGGCCGCTGTTGTCCACCCGCACGCGATCGAGCGATGAGACCAGAGGATTAGCGCCCTCTGCGGGGGCGGTACCCGTCTTGTCCGATGTGTTCTGTTCGGTGACCGTGCTGCCACCGACCAGCGGCGACGTGGGGCTGACAGACGGCCCTTCGGGGGGCGCCACGGCGTTCTCGTAGCCGATCTCCAGCGCCTTGTTGGCGTTGTGCGGCATCGCCGCCACGAGGTCGTTCGTGGCAGCCGCCTTCTCCATCAGGGCGTCGCTCGCCGAGGGCGGCGGCGGTGCGGCCGGCGCGCTGGCCGTGTGGCGCGCGGCGGCCTTGGCCGGGGAAGAACATTTCATTGGCATCGTGGCGAATCTCGCGTGGCATCATGGAAGCGGAGCCGCGGCGACGTTCGCTACGGGTCATCCACGAATAGTGCCGGTGGGCCTCCTGTGCCGACATTGCTCTTGCGATGGATCTGCGACGTGCCCGGGAGTGACAGCCGCGCCCCAGGCGTGTCCAGCGAACCGGGCGACGAGGTGCGAGATTCGGCCATGATCACTCACCTCGCGCGCGTCGCCCTCCCGTCGATGCTGGCTCTGCTGCTCACGGCCTGCGCCTCGTCGCCCGGTCCAGCCGCACGTGTGGCCATGGTCGACTCCACCGCAGCGACGACGCCGGCCGCGGTTACAGACAACGGTAGCTTGCCCGCAAGCTTCTACTCTGCGTTTCGCCAAGCCGACGCGCGGGCGCGAACGATCACCTACTGGCTGCAGTGTGTGCCAACAATTGCGCAGCTACGCGCGAGCGGTCGGTTCGGCACCGCCTCCACAGCTCCGCGGGCCATCTACTGCGCCCGCACCACCGATGGAGTTCCCGTCGGAGGGGTGTATGACATCGACAGCACGTATCGCACCGTGAAGCGCGTGATGCTGGTGCGCCTCGATGGTGCACGCCCGCGATACGCGGAGGCCGTCGACACCGCGCAGCTGGCCCATGAGGCTCGTCTTGCGCGTGATGTAACCAAGGCCGTCACCGTCGCATGGCGTGCGAAGAACCGTCCCTTCAGTGCGGTGCCTGTCTCCACGGCGACGGGGATCGAGGCGTGGGTCATCCCACGCGCGAACAAGGCTCGCAGCTACGTCGCGGGTGGTGACGTCGGGTACACGCGGTCAGCGGACGGCGCACTGCAAACCGTCGAAGATCGTTCGGCCACCTGGATCCAACTCAATCTTCCCGCGGACGGCGCGCTGCGGATTTACAGCAGCACGCGCGATGTGCCGGCCGTGGCCGATCTCGTGACGGCGCGCTTTCACACCGAGCTGGGTCGCACGGTGGTGGTCAGCACGCCGATGGCCGAAAGTGCGTTGGTGGCGGGTCTCGATCCCGAGACCGGCGCGCGCGTGGTGTGGAAGCACACGCCCGTGCGCCGATAGCTGCGGCCTTCTACCTTCTCGGGGTCTGCAGCCAGAACGAGTTCGGCTCTCGTCCGGCAAGTGCGGCATGATGCGTACGCGTGACCACGGCAGCCGCGCGTCCGGTCCGATGCAACACGTTTACCACCAGCAACTCGGAGACCAGCGGAAGGTCGTCCTCCATGCTCTGCAGTTCCACGGCACCGCTGGCGGGGATGGTAAGCGGGCGATACTTGGCCGATGCATCAACTTCGCGCACCAGCGTACGCCCGTCTGGCGAATAGATGAACGCGCGTTCTCCACCCAGCGAAGTCGGCTGCGCACCCATGAGCATCGTCGTAGGCAGCAGCCACACTTCAATGGTGTCGCCATCGGAGCGGAACGAGAAAGGCGCAAACTGCCGACCCTCGGCTTCGAACCGATCAAAGCCCTTGAGCATTCCACCGCGGGCGGCTCTCGTCTCCGCCAGCAGGGCACTGGTGTCGACCGCGCCGGAGTGACGCGCACCGGTGGCCAGGTCAACAACGCTCAGCCGGGTCACCCGCGAGAACGCGGAGTCGGCATCGAAGAATGCGCCCAATGCGCGGCCACCGCTCAGGATGCACAATCCCTTCGATCCCAGCGAATCGCGTGGTCCGAATGCACCCTGCGCTCTGGCGCGTCCGGCGCTGATGGCGCACCCGACTGCTGCGATCAAGCCACGCGAGGTCCGGTCGAGTCGATCAAATGCCTTTCCGCGTTGCCCTTCGGCCTGCGCAGGTGGTGACGGGACGTTCTGCGCAGAGAGACTCGACGAAGAAAGCACCACGCACGCCAGCAGGAATCGTTGAATCTCCACAGTGGTACCTGACATTCGGCTGGTATTGAAGACGTGTCACTTGACGAGCCGAGCGGGAGTTCACCGCGGCTCGGCCGATCTTGCGTGCTGCACTACAATTCTAGCATGCCCATCTACGTCTACGAAACGGTGCCGGTCCTGGCCGGCGAGACGCCGGAGCGTTTCGAGCTCCGGCAGTCCATGAACGATGCTCCGCTCACCGAACACCCGGAAACGCGCGTGCCCGTGCGGCGCGTTCTCAGCGGGGGACTGGTCACGTTCACGAACGGTCGCACGGGGCAGACCACGCCCTGCGGCGAACCGCGCGGTGGACTGCCGATGGCGGGCTGCGGCGCATCATCGTGCTGTATGGTGCAGTAACGACAGGCGTATCAGGGCCGGTCCCACTCCACCTGCGGTGACGGATAGTACGTGATGCCCAGCAGGCGCCACCGTGGCGCGTGGGCCGCGATACGCGAGCGGAACCCGTCCCACGTGCGCTGCGACTGAGCACTCCACGCCACCTCGGCCAAGGCCGGCAGTCGTGGCACCAGCAAGTACTGCGCGGCGGAGAGATTCTTCACGGTCTCGCTCCACAGCGGCGCCTCGACGCCCAGGATGTTCGACTCGGCCAGCCCCGCCGAATGTGTGGCAGGGTCCCAGTCGTACGCGGTGCGCAGCTCGATGTATCCCGCCCAGCGAAGACCGACTTCCGTGTTGGGGGTGTACTTCATGTCGAGGTAGGTACGCGGCCCCGGCGACATGATGAGCTGATTGCCTTGCTTGACGGCCAGCAGCGCGGTGTCACTGCGCCAGAGCTGCGCGATGCTGCCTTCGCGCAATTTTGCCTTGCCGACTTCCTCCCAGCCGATCATCGTCTTGCCGTACTTGCGCACGATACGTTGCGCACGTTCGACGAAGCCGCTGTACTGCTCGTGGTTCAACACCTCGACTTCGTCGCCGCCGATGTGGAAGTACGGGCCCGGTGTGATGGCGGAAAGCTCACGCACCACATCGTCCACGAAGCGCCACGTGATCGCCTTGGCAGGGCACAACGCGCTCCATCCCACGCGGATGCCCGTGTAGACGCCCGTGGGTTGTGTGCCGTTTCCGAAGATGCTGGGTGTGGGGCGACTACATCCGAGCGCGGGATACGCCGCAATGGCCGCATTGGTGTGTCCCGGCATGTCGATCTCGGGCACAACCATGATGTGCCGCGCCGCGGCGTAGCGCACGATGTCGGTGTAGTCGGCCTTTGTATAGAAGCCGCCTGACGCGCCGCCCACTTCGGTGCTTCCGCCGACGCGCGTGAGCCGAGGCCACGAGGCAATCTGGATGCGCCATCCCTGGTCGTCGGCGAGGTGCAGGTGCAGCCGGTTCAACTTGTACAGCGCCATCAGGTCGATGTGCTGCTTCACTTCATCGACGGTGAAGAAGTGGCGGGCCACATCCAGCATCGACCCGCGCCACGCAAATCGTGGTGCGTCGACGATGCGTCCCGCGGGCACGGACACGACGGGTGCCAGCCGCAGCGCACTCTGCTCGGCTTCGACGCCGAACGGGAGCAGCTGTCGCAGTGTGGTCACGCCGAAGAACACCCCCGCCGACGTGCGCGCCACGATGCGCAGCGTGTCCGGCGTGATGTCTATGGAGTACCCCTCGTCGCCGGCAGTTGTCACGGCGGTATCGACGCGCAGCAGCACGACATTGCCGCTGTTCGCTGCTCGGCGCCCCGCGCGCGTGACCGGGAGCGGGAGCGCCGTCGACTTGCGCAGGATGCTGGCGAGATAGTCGGCGGTGCGCGCAACGTCCGCCGGGCCATCGGCGATGATGCCAGTGGTGGCCGAGAACGTGAACGGCGCGCCGGCCGCGGGGGTCACGGTTGTTGGCAGCGGGACGACGCGATGTGCGTCGAGCGTAGCCAACGGCGGCGAGACCGCGGGGGCGGCGGGCGGCGTGGTCTGCGCCCGCGCCGATGGGGTCCCGGCGAGGCAGGCGAGCAGGACGGCGAGGACAGCGCGGTGTGAGGGCATGCGGGCAATTTACCCGAGGACGGGAAGACCGCAGCTCGATCTCTCGTTGCGAACGAGGCGTCGAAGGCTATTGGCAACAATCACTTCAACTCGGGAGCAGCTTCCGATCGCGGGACCGCACCAATCCGAACCAGCGCATGGGCGCTGCCGCGCTTTACCATCCCGATTGCCCACGTGTCGACCATGAGACCCGAGAAGACGAATTGACCTGCAGCAGGTACCATCAGGCGTTCGCGCGATCGACCACTCGCCAGCTCGAACTCGTCGACGTGTCGATTGTCTTCACTCGAAGGAGCGTACACCACCAGCCTCTTCGCGGTGAGCCAAACGCCCTCGATTGCCTGTCTCGTGACCGGCACCCGCCACGGCAAGCTATCGACACTCACACGCAACACCCGCGACATGCGCTCCATTTCGGCGCGCGCCTTAGCGACCTCTTGTGCCGTTAACCGACGGCCCACCGCACCATCACCGTATGTGCGTGTGACTCGTCCACCTGGCGACCCAACGACAACGGCGTGGTTCGCAGAATCACCGATCGCGAACGTTCCATCCTCACCCATCACGATAGCCCGATCCGTGCGGAAAGGCTGCGCAAGCCAGCGCACTCCGCCGGGCAGCTCCGCACTACCGACTTTCACCCGCGCTTGGGTCAACGGCACATAGGGTGTCAGGTTGAGCAGCTCCAGCGCTTTCTTGCCGCGCTGCAAGCCGAAGACTCGCTGCTCCAAGACACCGAATGCCTTGCTTTCGCTGTTGAACACGCGAACGACGGCGCCGCTTTCGCCCCAGCTCGAGAGGCTCGCAATGGCGAGAACTTCGCGGCCAAACTTGAAGGATTCGACCAGCTTCAGTTCGCCATCTGATTCCTCGAGCAGGTAAACCTCGGGCGAAACCGAGGAGGAGAGCCAGATGGACCCGTTCGCAGAAATCGTCACGCCGCCGATGTCAGAGGCACGCCCCACCACCTTGGGTAGCGCCCGAGTACGAACCGACCGACACGAGCACACGTTCGCAACAACAAGTCGGCCGTCCAAGTGACTTACGGCGGCGATCAGCGAATCTCTGCCGAGAAAGATCTTTTCATCGCCTTTGAATCGGATGCTGGCCAGCGTGTCGACTCGCCAGACCGGCCGAATGGCTGCAGTGGATTGCGCTTCGACCATTGGTATGCCGAGCGAAGACATCACCAGCCACGCCATCGCGGAGAGTGCGACGCTAGTTGCGATTCTTCGCAGGACGACGCTCATGACGGGGAGAGTGGTTGACTTCGGCGTGCGCGATTCGGCGCGCACGGCGCACCGCG
>CAZMGX010000341.1:0-5728 GCA_964565915.1 uncultured Gemmatimonas sp.
TCGACGTCGCGAATCTCGGCGTCCGTCAGACCCGAGTAGGCCTTGGCGAACGGTACCAGCGCGTCGCCGTCCCAGACCGCGAAGGTGTAGTCGGTGTACAGTCCGGCGCGTCGCCCATGGCCGGCCTGTGCGTACACCAGCACCGCGTCCACCGTGAGCGGCGCGACCTTCCATTTCCACCAGTCGCCAACCTTGCGGCCGACGCCGTACGGCGACTCACGACGCTTGAGCATCAGCCCTTCCGCGACCGCGTCGCGCGACTGATCCCGCGCGCTCGCCACGTCGGTCCAACTGGCCGCCGCGATCACCGCGGACGTCCCAATCGGTGCGCCCCGCGGTAGGGTGCGCACGATGGACTCGACCAGTGCGCGACGACGGTGCAGTGGCTGCGTGCGAAGATCCTCTCCACCGTGCTCGAGGCAATCGTACACGAGCAGGTGACACGGCACGTCCGCGAGCAGCTTCTTTCCGACGCTCTTGCGATTGATGCGTCGCTGCAGCTCACTGAACGGCAGCGGCTTGTCATCGCGCCACGCCAGCAACTCACCATCCAGCACCAAACCGTCGGGCAGCCACTCGGCTGCGGCTTCGACCTCCGGGAATCGACCGGCCAGCAGTTCTTCCCCACGACTCCACAGGAACGTGCGGCCGCGACGACGCACGAGCTGTGCACGAATGCCATCCCATGTCCACTCGGCCTGCCACTCGGTGACGTCACCGAGCGACGAGGGTTCGGCCGTCAGCGGGTGCGCGAGGAAGAACGGGTACGGCCGGCTCCAGTCGGCGTCGACGGATTCGACGCTGATGAGCTGCTCGTACCACCGCGCATCGGGCTCCCACTGGCCCATCAGGCGGTGCGCGATCACTTCGGCCGGCGTGCCGCTGACTTCGGCGAGTGCGCGCACCACCAGTCCGTCAGACACGCCGACGCGAAATGAACCGGTGATGAGCTTGGTGAACACGAATCGCGCTGAGCCGCCGAGTGTCGACCAGGCGCTCACCAGCGTGGCGTGTTGTGCGTCCTGTGACATCGACGATAGGGGCAGGAGTTGAGATTCGATCCACCACGCGAGGGGCTGTACATCCGGCGTCGACGATTCCGGGACCAGCAAGGCGATGGTCTCGGCGAGATCGCCGACTTGCGCGTAGCACTCCTCGAACAACCAGTCGGGTACAGTGGCAAGTTCGGCGGCCCAACGGCGAAGATCCGGCGCTTTCACCAAACGCTTGGGCCGCCGACCGAGGAGGAACGACGCGGCCCACGCCGCATCAGCGGAAGGTGCGACGCGGAAGTAGTCCACGAGGGCCGCCACTTTTCCGCTCGTGGCCGTAGTGCGATCGATGCGGTCGTACAACGCCGCAAACGCCTTCATGTGGATGGCTCGCGGGTGTCGTCCTGCTCACCCTCGAACCGCGTGGCGATTGCGGTGGCCTCGCGACCATGTTCCTGGAGCCATCGAACCACGGGGCCCGTAAATCCGTGCGTGACCCACACGCGTTCGGCGCCGGTGGCGTCGATGGCGGCCAGCAGTTGCGGCCAGTCGACGTGATCGGAGAGCGTGAAGCCGCGGTCGACGCTACGTCGGCGGCGGGCCCCTCGGACTCGCATCCAGCCGCTCGCGAATGCCGCACGCGTGTCGCCGAAACGACCGGCCCACGTGGAGCCGTCCGTGCTGGGCGGCGCCACCACAATGGCGCGAGACCACTGGGCCTGTTTTGCCGACACCGTGGCGTAGGTGGTCTCGGGCAGGGCGACACCTGCATCTCGATAACACTGCGTCATTTTCTCGACGGCACCGTGCGTGAGGATCGGCCCGATCGCCGGATCGAGGCCGGCGATCAGCCGCTGCGCCTTGCCCAGCGCATACCCGTACAGGAGCGACGTGACGCCGGCATCCGCGTTGTCACGCCACCACGCGTTGATGTCGTCGAAGACGGTCTGCTGCGACGGCCATTGGTACACGGGCAGTCCGAACGTGCTTTCCGTGATGAAGGTATGGCAACGCACCGGTTCCCATGGGGCGCACGTCGGATCAGGATCCGTCTTGTAGTCGCCGGACACAACCCAGACCTCACCCCGATACTCAAGCCGGATCTGCGCAGAACCGAGGATGTGTCCGGCCGGATGCAGCGAGACGCGCACGCCGTTGATGATGCGCGTCTGCCCATAGGTGATGGTTTCGACGCCGCCGGCCCATTGCCCGAGTCGCTCGCGCGCGACGCCCGCGCCATCGGCCGCGAGCAGGTAGCGCTCGCAGCCCCAGACGAGATGGTCCCCGTGTGCGTGCGTGATGAGGGCACGCGGCACCGGGGACCACGGATCGATATGGCAGTCAGCCGCCTCGCAGTAGAGGCCCTGCGCGGTCAATCGGAGCAGCGGGCGATCTGCGAAAAGCACGGATCCTGGCAACGTGCCGGGTGAAAAGCGGAGGTGGAGCGCAGGCACAGCACGAAACTGCTTCACGCGAATGACGCGAACGAGCGCGCAATTCGCGCTCGTTCGCGTCATTCGCGTCAAGCGGTTTTAGCGCAGCGGGCCTAGAAGCTGTACGTCAGCCCACTCGAGAAGAACGTGTCGGTCGTCTTGAGCTGCACGTTGTTGCGCACGGGCGGCTGCGCGTTGTAGCGGATGACATACCCCACCTTGATGCCGAGGTTCTTGGACAACGGAGCCACCAAGGCGCTCTCGGTGTTCAGCAGATACGACTCGGTGTCGCTCAGGTTCGGCAGGTACTCCGCTGTCTGCTGAAAGAACGCGATCTCGGAGAAGAGGTGCTTGTAGTCCGCTCCGACGCGAGCTGCCGGGTAATTACGCTTGAAGGTCGAGGTGGAACCCGGAGTCAGGGTCTGCTGGAACATGGACGCACCCAGCACGAAAGTCAGCTTGTCGCGTGCGGCATCGACCGCCTTGAAGTCGAGCCCGACGCCTTCTTCGAACCGGGACGAGATCCCCTGCAGCACGTTGCGGTCGAAACGCGTGGCCACGAACGCACCAAGGCGGGAGGTCAGGCGCCGCTCGCCCCGCAGTCCACCGTTCCAGAAGTTGGCGTTGACCTTGTTGTCGGCTTCGCCATAAAAGAACGCCAGGTCCTGCGCGACAGCCCACCCCTTGAGGGTGTACTTGAGTTTGTTGGTGACGTTGATGGCCGTCGCGTTGGCGTTGCCATTGGTCTGCGAGAATCCCAGCGCCGCAGAGCCTTCAAAGGCCTTTGGCGGAACGGGCGCCGCCTGCGCGCCCAGCGATGCCGAGGTGATGGTGAGCAGGGCGAGGGATCGAACGAATGACGACATGGATGGAGTGAGTGAGCGTCAGGCGAGAATGCGGAAACGTCACCACGGCACCGTCAGTGCTTGATGAACGTTCCCTGCTGGAGTTCGCGCATGGCCTGCTGCAATTCCGCTTGCGTGTTCATCACGATCGGTCCGTACCAGGCGACGGGTTCCTTGATGGGAGCTCCGGAGACGAGGAGGAAGCGGATGCCCTGTGGGCCAGCCGTGACCACCACCTCGTCGCCACTGTCGAACAGGATGAGCGAACGGTTGCCACTCAGGTCGCGCACGAGATCATCATCGTTGCCGGCGGTGCGTTCGGTCAGCACGCCCATGTTGGCGGATGCATCCCGAAAGGAACCGCTGCCTTCGAAGATGTATGCGAAAGTACTCCGATAGGCGTTCACCGGCAGTGACTTGCGCACACCCGCCGGCACGGATACGTCCAGATAAATCGGATCGGCGGCGATGCCATCGACCGGTCCGCGCTGGCCCCAGAATTCCCCGCACACGACGCGCACGGTGGTCCCGTCATCGTCGGTGACTTGCGCGATGTCCTTTGATTGGACGTCCTGATACCGCGGAGCCGTCATCTTGAGGGACGACGGCAGGTTCGCCCACAGTTGAAAGCCATGCATGCGGCCGTCGGGAGCGCCCAAGGGCATCTCGTGGTGCACGATGCCGCTGCCGGCCGTCATCCACTGGACGTCTCCGGCGCCAAGGATGCCGCGGTTGCCGAGGCTGTCGGCATGCTCGACGTTGCCGGCGAGCACGTAGGTGATCGTCTCGATGCCGCGATGCGGGTGCCACGGGAAGCCGGCCTGATACTGCGCCGGCACGTCGTTCCGAAAGTCGTCAAACAGCAGAAACGGATCGGTTTCGGTGGTATTCCCGAATCCGAAGGCGCGATGCAAGTGCACGCCTGCGCCCTCCATGGTCGGCTGGGCTTGAACGATGCGCTTGACGGGACGAATGGACATCTGAAAAGCTCCTGAAAAGGGACTACAACTATCTTAGTACTGAGAAAAGATAGCTGCAAGCTCTACCAGGAAAGCGCCTGCATCCTAGTAGCCGTTCCACTGACTCAGGGAGCCGTAGCCTGATGGCTGCACGGAGGGCGGCGGGTTTTCGCCGAAGATGTCGAGCGACCGAATGGCCGTGTCGACGGCCGCCAGCGCTCCGGTCAGCTCCTCGACCGTCTTTCGGATCTCCCAGCGATAAATCGGTCCCGCCATGGCCATGGCTCCTACCCCGAGGACCATCGCCCCCGCCAGTGCCGGACCTAAAACGGCCGCTCCGGCGAGCGCCAGGGCCTTCACCCCAATGACCCCGCCAATGGCCGCGCCGCCGCCGGCGCCTGCCCCGACGATGGCAGAGTATCCGGCAATGTTGGCTGTCAGTCCACGCCGCAGATCGGCGTGAATGCTCACCTCGCACGCACGCGGATCACCGGGGACCGTGGCCAGGGTGACACGCACTTCGGGTACATACACGCCGTACCGCGTCCACGTCCACTTGTAGTTGCCGTCCACCATCGCCGGCAGGTCGAACACCAACACCCCGCCGTCGATCGGGTGGCCGCCGAGTGTGTCTCGCAGCGCGAGCGAATAGGGAGGCGCCTGCAAAGCACGCCCCAGCGCCTGCAGCACCACTCGCGGCGGCGATCGGAACACCCGCGAGACCGACACCGAGCGCTGCGTTGTGCCCAGCACGCGAGTGGCCAACCGCTCTTTCCAGGCGGGCAGTGGCTGCGCGCGCTGCACGGCGTCCGGTGATGCCTTGATCTCGGCGAGCGCGAGCGCCACGTAGCGCTGCGAGATTCCCACTTCGGCCGCGGCGGCTTCGACATCCCGGAGGCGGTACGCATCCGTGGGCACGGCCAGCGCCGAACCATCTGCGCCGTTGGCGGTCGACTGTTCGGGCGCCGTGCCCGCGGCGACCATCTGCCGGGTCTCGGTGGCGGCACGCATCCGTGATTCGAGTCGCGCGGCCGCCTCGGCCTGCAGCTCGGCCGCGCGTCGCCATACGGCCATGGCTTCCTCGCCGGACAACATCGCCGACGCACTGGACTCACGTTCCTGATGCTCGACGGCGCCGATGGCCTTACCGAGTGCCTCTGCCAACTCCTCGCCGGTCGCAAAGCGCTCGGCCGGTGCTTTGCGCAGACACTGATCGATGACCGCCGCGAGCGGTGGCGGGACCTGTGGGGCGACCGAACGCAGGGACGGTGGTTCCTTCGTGGCGTGTGCGATCAGAATTGACTGCGGCGACTGCCCCTCGAAGGGCAGTCGTCCACTGAGCGCCAGGAATCCCACACAGCCGAGGGCATACAAGTCGCTGCGGCCATCGAGCGCATCGCCACTCGACTGCTCGGGGCTCATGTAGTGAACGGTGCCAAGCACCAGCCCGTCCTGCGTCAGCGAGGGATTGAAGTCGGCGCGCGCGATGCCGAAGTCGG
>CAZMGX010000342.1:0-5706 GCA_964565915.1 uncultured Gemmatimonas sp.
GGGAGAGAGAGGAGACGCCGCGGGCCGGGAACCGGCGTGGATTCGGAGAGGAGGAGGAGGAAGTCACACCGATTCCCGGGCCCGCAGCGGATGGTTCAGGGAGGATCAGATATCGAGGGAGGCGCGCAGGATCGATTTGGTGGTCTGAAAGACCGCCGCGTTGGCTTCATAGATGCGCTTCGCATCCATGAGCTTCACGAGCTCCTGCGTGGTGTCGATGTCGGGGTAGCGCACATAGCCGCTGGCGTTGGCATCCGGATGGCCTGGTTCGTAAACCAGCCGGCCTTCACCCTGGTCTTCGGCGATACCGGCGACGCGAACGCCGTATTCGCCGGAATTCGGACCCGCGGCGGCGGCGCTGTAGTTCAGCACCGGCACTTCGATGGCTTTGGCACTGTCTTCGCTGGTGCCGGGGACGACGAACGCGTTCTTGCCGAACACCCCATTGCCTGCGGCCGCACCGACACCCGCTCCACCATCACCGAACACGGCGTTCTGCGGCGTCGCGGCTTCCATCACCACGTCGCGACGCTTGAACGGCTGGCCGTCGGCGCCGCGGGTGACATCGGCGTTGGCGATGTTCTGCGCGATCGTCTCCATGCGCTGGCGCTGGGCGGCCAAACCACTGCCCGCGATACCGAGCGACTTGAACATCGGGCGCACGGTCGACTGGCTGGGGATCGGGAGCAGCGCGGGGCGGCGTACCGGGTCGATAGGCATCAGGCGCCGTTACCCTTGATGGCGCCGCGCAGGCTGGCGTAGGTCTTTTCCAGCAGGCGCGACGTCGCGAGGAATCGGATCTGTTCGTCCGCCAGCGCGATCATCTCGTCTTCCACGTTCACGGGATTGGCGTTCTGCGAACCCGCCCTGCCACCGGCTTCCAGCGCGAAGCCGTCACCGTTCTGCAGCGACGCCTTGCTGACACGGTCGGCGATGCCGCGGGACCGCTCCACACTGCGGTCGAGGGCCGTTCTGAGCGTTGAGGCTGACGAGACGCGATCGATGAATCCGAAGAGCATCGGCGAAATCCGGGGTAGAGGGGCAGACGTTTCCACCTCTCCCAAAGGCAAGCCGCGGGCCAAAGATGACCCAAGTCACGAATCAAGTGCCACAGAATTTCATAAGTCGTTTACTGACAAGATTTTGCAACTAAGTGTCCGATCTCACCCCTCGCCCTCCGCGGCCCACGTTTGGGCCCGATGCCACCGGAAGTTCAGGGAGAGTGGAAATTCCTGCCGGTACAAGAACGGCGCAATTTGCCGTCGAAGATCACCAAAAAAACCTCGGCACAATGTGCCGGATCAGGTCGGCGGAGGCGTCGGACCGTTGTCCCCGGCCCCGCCCGATGACCCCAGCCGGATGCTGGAGACCACGGCGACGATGACGGCCGCAATCGCGCCAGCCACCAGCCAGCTCCGCTTTTTGGAGTATCGCTGCACCTCGAACGAGAGCAGGTCGGCCCGCGCGACGGTCACTGGCGTTCCGAAATTCGGAATGCGTTCCCCGGTCAAAGACTGCGTGTAGTCAGCGCGAAGGTACAGGGAGTCGCTCGTCGCCCGCGCAATCACCCCGTCGATCCGACGCATGTTCTCCCCAAGCACCCCGCGCACCGACTCGGCCCCTTTGGGGTTCAGCACCAAGATCACGCGCCCCGAGATCGGGTCGTTTGGCGTCTGCGCCACTGGGACGTAGCGATAGCAGCCCACGAGCGACCACGTGGTGAGCAACAGCACTGGTATGGCGCGGGGACGGCGCCCTCGGACGGCGCGATGGTTTTCACTCATCGTCTTCACGCCCCGGGCCGTTCAGCTTGTTTCGCAGCGTCCGCACGCTGATCCCAAGCAGGTCAGCGGCCTTGGTGCGGTTGTTGTCGGCCGCCTTGAGCGCATGCTGGATCAACACCCGCTCGGCATCGGCCACGTTCATGCTCGACAGACTGATCCCGCCAGACGATCCGTTGCCCGCGGCCACGGCCGGCTGCCCCCCCGGATTCGTGATCGAACGCGGTCTCGTAGACGGTGTGCCCAGCGAGTGGGCCAGACCGAACCGGGTACCTTCCAGACAATGCTGCTGAATCATCGGGTCAGGGGTGAGGATGACCGCCCGCTCGATCACGTGCTGCAGCTCGCGGATGTTGCCGGGCCACGAGTACTGCTGCAGGGCCTCGAGCGCGTCGGGCGCGATACCGTCGATCTTCTTACCCAGCTCCGCCGCATTCCGCATGGCAAACCGGAGGGCAAGCACGGGGACGTCTTCGGCACGATCGCGAAGGGGCGGGATCAGCACGGGGATCGTGGAGAGTCGATAGTACAAGTCCTGCCGAAAGGTTCCGTTGTCCGCCTCGGCCGCCAGATCCCGATTGGTCGTCGCGACGATCCGCACGTCGACCTTGATCGATGACGTGCCGCCGACGCGCTCGAATTCCTGCTCCTGCAGCACCCGCAACAGCTTGGCCTGCAGGTCGAGGCGCATCTCGGAAATTTCGTCCAGCAACAACGTGCCCCGATTGGCGCGCTCGAAGGCGCCCTCCACCCGCTTGATCGCCCCGGTGAACGCGCCCTTCTCGTGGCCGAAGAGGGCCGACTCCACCAGCCCTTCGGGAAGGGCCGCACAGTTCAGCTTGATGAACGGCCGTTCGCGCCGCTCGCTCTGATCGTGAATTGCACGCGCGAACAGTTCCTTGCCCGTACCGGACTCGCCTTGCAGCAACACCGTCGCCCGGGTTGGTGCCGCCATCGAGACCGTCTGCATGATGCGGCGAATCGCCGGTGAGTCACCGATGATCTGCCGCTCATTCCGGAACTGCATGACCTCTTTCCGCAGCGTCTCATTCTCGCGGCGCAGTCGGACGAACTCGAGCGCCTGCTCGACGGCCAGCTCCAGCTGCTGCGGCCGGACCGGCTTCGTGATGTAGTCGATGGCGCCGGCCTTGATGGACGCCACCGCGTGCTCGATGCTCGCGTAGCCGGTCAGCATAATGAGGGGGACGTCATACCCCTCCCTGCTGAGCAGCTGGAGGAACTCCAGTCCCGTGATCCCCGGCATTCTATAGTCGGAGATGATCAGGTCGATGCCGCCCCGCTCCAGAATCTGAAGGGCCTCGGGGACCCCGCGGGCACCGACCGGCGTGTGCCCGGCCTGGCCGAGGGTATCGTCGAGGATCAGACCGACGGAGGGCTCGTCATCGACGTACAGAATTGTGGCCATAAACCGGCAACAGGGGGACGGAGGGGGGCGGCGCGGGTCATTCGGTGACACCGCTCACGTGCGCTCGTCCAATAGTATGGGGGGTTCGGGCCCACCCGGCAAATTTCGCCGCCTCACCGACCTGTCGGCCTCGCCAAAAGCCGGGCTCAAGCGTCGTGCCGCGGGGTCCGATACTCCCTTTACAGAATGCCCGCGGTGTGTTGCTGCCCTACCGGCAGCTCACGGTCCTCGGCCTCGCCTCTCCCGATGCGCGTCACGAATCAGCTCATAACGCGGAACAGTCAAGCTCGACTGCAGATCGGTCTGCAGGGGATCGATCGACTGCGCGAGGACATCTCGTCTGGTATCCGACTGCGCAAGATGTCGGATGATCCCACGGCGGCTGGCGAGGTCGTGCGCATCGGCAGTTCGATGCGGGCGCTCACGCAGTTTCGTCGCAACATCGACCTGGGCCTCGCGCGTGCTTCCGGCGAGGAGATCGTTCTCGATCAGCTGACGAATGGCCTGGGACGTGCGATCGAACTGGGCGTCGGGCAGGCGTCAGCGACCGCCAACGCGCAGACCCGCCTGATGGTGAAGGCCGAAGTCGACCAGTTGATCAGCTTCGCGGTCGAACTCGGCAACACGAAGCTCGGGGAAGACTACTTGTTCGGCGGGACTCGCTCCGGCGAGCGCCCGCTCCGAATGCCTCCCACACCGGCTGACGGCTTCTCGGCATTGCTGCAGGCCGGAAATCCGGTGAATCCCAGCGGCGCCATCGAACTCGAGATCGGCGATGGGTACTTCCTCGAACCGACACACAACGCGACCGAGATCTTTCTGACCACCGATGCACTCGAGTCGTTGCGGGCCCTCTCGACCGCCCTGGGCAACAACGATGTTCCGGGCATTCGGGCCGCGACCGATCGCATCTCGGCCGCAAGCAACCAGGTCCAGAATCTGCTGGGGACGATTGGCACGCGCATCAATGAGATGGAAAGCGCGCGCACGAATCTCGATGGGATGGAACTGACACTGAAAACATTCCGAGCTGACCTGCGAGACACGGAAGTCGACAAGGCGATGGCGGAACTGGTTGGGAAGCAGACGCTGTATCAGGCGGCGATGAGCGCGACGTCGCGCATACTCGGCCTGAGTTTGGCAAACTATCTGTGATGTCCTCATGATCTCCGTGGCCCACGATCCCACGTCCGCCCTCGCTTTGCCGACCCGCTCCATCTCCTCGCTCGTGCTGGGCGACATCGAAGTCACTGCCGACGTCGTCATGCAGTTTCCCACGCCGATCTTCGGGTTCACGGCGCACGACGAGTACGCCCTGCTGCCGGCGACCCGCGAGGGGCTGTGGTGGATGCAGTCGATGAAGGATGCCGGCGTGACGTTCCTGCTTGCCGATCCGTTCGTGCTCGACCCGACCTATGGCGTCGATCTCGGTGACAGCGAGCGGGCGGCGTTGCACATCGAGCAGCCCGCCGATGCGTTCGGGCTGGTCATGCTGACCCTGCCGACGAACGGCGGCGCCGGGGCCACCGCCAACTTTCGCGCGCCCATCGTCTTCAACCTGGCGCGTCGCATCGGGATGCAGGTGGTCAGCCGCGACGATGCGCACGAGCTGCGCCGCCCGGTGACCCTCGAGGTATTTCCGCCCCAGGAGAACGGCGTCCGCCTGCAGTAGCCCGCGATCGGCCGACGCGAAGTTCCGGTGATGCTCCCGTCATGCCCGGCACAAGTTGCCGGTCCGTGAAGCGTCAAGAACTGTAAAGTGTTGTAATGAAATGACTTGGTGAGTGGCACGCAGCGTGCACAGGACGGGAGTGATCCGTACCTCCGCACGCTTCTGTTCACCTCACTGCCGATGATTAGAACGCCTTCGATGCCGCTGGGCCTGACCAGCTCCCTTCCGGAGCCGGATCCGCGTCTGGACGGCGCCAGCATCCTCGTCACGGGCGCCACCGGCTCGTTCGGGAACTTGTTTATGCGCACGATCCTCGAGCGCTACAACCCGCGTCGCGTCATCGTGTACAGTCGCGACGAGATGAAGCAATACGAGATGCAGCAGCGTGCGCCGTTCCGCAGTCGACGCGACGTCATGCGCTGGTTCCTTGGCGATGTGCGGGACAGCGAGCGGCTGCACAAGGCAATGGAAGACGTCGACGTCGTCGTGCACGCCGCGGCGCTCAAGCAGGTGCCGGCCGCGGAGTACAACCCGTTCGAAGCCGTGAAGACCAATGTGCTGGGCGCGCAGAATGTCATTGATGCGGCACTCGACTGCGGTGTCCAGCGCGTCGTGGCGCTCAGCACGGACAAGGCGGCGGCGCCGATCAATCTGTATGGCGCCACCAAGCTCGTCTCGGACAAACTGTTCGTGGCCGCGAACAATCATCGCGGCAAGCGCGACATCCGTTTCTCCGTGGTGCGCTACGGCAACGTGATGGGCAGTCGCGGCTCGGTGATTCCGTTCTTTCTCGAACGCCGACACGACGACGTCCTGCCGGTCACCGA
>CAZMGX010000343.1:0-5683 GCA_964565915.1 uncultured Gemmatimonas sp.
CAGGGCGACAGCCGCGTCTACATCCATGACGGCTCGTACCTCAAGCTCCGCGAGCTGACGGTCACCTACGCGGTGCCGAACGCCTTCACCGCGCGGTTCCTGAAGGGCGCGAAGGACATGCGCCTGAGCTTCAGCGGCCGCAACCTCTGGGTGAAGACCAGCTACTGGGCCTACGACCCCGAGTTCAACAACTTCGGCAACACGAACTTCAACCGGTTCATCGACCTCGCGCCGTTCCCGTCGAGCCGGCAGTTCTTCTTCAGCGTCGACGTGGGGTTCTAAACCATGACGACCTCGAACCATTTCAATAGCGCGTTGCGCTCCATGATGAATCGCACGCCGGTCCGCACCCTTGGTGCGTTGTCTCTTGCCGCCACGGCGCTGGCTGGTTGCAGTGCCGACACGTTGGGCATCTCGAACCCGAACACCCCGACGATCGCCGGGGCGAGTGCGGACCCGCAGTCGCTGCAGTTGCTCGCGACGGGTCTGCTGCGACGGAACCGTGACTCTCGCGGTGGCTTCATCACGGAAACGGGTCGCTTCGGCCGAGAGTTGTACATCTACACCCCGCAGGAGGGACGCAATACCACCGCGTACCTGATCGGCCTGTCTGGGCAGAACAAGCTGGACCCGGCGGGCTTTGCCGTGGGCAGTTGGGGCGGCCCGTACGCGAACCTCCGCGAAGTGTTCAACTTCAAGAACACGGTCGCGGCGGCCGCGCTGACCGCTGAGCAAAAGCGGGCGGCGCTGGGGTTCGCCAAGACGATCGAGGCGATGGAACTGCTGACGGTGATCGCCACGCGTGACACCATCGGCGCCGTCGTCCAGATCAACGCCGATCCGCTGCAACTGGCGCCGTTCGTGTCGCGTGACTCCACGTACAAGTACATACTGAATACGCTGGATGAAGCGAACACGGACCTCGGTGCGGGTGGTGGGGCTTTCCCGTTCACGCTGCATTCGGGCTTCACCGGCTTCAGCACGCCGACCACGTTCCGCCAGTTCAACCGCGCCATCGCCGCCCGGGCGGCGGCGTACTACGCCACGTCCGGCGGCGGTGCAGCGGCATGGCAGCGTTCGCTGACAGCGCTGGGTGCGTCGTTCCTCAACGCCGGCGCCACGACGGCGGCGGCGCTGAATGCTGGTGTCTACTATCCGTACGGCGCGTCGCCCGACGTGTCGAACCCGGTGAACCAGGCGACCAACACGGACCTGTACGCGCACATGTCCATTGAGACCGACGCGCCCCTCAAGGCCGACGGGTCGAAGGACAACCGGTACCTCGCGAAGATCATCACCCGGCCGTCGCGCAGTGGCCCGACGGGTACCAGTGTGGCGTCGACGCTGGGCTTCTCGGTGTACCCAACGATCAGCACCTCGAGTCCGGTCATCCGGAACGAAGAGCTGATGTTCCTGCGCGCCGAAGGACTGCTGGCAACCGGTGACAAGGCGGGTGCCTTGACCATCATCAACAGCATCCGTGTCAACTCCGGCGGCCTCGCGCCGTCGACGCTGACGGCCGCCTCTCCAGACGCCGACATCCTGACGGAGCTCCTCCTGCAGAAGCGCTACTCGCTGCTGCTGGAAGGCCACCGTTGGGTCGACATGCGCCGCTACAACCGCCTGGCCCAGCTGCCGCGCGACCTCACGACGGGCGTGAACGCGCACTTCGTGGCCAAGGTGCAGCCGGTGCCGCAGGCCGAGTGCCTGCAGCGCGCGGGCAAGGATGCCAGCCTCGCGGGTCCTGGCTGCTGAGTAGCGAGAGGTTGAGTAACGAGTAGCGAGCAGGGAGCAACAGAGAGTAACGAGTAGAGAGTAAGGAGTAGTGAGTACGGAGTAACGAGAAACGGCCCCGCGGAGATCATCCCGCGGGGCCGTTTCCATCATGCGCCTCTCGATACTCGTGACTCGCTACTCCTGACTCTCTACTCGTACGCTCTGTTGCTCCCTGCTCTCTACTCCTCTGCTCGCTACTCAGTAATAGCCGTCGCGCGTCCAGACGGCTACGACGCCGCAGCGGCGGTCGACGCCGCCGAATTGGGCGGGAACGGACGCGGGGCCGGTGTACACCTCAATGCCGGCGATCTGCTTCGGCGGAGGCAGGAGGTCCAGATCGAAGTTCCTCGGGAGCACGATGCCGTCCAGCAGCACCTGCATGGTGCAGTAGCGCTGCTGTCCTTGATCCGTGTAGCCGCCGCCTTCGCGGCGTGAATAGACCTGCGTGCCGCCGAAGATCTGCGTGGTGACCTTCGAGATCTCGACGCCGCGCATGGCGCGCATGAAGTCGGAGGTCTGCAGCGAGCCGCGGCGCTCGATCTCCTCCTGCGTCACGAATTGCCCCTGTCCCTGACGTCGACGCTGCTCGAACTCCACCATGCGCATGGACACGCGCGTCTCTCGCACGCGGATCGTATCCAACAAATTGGTCGTACGGGCCAGGATGTACGACAGGCGCAACGTGTCGTTGGCTGGCACATCGATGATGCCCGAGGTCGGCGCGAAGCCGATACGGCGCACCACCAGCAGATACTGGCCGGCCGGCACCTGCAGAATCCTGAAGCGGCCGTTCTCCGACGTCACCACGCGGGCGCCGACACCCACGACGGACACATCGGCGGCGCCGAGCGGGTTCAACAGCGTGTCAGTGACGATCCCGTCGATGGT
Source organism: uncultured Gemmatimonas sp. (assembly GCA_964565915.1). Classification (GTDB taxonomy): domain Bacteria; phylum Gemmatimonadota; class Gemmatimonadetes; order Gemmatimonadales; family Gemmatimonadaceae; genus Gemmatimonas. Next base: position 2,665 of record CAZMGX010000343.1, read on the forward strand.
ACCGATGCCCGCCAGCACCGGCTTCGGACGCTCAGCCTCTTGCGCTGCGCGATCACGGATCGTCGTTCTGACCTGCGCCTCGGCCGATGTCGCCAGCGCCGAGAACACGGTACTGCCAAGAATCGCGCACAGACCGCGAACGGTCAGGCAGGAATGAGTGTGTGGGTAAGGTCGCATGACGGTAATTTACCCCCGTTGGCACGGAAAAATCCCCGACCTTCCGTGCGGCTCGCCCCCCGACATCCTCCCGACATCATGCGACGCTTCCCCCTCGCGACCTCACACTCCCGCGCCCGGTGCTCGATGCGACGTGTGCTCTCGGTATCGGCGCTGACCGCCGTGGTGCTCTTCGCCGACCCAATGAGCGTAGGGGCCCAGCAGCCGACCGTCGACAGGCGGGCGGACAGCACGGCCGTGATCGCCGCGGCAGAAGGGCTGCTGAAGGCCATCTCCAGCCGCGATACCGCACTCGCTCGCCGCCTGCTCCTTCCCGGAGTGCAGTTGGCCAGCATCTCGGACCCGGCGGCGCAGACGGCGGTCGGTCGCATGCAGACCGACAGCCAGTTCCTCGCGACACTCGCTACCGGCAAACAGGTCTATCTGGAGCGCCTGTGGAGCCCGACGGTGTTTCTGCAGGGCTCGCTCGCCATTGTCCGTGCTCCCTACGACTTCTTCATCGACGGCACGTTCTCGCACTGCGGCGTGGACGTGTTTACGCTCGTGCGCTCACGCGGGGAATGGCGCATCACGCATATCGTGTACACCACGCAGCGGGTGGGGTGCGCGCCGAGTCCGCTGGGGGCTCCAGGCGAGTAGCAGAGGCGCGCGTCTCACGTTCGGCGGAACGCGATATCGGATATCTGATATCTGATATCCGATATCTGATATCGCAGTTCTCAGCGCGGGTCGTGCGCTTCGAACCCCACCGTATCGCCGATGCTGATGACGCCTTCCTCAAGCACCATCGCGAACGCCCCACCGCCCCAGTCGTTTCGCATCACGGCCTGAAGGCCTTGCAGCACCTCGTCCATCTGGTGGCAGGGCTTGGTCTCGCCAGCGATCTGCAATCGCACGCGGCCAATGCGCAGGATCCGGCCGCGGGAGTTACGCAGGTCGATCCCGCGCACCAGCAGGTTGGCGCGGCGGGATGACGGATCGAGCGAGGCACCCAGCTGCGCCATGTGCGCCTCCCACCGCTCGGCCTCGAGAATGGTGACTTGCCGACGGCCGCCCTGATTGGCGTTGCCCACCAAGCCGCGGTTCGCGCGAAACGCCGCCTGCGGCACGAAGTCCATCGGCCCCAGCTTCGCGCGCTTGATCCAGATGCGCTCGAGCACGCCCACCTCGGTCTCGCGCAACGGACCGCCGTGCGTCGCATCGTCGTTGGCGTCAATCACGACCTGCACACGTTTGGATTCAGTGGTCATGCACGTTCCACGATACGATCGATGAGGAAACTGGACTGCTCGACGGCCTCTTCGGTGAACGCACCAAAGAACCCACGCACGTCGTCGAACACAGCGGAGAATGCAGCCTGATCGCCGCGCGCGAGGATCTCACCGATTTCGTCCGCCGCATCACGAAACGCCGCGGTCACCGCGCCCGTTTGCGGGTTGCGCATCTCGATCGGCCCGTACAACTGCGGGTCCTGCGCGAAGTGACGCGCGGCGACATACAACTCCAGCAAATACGCCGGCGACGTGAATTGCAGCGTCTCGTCCAGCGGTACGCCAAGCTTGGCGAGAGTGAGACCAAGGACCTGCGTCTGGAAGTGGGTCAGCACCTGCACGACGGACATCGCGCGGTCGTGCTGCAGCGGCGTGGTCTCGGCGACGGCCAGCCCGCGCGCCGCAAAGGTCTGCACGACCCAGTCGGCCCACGCGTCACCACGCGCGCGGCACACGACAAACCGTTGTCCCTGCAGCGAATGGACACCCGGGCCGAACATGGGGTGTGTGCCGACCACGCTGGCGCGCGTGGCTGATAGCATCGTGGCGATCGGGGAAGCCTTGATGGACGTGATGTCCATAAGAAGCGCATCGTCGCGCACATGGGGGCCGACGTCAAGAATCACCTGCTCGGTCGCGTCGATCGGCACGCTGATCACCACGACATCGGCCTCGGCCGCAGCCTGCGCCGCGGTCAGCGTGGTATCGCGATCGACGATGAGCACTGAGTGGCCCATGTCGCCGAACAGACGTGCGAGCAGCGCGCCCATTTTCCCATGGCCACCAATGATCGCGATCGTACGTGCCGCGGCGTCGACCGGCACCTCCGCGCGGAGCGCGGCCTGATGATCACGACTGGAGCGCAGCAGGACGCGGAAGATCGACTCGATCTCGCCGACCGGCAGGCCCAATTCGCGGGCGCGATCGCGGCGATCGTTCAGGACATCGCGCTCGCGGCGAGGATCTCGGATGCGGATGCCGTGCGCGCGTTTGTACGCCGCAACTTCGGCCACGAGTGACATGCGTCGCGCCATCTGCAGCAGGTCGCGATCGAGGCTGTCGATCATCGCGCGCAGGACCGGTAACGAGCGTGGGGCTGGATCCATGTCATGAACGTAGCGCGTCAGATCGTCCCGTACCACACCGCCGACATGCACGCGGAAACGGAAACGGGGCCGGAGGATGCCCTCCGGCCACGCATACGCCACCTCACGTACGGGATCACCGCAAGAACACCCAGAACCCGCCCGTGAGAGCCGCGGCGGCCACCAACATCGAGGTGCGCAACCGCTATCTCATCAACCAGAACTCCCTCTGCACACCGAGCAGAACACCGGCGTACACCAAGACCCCCGTGCCCACCCAGTCGGGAACCGTAGGTCCGACCGGCACCGCGACCCCGGTCTGCGCCCAGGCGGGTTCGAGCTGCCAGAGCCTCGGCTGCTGCACCGGTTCCATCTGCCAGGGCAACGGGTCCAACGCCATGTGCGTCGGCGCCACACCGACGCCGCTGACCACCCCTTCGCCCGGCCTCACCCTGACCGTGACCCCCAACAGCACGTCAACGCCGA
>CAZMGX010000344.1:0-5678 GCA_964565915.1 uncultured Gemmatimonas sp.
TCACAACTTCATTTGGAGCGTTGGTGCGCTGGTGCCCTGCGGGCTGGTGGGACGCGATCCACGCGTCGGCGGCGCCTTGTGGTTAGGGGTGGGGAATATTGAGCGTCATTTCGGCGACGGCAGCGGCACCCGCGAGTCGCTGCACGGCGCTCGCATCCGACGGCGTGAACGGCCGAATGATCAGACGCGGCGTCGTGAGAATGGGTTGCTCCAAGTATGCTCCGGTGGAGTCGACGGGAATGGTCTGCGTCGTGCTCAGCGCGTCCCGATCCGTGCCCACGTGCCCGGTTGCGTTTTTTCGGCGCCGACCGGGAAGACGTCGCGCGCACCCCAGCCACCCACGAGCGCCCCGAGACGCAGCGCCGACACGGTCTGACAGCGCCTGAGACCGATGGAGCGCTTCGCCACAAAGTACTCACCGATCGGCGGATCACCAGCCTGACTCGTGCGGCTGGCACCCCACCACGCCTCGTTCCGATTGCAGTGCGCCGCCGCTACTTCGGGCGCGCCGATCACCCAACAGAGTGACGCGGACGCGTGCAACAACAGATTCCGCCCCAACTCGCGCCGAGGTGTGGATTCGCCGGCGGTGGAGTCCGCGTCCGCGATATCAACGAACACCTCGGTGATGAACGGCGCTGACCGGGATGGTACCACGGCGAGGTAGACGAAGTCACAGTCGTCCGAGACACGCACGCGCACGGCGGAGTTGTCCTGCAGCGTTCGCGCGGACGCCCAGATCGACTCCGTCAAACGGCCGTCCGTCCTGATGGCCGGAGTCGCGAGCGCTGGCCGGTGCGTCAGCACGAACGATGGCGGCAGCAATGCGCGCAAAGCGGACTCGCCGATCGGCTGATCCGTCAGCGCGCTTGCGACAAATGACACGGTGGCATCGGTGACCGCCTGCTGCATCGCACCGCCGCCGACACCGATCAGCGGCTGCAGCGCCGGCGGTGCCAGAGCGGCTTCAGGTGCGGTCAGCCACTGCCGGCCCACCGCCGCGGTCATGGTGATTTGAAAGAGAGCACTTCGCCCGGCGGCGACATGGTGCGAGCTATCCGCGTCGGGGTGCCCGTTCGGTCGAAAGTGCAACACCGGGGCACGGAGATTCCCGGGACGCCACGCGGCGTCGCCGGTCAGTCCGGGGTGGCGACGAGGATCGAGCGCTTCGAATCCGTCCAGTGAAACCAGGGCGCGCACGGAGGACGACGACATCGCGATCAGTTGTACGACTGGGCCGCCGGCGCCGTGGCCAATCAACGCCACACGATCAACCGGCCAGCCAGCGCCGGCAAGATGATTGAGGATGAGTCGGACACCCGCTTCGCCCCCCGTCGTCACGACCGTGGCAATGTCGTGCTCCGCCAGTCGCGCGGCGGCGCCTTCGTACAACACCGCCGGAAACGCACCCACGATCAGCGCGATGCCGCCGCGTGGGGCGGCGGGGAGCGCGTCGTGCAACACGCACAACGTCGGCGTCTCGATCACGCGCGCGGCGTTACTTGAGTCGACCGTGGCCCCGTAAAACCGCAATCGAGAAACCAGGTGCTCGGCCGGATCAACACCCGGTGCGGCGGCTTGCACGAGCGCCGCGTAGGACGGTCGCTGCCCGCCGGCGCCGCGAGACCATACCATCGCCTGCACCTGCGCGGGAGTGGCACCGCGAGTCGCGGGCGATTCGAAAGGGAGCGCGGTGGTGCGCGAATAGTCGCTCACGCGTAGCGACGTGACCACACACTCCGCCTGCAGCGGGGCGGCCGACGTCGCGAAGGCGACGAGACATGCAAATGCGATGCATCGGCGCGTGCGAGGCGATATCTCGCACGTCCCCATGGTTTGGCGCATGGTGTGGAGGTTCAAGAGTCTTGAGGGCGCCGATGTCTCCGACATCTCTCGGCGAGTGTTGAAACAGCCCCGATATCTCGTCCGTCACCGCCGGCGAGGTTCTCCTTGACGGCTTAGGAGAGCTGCGATAGGCTTCTCCTATCCCGCATAGGAGAGCGATTGAAACAGGCTGATCTGCTGCCCGGCAACCTCGACCTCGTGATCCTCAAGGCCATCTCCTTGGGTAGTGTCCATGGATACGGCGTCCTCCTGCGCATCGAGCAGATCTCGAAGGGCGCCATCCTCGTGCAGCAGGGGGCGCTGTATCCCGCGCTGTACCGACTTGAACATCGGGGGTTGATCGACAGCGAGTGGGGCACCTCGGACAACAATCGCCGCGCCAAGTACTATCGCCTTACGGCGCTGGGACGCCGGGAGTTTGGGGAGCAGCAGGCGCACTGGAAGCGGCTGGCCGAGGCCATGGCGCTGATGCTGACGGCGACCCCGCAGGAGATCTGACGATGCCCATGATTCCCGATTGGGCGACGGCGGCCGGGGTGCGTGCTCGACTCGCGTCCTGGTATCGCAGCGTGTTCCGGCGCGAGGAGATGGAACGCGAGATGGGTGAGGAGTTCGCGCATCATCTGGCCATGCGCACCGAAGACCTGAAACGTGAGGGGATGACGCCTGGCGAGGCGGCGCGCCGGGCGCGCATGGAATTCGGGCATCCCGCCAACCATCGTGCCGATGCACGCGAGGCGCGCGGCCTGCGCCCGTTCGATCGCATGGTCGTGTCGTGGCTGGACGTCAAGCTGGCGTTCCGCATGCTGATGAAGAACCCGATCCTGAGCCTCGCTGCAGTGTTCGCGCTGGCGGTCGGGATTCCAGTTGGTATTGCACCGGCCCATCTGGCCCGCGCGCTCAAGGCCCCAGTGCCCGGTGACGCGGACAATCGCGTGCGGGCCATACGGTACTGGGACCCAGTCACGTCGGGCGTATCCGGTACCGGATACGAAGAGTTCGAGTATTGGTCACGCAGCCTTCGGAGCTTCTCTGCACTCGGCGCGTTTCGCACCTCGTCGTACAACGTGGGTCCGGAAGACGGTACCTCGGAACCCATGCCGGGCGCACAACTGTCGGCATCGGTGTTCGACGTACTGCAGGCCACACCACAACTCGGCCGACGGTTGAACAGCACCGACGCTGAGCCCGGCGCGCCGGCAGTGGCGGTGATCAGCCATCACGTGTGGACGACGCGCTTTGGTTCCGACCCGCGCATCGTGGGACGCGCAATACGTATCGGTCGCACGCTCACCACCGTGGTCGGGGTGATGCCCAGCGGCTTCCACTTTCCGTCTCACGAAGCAGTGTGGCTGCCGCTTCGGCTCGAGACTTTTGGCAGTATACGCGCACCCGTGCGAATCGTCGGCCGATTGGCTGACGGCACGTCGGCCGAACAGGCGCAGACCGAGCTGTCCGCGATCGCACGTCCGCCGCTGGCGGATGCTGCGGAGTCGAAGCGGCGGCTGCAGTTGCGTCCGGAAGTGGTGCCGTTCGGGCTGTTGTATCTCGGGCTGCCGCGTGGTGGACTGGATGCCTTGCCGGAGTTCCGATATGTCCAGTTGCTGATGTTGGTGCTGGTCCTCGTGGCGTGTGGCAACGTGGCGATGCTCGTGTACGCACGCACGTCCACCCGACTCAAGGAGATCGCGATCCGCACCGCACTTGGTGCGAGTCGGGCGCGCATCGTGTCGCAGATCTTCGTCGAAGCGCTCGTGATGGCGATGCTGGCGGCCGGCCTCGGGGTGTTCACGGTCGACTGGCTGCTGGCTCATGTGAATCTCGCGGCCATCGCCGGCGAATCATCGTTGCCCTACTGGCTGTCGGTGCGTGTGACCAGTGCAACGCTGGTGCAGGCGTTGGTGCTGGCCGGTATCAGCGCGACGGTGGCCGGGGTGATTCCGGCGCTCAGCATCACGGGCCGCAATATCCAGCAGCATATGCGCGGCGGCAGTCGCACACACTTCGGCAAGTTGACGACCGTGCTGGTGGTGGCCGATGTCGCCGTGTCGGTCGCCGCCGTGGGGCTGGCACTTACGATCGTCGATCGTTCCACCGATCTGCGCGAGGCCGAAATGGCGGCCGGTGTCCCGGCGGCGGAGTATCTCGCGGTGCAGTTCCGGTTGCCCGACGCCGCGGTGGCGGGGAGTCCTGCCGCGTTGTCTGCAGCAGTCGCATCGCCGTCCGAGACGCCGTCTGTCTCACGTCCGGTGCAGGCCGAGGGAGCACCGCGTGCGAGCATTGCCAGGTTGCGTGACGCGCAGCGTGCGTTGGTGGCCGCACTCAAGACCGAGCCGGGTGTGAAGAGTGTGGCGGTCGGTGACGCGTTGCCGCGGATGGAGCATCGGTCGCAGCCGATTGAAATCGACGACGCACAGCGTTCCGATGACGCGCCCGTGCGGTGGGTGCGCACGGCACAGGTGGACGTGGAGTATTTCCAGGCGCTGGGGCAGCGGGTGCTGACGGGGCGGGACTTTCTGCGCAGCGATGTGGAGAGCGCACAGCCGGTGGTGATCGTGAACAGTGCGTTCGTCGAGCAGCGGCTTGGAGGCCGCGATCCGCTCGGGGTGCGCGTACGTTTTCCCGCGCCGAATGGCGAGGCTGTGGCGCCGTGGCACGAGATCGTCGGGGTCGTGCCGCACTTGGGCGTCAATATGCTGAACCCCGCGAAAGGCGAGGCGGTGTACGTGCCGGCGCCGCCCGGCGCGATCAATCCCATGCAGCTCGGTATTCACGTGGGCTCGTCGCCGGCGCGTTTGACCGCACGGGTGCGGGCGATTGCCGCCGCCGTTGATCCTGATCTCGTGATGGGGACCGCCATCGTGCTCAGCGACGTCCGTCAGGGCGACTGGTACCTGATCATTTCGATGGCCGCCGGCCTGCTGCTGCTGGTAGGTGTGCTGGTCGCGCTGGCGACGAGCGGGTTGTATGCGATGCTGTCACTGACCGTCACTGAGCGCACGCGGGAGATCGGCATTCGCTCGGCGCTGGGTGCGACGCCGCGCTCGCTGGTGGTGACGGTACTGCGGCGCTCGCTCACGCAGATTGGACTGGGTGGCCTGATTGGTGTGCCGGTCGCCGGCTGGATGGTCTACGCGCTGACGGGCGGAGCAGAGGCGGGGAGTTCGCTACTCGGCTCGATGCTGGTGGCGGTGGGCCTGGCCGCGGGAATCGTGCTGGTGGTGGGCGTGTGTTCGTGCCTGGTGCCGACGCGGCGCGTGTTGGCGGTGCAGGCGAGTGAGGCGATGCGGGCGGACGGATAAGGCCGGTTCCGAATCAGCGCCGCGGCGATTTCCTCATGCCGACCAGATCAGCTGGAACTCCAGTTCTTGCCGATCCCCCGTCCGCTCATGTTCGACATTGAACTCCGCATCGGCGGGAATTCGCAGGCGCTCACCAGCCACTTGAATCGTGAAGGCCTCTTCCGACTCGATCGCGTCGGCCAGTCGGCGGAGTTTGTCGACAAACTGTGCGCGGTTGTACGTCTTTGTGAGATCGCGATCTGACACGAGGGGCTCCGAGCGGGTGGACGCAGACGACAGCCGCCGATGGCATACTCGGCGACGTTGGCCGATGTGTTTGCAGGATGAATTGTAATCTAGGGCGTCGTGGTTTCACCCAAGGGGCCGCCACACATTCAACGAGGTTGTCAGCACGACGCCACGAAACCTGGCCACAGGCCCGAGTCTGCGCTCACCCTCCTCGTGCTCCGCATCGAACCGCAAGACCGCATGGAATGGCGCGCCCTGTCCCCGCGCCTGCAGAATCTGCAGTTCGCCCGGCGTCGCCACGCT
>CAZMGX010000345.1:0-5675 GCA_964565915.1 uncultured Gemmatimonas sp.
ATGACTCGTGCGCCGTCAGCAACGGCCACACGTTCCCTGCAACAATAACCCGCGACCCGACGTGAAGACAAGGAACAACCCGGTCCGGGCGTGCCGTGTGCCGCGTCCGACTCAACCGCGGAGCCCGAGCGCGTGGGCGGCGTACCACACGGTGTACGCCAGGAGCCCTGCCAGCGCGGCGTCACCGCCGTTCCCGAGGCCCCGCCCGTCCGCATCGATCGTCTCGGCGGCGATCCCGTTGTCGAGCGGCGCACGGCGCAACCAGGCGAGCACTTCGTTTGCATCCGGCCCCAACAGCCGCGCCAATTGCGGTGCCAGCGCAGTCGTCTCGCCGGAGACGGCACGCACGGAGCGCCGATAGAGCGAATCCTCGCGATCGAGCGCCTCGAACATGGGCAACCACATCAACGAGCCGACTGGATCATCTTCGAGCGCCGAACCGCCAGCGAGGTCGATCGCGGTCGCCAGTCGCGCCTTGCCGCCACGATCGACGGCGAAATGACGCAACAGCGCAGCGCGCACCGCGGCCGGATCCTGCACGCTCGCGGCCGCCTCCTCGTCCAGGGTCCGCCGGAATACATCGAGTGCGAGCGCGACGGCGGCGTTCCCGTGGAGCGTGAAGGGGTGTGGCGCGGGACCACCGGACGGCAGGACTTCCGTCGCATACAGCGGGATTCGGGCATCTCGCCGCGCCGCGATGTCGTCCGATGCGAGATACAACGTGTCGGCGACGACCGGCTCTTCGACGATCTGGTCATCGTTGCTGTCGCGAATGTACCGATCGGTCGCAATGGCGTAGGCCGCCGGACCCTCGATGGCGAAGCCCGGTTGGAAGAGCGTCCCATCGAAGTAATGCACGCCCTGGCCCGGGGCATATCCGTGCAACTCGCACAGCCGCACGAGCAGCTCACGCGCGAGACCCGTGTCGGCGAGTTGGACAGCGGGAAGCGTCCACAGCAACGCTTCAAAATCGCGTACGGTGACCCCCGCATCGTGCCAAGGTGCGCGCGATCGCATGAGGTAGAAATGCGCGTCATCGAGCGCACGCCCCACGCCGTAGAAGTACGCGAACAGCAGGTTGCGGTTCACCAGGCGATCCATGCCGTCACTGCCGGTCGATTGCTCCATGCTGGCCAAGGCTTCGCGCGTGGCGGTCAGCAGGGCGCGCCATCCACGCCGTCGCATCACGCTGACCGTGGCCTGCGCGCCGTCGCGCTCGGGACCGACGGCCACGTAGAAGGCGCACTGCATCGATGCACCCGGTGCCAGCACGGCGTCGCGACGGACGGCGAAGGACCGGGGGGCATGCGACGAGCGGTCGGGCACTTCGAGTCGGACCGGCCCATCGGCGCCGATGGCCAGCGCCGCCAAGCCCGGCACGGCAGTGCCTTCCAGCAGGACCACGTCGTCCGCACCGACGCTCACGCGATGCTCGTCGTCGAAGGGACGGGCGGAACGAACCCGCTGCTGCCGATGCCCGAGGGTGCCCTCGAGCGCAATCTCGAGCGAGACTTCGCTCGCCCCGCGGTTCTCGATCCCGAGCGTGTAGACGGCGCCCGCCATGTCGGCATCGCGGCCGTACGGCGCGAACACCGTACCACGCACCAGCAGCGTGCCCACCGTACAGGTGAAAGTCGGCAGCCAGCCGACGGCACGCTCCCACGCAATACCTTCGGCCGCCAGTGCCTGCACCACGCCATCAACACGCAGCACGGGCCCAAACAGGGGTACGCCGGTCCCCATCGCGAATCCGTCACTCCCCGCAAACTCGATGGCGGCGCGGGCGCCGCGATGGAGCACACCGACCGCATGGACTGCGCCGTCGGCCGGATTGATGCACGGCAGCGAGAGCCAGTGATTGCCCGTCAGCTGCCAGGGAACAAGAGGTATCTGCACGAAAACTCGAACGAAGGAGAAAGCGGGAGGGTATAATCTATCTTCGTTGACACCAGACCACGCTTGACCCATCGCATGCATCTGCCGTTCCCAGTTCAACCTGCCAGCCGTCCGTCGCGTTGGCTCACCCGCGCCCGCCGGGCGACCCAACTCGCCATCGTGGTCGTAGGGGTTGCCGCGCCCCCCTCGGTGGCCCTCGCGCAGGCGGTCGGTGGCGCCGGGACCGATGCCACGCCGCTCCCGAAAGGCGCGTTGCGTATCGGCATCGCCGGGCTGTGGGAATCGCATGACCGCGTCTATGGCACCGACAGTACGCGCCCATTGCTGGGGCGCGTGTCGACCGCGTCGCTCGGCGTGCGTGCGCTGCCGCAGCTGTCGGGCGCCCAGAGCGCCATTCAGGCCTTGAGCGGCCTGTCCGCGTTCTCGCTCTCGCTGGGCACACTGGAAGCGGATGCCGACGCCAGGCAGAGCATCACCCCGATCGCCATCGACGTCGGCCTCACCAGCCGACTCTCCATCGGTGTGGTGATTCCGTATGTGGAGTCCCGGGACAATGCGCAGTTGATCCTCAATCGCGACGGGACCAGTGCCTCCGTCGGGCAGAACCCGGCCTACTCGAACGCGGGCGCCGCGGCGCGCGCCACCAACGGCACGCTCCTGCGTCAACTGGCGGCGGCGCGGTCTTCGTTGTCCGCGGAGATCGCACGCTGCGCGACCGCGACTGAGCCCAATTGCGACGCCATTCGCGCCAATCCCGCGGCAGCGCAGCAGTTGCTGGAGCGCGCCCTCGCCACGCAGTCCAACATCGCGACCTTGTACGGGGATAGTCTGCGCGGCGGCGCACCGGTGGTGCCGATCAGCAACTCGCCCGCGCAATCTGCCATCAACACGCGCCTCGGCGCGCTGCGCACCGAGTTCGCCGGTTTCGGAGTGACCAGCCTTCCGGCTGACGCGTTCCCCGCAGCAGCCGACGTGGTGAACGGTCCCGGCGCGATCCCGCGCATCGTGAACGACAGCGCGTATGGACTCAACTACGAGGTGCTGGGAGGCACGCGCCGCGCCGGAATCGGTGATGTCGACCTCACCGCGTCCTTCCTGTGGCTGAATACACTCGGTGCGCGACCAGCCCAGTGGATCAGCACGCGCCGACCCGGCATTCGCAGCCGCATCACGGCGGGCTGGCGTTTTGGTACGGCGGGTGGTGATCGAACCAACACGGCGTTTGACATCCCGATCGGTGATGGCGCCAATGCGCTGCTCGCGCGCAGCACGACCGATCTCGTCTTCAACCGCACCCTGTGGATGAGCGGCACGGTTCGACTCGTGCAGCCCTTCAGCGATCAAGCGGTACTGCGGCGCCCCCTCTTCGCGGACACGTTTTTGTTCGTCCCCTCCACCGTGGCGCCAGCCACCCGGACCTTGGGACGCCGAGTCGAGGCGGAGATCGCGCCGCGGCTGGTCATCGGCCAGTTCTTCGGACTTTCGGGGGGCTATGTATATCGACGCACGGACGCGAGTGAGTACGCGTTCGCCGCGACCGATGCGGAACCCGCGGCCACGTACGCGGTCGGTGAGCGCACCACGCAGGCCTACATGATCGGTGTGACCTTCTCGACGCTGTCCAGCTACGTGCGCAATCGCTCGAAGTGGCCAGTGGAGGTGTTGTACGTACACACCGAACCGCTGACCGGCTCGGGTGACGGCGCCGCGGCCGTGGCGTCGGACCGTCTCGAGCTGCGGATCTACACCGGTTTTCCGCGCCGCTGACCCGCGCCGCGTCTCGCTGATGGCTCGGGCGCGGACGGCGCTTCGGCGCCGCGCTGAAGCAACTCGCGGGCGTGGGCACGACTGACTTCCCGTTCGGCATCGCCGCCCAGCATGCGGGCAATCTCCACGACGCGCGCTTCGTCGGTCACGACGGAGGTATCGGCCGTGGTGACCGTGCCGACCGCTCCCTTCTGCACGACCACGTGGTGATGCGCGCGTGCCGCGATTTGCGCGAGGTGGGAAATGGCCAACACCTGATGATGCCCGGCAACGCGCCGCATCAATGCGCCGACCTGCCAGGCAATGGCCCCGCCGATGCCGGCATCAATTTCATCGAACACCAGCGTCGGTACCTGCTGCAGGCGCGCCAGCACCGTACTCAGGGCCAGCATCACGCGCGCGAGTTCGCCGCCCGAGGCAATACGACCGAGCGGTCGAGGCTCGTTGCCCGCATTCAGGGAGGCGAGAAATCCCACGGACTCGGCACCACCTTCGCCGATTTCGTCGAGGGTCGTCAGCACAACCTGAAACTGGCCATCGGGCATGCCGAGCTCAGGCAGCAGCGCGGCCACATCGGCGGCGAGCGCGCGGGCACCAGCCGCGCGACGGCGGGTCAACTCGGCCGCCGCCTCATTGAGCGCACCATCCGCGGCGGCGCGCGCGTCGGTGATCGCGCGCAAGTCGAGCGCCCCGCCGTCCACCAAGTCGAGCTCCTCGCGGGCACGCGCCGCGGTGGCGATCACGTCCTCGAGTGATGGCCCGTACTTGCGTTGCAACGTGGCCAGCACGTCGCGACGTCGCTCGAGTTTCGACAACCGATCGGGATCGGCGTCGATGGACTCCGCGTAGCTCTCGAGGTCGCGCGCCAGTTCGTCGAGGGCGTACACGGCGCCGTCGAAGGTGGGCTGCCATCGCGCGGTGTCGGCGTCGATGCGCGCGAGCGCATTCAGCGCACGACGCACGAGACCCAGACGCGCCAGCGCGGCGTCGTCGTCGCCGCTGATCGCCGATGCCGCTTGCGACGCCAGGGATCGCAACTCACCGGCATGACTCAGGCGGAGGATGTCGCCTTCGAGCGCCTGCTCTTCCCCTGCGACCGGATGGGCCTCATCGATCTCCCGAACCACGAACCGGAGATAATCGGCGCGGCGTGCGGCATCCTGCCGGCGTGCTTCGAGATCGCGCTCCCGCGCCAGCAGCGCCGCCCGCTTGGCGTACGCGTCTGCCACACGACGACGCTCGGCGTCGGCGGAGACGAACGCATCCAACATGTCCCGCTGATGCTCCGCATCGAGCAGCTGGCGCGAGTCGTGCTGTCCATGCACGCTGACCAGCAGCGCGCCGATTTCGGCCAACACGGCAGCCGTCACTGGGGCCCCATTGATCCACGCGCGGGAACGACCGTTGGCGCCGATTTCGCGCTTGAGCACCAGCAATTCGTCATCCAACTCGATGCCGCGCGCGTCGAGCGCCGCAGCCAGCGCTGTCGCCAGCGCGGCCCGCTGTCGTACTTCGAAAACTCCTTCGACGGTCGCTTTCTCCGTTCCGGTCCGCACGCGATCGGACGCCGCGCGCTCACCCAGCAGCATCCCGAGCGCGCCCACGATCAGCGACTTGCCGGCCCCCGTTTCGCCCGTGAGGACGTTCAGCCCCTCCGCCAGCGGCAGTGTGACGGTGTCGATGACGGCGACGTTGCGGAGGCGCAGCTCAATGAGCATGGGGGCGACGGGAGCCGAGGGTCAGGTCGTCTCGCCGTCTCGTTCGCTCAATCCGCCCCAGCCGAGCTTCCGTCGCATTCGACTGAAGAACGTCGTGCCGGGAAAGCGCACGATGTGCACGGCGGCGGACGCGCGTCGGACGACGAGGGTTTCACCACTCGTGAAGGTAGTGCCAACCTGGCCGTCGATCGTTACCAGAAGTTCAGCCGGGCCATCATCAGCACGCACCTTCACCTCGACCTGCGGTGGCAGCACCAGCGGTGGATGCCCGGGGGGTACCGCTGGTTTGGTGTG
>CAZMGX010000346.1:0-5650 GCA_964565915.1 uncultured Gemmatimonas sp.
CAAGTCGAGCGGGCCGTCGGCGTCGAGCCGCACACCAAGCGCGCGTTCCAGTTCGAGGCGGGCCAGCCAGGCATCGGCAACCCAGCGTATGTGTGCAAAGAGCGCATCGGCCGAGGCGCGCTCGGCATCCAGCAGTTCCACCAGCGAGGCCTGTCCTTCGCGATACGCGACGCGAGCAATGGCTGCCACGTCGCGACCACGTTGCGCGAAACTGGCGGCGTCCGTCGCCGTGGCGCGCACCGCGTGGTATGCGGTGACGGCGGCGACGGCATCGGCGCGCACCCCGATCGTCACGTCGTCATTCCATGCGGTGGCCTCCGCTAGCTCGCCACGCGCGCGCAGGCGCGCCCCGTCGTTGCGATTGAAGATGGGGAATGGAATGGCGAGCCCGACTTGGCCCGTCATCACGCCGGCCGTCTTCTTGCTGCCGCCCTGCAGCTGCCAATCACCGATCGCCCCGCGTGACTCCGCACCGAGTCGTGCCCGCGCCTCGCGCAGGGCCGCGTCGCGCGCGGTCACTTCCGGTCGCACGCGTACGGCCAAGTCTGCGGCGTCGACGCTGTCCGGTGCTTCGGGCAATGCGGGCGCGATCAGCGCGCCAATGCGCGGCAGTTCGCGGTCCGACACACCTACGGTCCGCGCCAGCTCCGCGCGCGCACGCGCTACCTCGCCCACGGCCGTAGCCAGCGACACCTTCGCGCGATCGGCTTCGAGCCGGGTGCGGATCGCCACGCCTTCCGCCACGATCCCCTCGCGCATGCGTGCCGCGTCGACCGTGGCGACCTCCATCAGGGCGTCTGCCTGTGATCGGACGACCGCCGCCTGCTCGCTGGCGACCGCCGCGCGCAGCCACGCACGCACGACCTGCAGTTCGGCCTCGCGCCTCGCGGCCATTCCGTCAGCCGTGGCACGTTCGGCGGCGGCTCCGCCCGCACTGCGCAGCGCGAGTCGTCGTCCCGTGACATCGAAGGGGAGATAGACCGTCGTGAAGATGTCCGGGGACAAGGTGCTGCCCAGATTCTCGCGCCGGTATTCCACGGTCGGGTTGAGGAACTGCGAGGTTTCGCGCGCGCGCCCGAGTGCCGCGTCACGTCGCGCGTCGGCCACGCGGAGGCCGGGGGCGTGCTGTCGGGCGAGGGCGAGCGCACCAGTGAGGGTCAGTGAGTCGCTGCGGGGGGCGGGCTGCGCAGCGACACTGGCGGCCGAGAACATCAGCACGGCCAGCGATCGAACCACGATATCGGATATCGGATATCGAATATCTGATATCCGATATCGTAGTTTGACGACGCTCGGTTCGTCCCCGAGCCTATCTGCAAAGAGGTTCATGGGCCCAACGTACGCTCTCCGGATGAACCGGCGATGAATGTCAGCCCGCCGGCACTTCCGTCACGCCGGGAAGACCGTCGGCACGCCCGCGGACCGCGTTGTCACACGGATCACAAACGCGTTCAAGATCGTTCGTACCCGAGCCGATGTAGCAAACAGGTGCCCGAGTGGATGCCGACGCCGTTGTCCCTCCGCGATTCGAACCGTGCCCGCTTTCCCGACCCCCAGTGCCAGCCACGCTGGCATCAGTTTCGCCCCCGCCGCGATCGACCCGCTCGGTCGCATCGTCCGGGCGTACGACCGCGCGATCATCGCCTGCGAGGCCTTTGATCATGGCGCGGCACGATCGGCCATCGGCCTGCTGCGCGCCGCGCTCGAGCTGGACAGTCCCACCGCGCGCAGTTTCGACGCTCTGTATTCGTGGTGCGAAGAGGCCATCGATGGCCGTGACTACATGGGTCCGGCGCGCACCCTGCGCGCGTTGCGCGATGCCTGGTGTCAGGCGGCGCAGCCGACGCCGATCGTTCCGCGCGCGGAACTACCCGTCTCGTAGGTCTCGGCCGTCGTCGCGCGTGACCCGGTTGGTCAGTGTGCGGCCGCGGCAATCGGCATCCGGACGCACACCCGTGTGCCCACGCCGCGCGAGCCTGGTTCGAAACTGATCGCACCGCGGTGACGCTGGGTGATCCACGTGGCGATCGCCAGGCCCAGCCCGCTTCCGTCGCTGCGGTGCGCGCGGGCACGTTCGCCGCGGAAAAATCGTTCGGCCAGCCGCGCCGTCTCCTCCGGCGCGATCCCGATCCCGTCGTCCTCGACGATCAGGGTGGCGTCGCCGCTGTCGGTGGCCACCCGCACATCAATGCAGCCGCCGCGCCGACCATACCGGATGGCATTGTCGAGCAGCACGCCGATGAGTCGGCGCAACAGCACGGCATCGCCGATGATGGGTGCTTCCTGCAACACGGTGCAGCGCAGGGTGATCGTCGCCCGCTCCGCGTCCACATGCCATCGATGCAGCTCATCCGCGACCAGGTCGTCGAGGAACAGCGGAGACATGGCCGATCCGGCGCCATCGCCACCCGCATCCGCGCGGGCCAACTGCAGCAGTTCGTCGACCAGCGTCGACATGCGGACCACTTCGTCATGTACGGCCGACAGCGCGTCGGCGGGAACGGCGGCGGTGTTCGACGAATTGCCGTTCGGCGCGACGCGGTGTTGTTCCGCGGATGGGGCCAGCATGGCGACCTCGACCCGGCTCCGCACGCGCGCGAGGGGCGTCCGGAGCTCATGCGCGGCGTCGGCCAAGAATCGACGCTGCTGCTCGAGAGCCCCATCCAGTCGATCCAGCAGCGCATTGAAGCGTGTCCCCATTCGTCCCAGTTCATCCGTGGAGTCCGCCACCGGAATGCGGCCGTTCGTTCCGGGGACGATCTTCGCCGCCGCATCAGCCATTTGTCCGACCGGCCGCAGCGACCGCCCCGTCAACCACCAGCCGATGGCCGCGGCAAGCAGGACGAACCCCGGAATTCCGAGCGCCAGCCATCGATCGATGCGGGCCTCGACGGCGGCGACACCGGCGCCGCTGGCTTCCACGAGGATCATCCAGCCCGGCGCGAGTGCGGGCTCGAGCGGCATGGTCAATCGCCGAACCGGCGGCTGCAGCACCGGCGCGCGACTCGCTGGTGGCCAGCCTACGACGGTGAACTCGCTGCCATCCGGCCGATGGATGTGCATGGTGCGATCCTCGAACACCAGTTCGCCGGCCATGTGCGCCAACGTCGCGTCGATGGTCTGATACTCGGCGACCTCGACACGGAAAAACTGACTCACCAAAGCGGCGGAGGCACGCGCCGAGTCGTCGAGGCCGCGCGCGAGCGCGTCGCGCATCGCAAAGCGGAGCATCGCCGCCGAGACCAGCAGCACGACAAGCAACGTCGTCGCGTAGATCGCCGTCAGGCGCAGACGGATGCGCGGACGATGTGCGTCGACGTGGTTCATCCGTCGTGGCGCGGCGGCGCGATGCGATACCCGGCGCCGCGAATCGTTTCCAGCAACGGCACCTCTCCGTCCTGATCGATCTTCCGGCGCAGGCGGGCCACATACACATCGATCACGTTGCTCAGGGGGTCGTAGTTGTCGTCCCAGGCATGCTCGCTGATGAAGCTGCGTGTCAGCACGCGCCCACTCGCCCGCATGAGCACTTCGAGCACGGCAAACTCCTTCGTGGTCAGCGCGATGCGTCGGTCGCCGCGACGCGCCTCGCGGGTCGTCGGATCGAGCGTCAGGTCCGCCACGCGCAGGATCACGGCGGCGTCGGCGTTGGGGCGCCGCAACAGCGCCCGCAGCCGAGCGACCAACTCGCCGAGCGCATACGGTTTCACCAGGTAGTCGTCGGCGCCCAGATTGAGGCCGGCGATCCGGTCGTCGACGGCATCGCGGGCCGTGGCCATCAGGATGCGCGGGGCCGGCGTGCGCGCCCGGAACGTGGTGCACAGCGCGAAACCGTCGTCATCGGGGAGCCGGACATCGAGAATGACCGCGTCGTAGGGGCTGACGGCGGCGAGCTCGCGCGCCATCTTCCCCGTAGCCGCCGGGTCGACGGCGAACCCCGAAGCCTTGAGATACGCCGCGGCACTGTCCCGGAGCGTGTCATCGTCCTCCACCAGCAGGATGCGCATGCATCGCAATCTACCGCTCCAGATGACAACCGCATGAATGCGCGCGCGACACCGCGCATCGGCGTCGTGTTCGGCGGCGGTGCGCTGAAGGGACTGGCTCACGTGGGGGCGTTGCGCGCGATCGAGGAGGCCGGCATCCGTCCGTCGCTCTACGCCGGCACCAGCATTGGGGCCATGATTGCCGCGGCCGCGGCGTGCGGAACGCCGTCCGCCCGGCTGCTGGAGCGGGCCTCCCGGTTCCGTCGTCGCGACCTGTTCCGGATCAACCACCTCGGGATGCTGATGGAGCGCATGCTGTCCCGATCGATCTATCTCGAGGGCCCCCTCCGCACCCTCTGCGACGATCTGGTCAGTGACGGGACGTTCGACGATCTCCGGACGCCACTGCTGGTGACCGCCGTGGATATCGAGCGAGGTATCCCCGTGGTGTTCGGTCGGCCCGGCATGCGTGATGTGCGCGTGCGCGACGCCGTGTATGCATCGTGTGCGCTCCCGGGGTTCTTTCCGCCGGGTGTGGTGGCCGGGCGAACGTGTATCGACGGGGGCACCACCGACAACCTTCCGGTCGGCATCGCGGCCCAGGATGTGGACGCGCTCATCGCCGTGGACGTCGGGATCGCTGACGTCCCGCTCGCGACGGGGGTCGCCTCCCAGGGGTTCGCCTCGATCTTCATGCGAGCCGCGTCCATGATGATGCACCAGCAACAGCAGCATGCCCTCGAGCGGTGGACCACGCCACCCATGCTGCTGGTCCGTCCCAAGGTCTCCCACATCAGCTGGTTCAGCTTCAGTCACACGGACGAACTGCTGCAGCGTGGTTATGACGCCACGCAAGGCGCCCTCAAGGATCTGGACGTCATGCTGCGCGCCGGCGGCGGCATCTTCCCGCGCCGGGAGGTCGAGATCGTGGTCAATCGGGACGCCTGCACCGGCTGCGCCCTGTGCGTGGCCCGGGCACCCGATCTCATGGCCCTCGATGCCGAGGGGAAGGCCTACGCGCGACATCCGCACATGGAGTGGTCTCCTGCGGACGGCGCCTTCGTACGCTGCTGCCCGGAGGGGGCCATCACGACCCCCGCCGCCGAGGATAGTTGGCGGGACACGGGTCAGTACCCGATATTTATGGGAGCCTCGTCGGTACCGGGCGTCCGCTAGCGCGGGCTTCACGGCGCGATGAGTGGCTCCGTCCAGAACGCGTGCGGTCGCCCATGGGGCCGGCGCACGCAGGACCCCCTTCCTTCATGTCGCAATCGAATTCGTTCGGCAGCCGCGCCACCTTGTCGGTGGGCGACCGTCAGTATGCGTACTACCGGCTCAGCACGCTCGACGCGCTCCCGGACAGTACCGCCGCCTCCCTCCCCTTCTCCCTTCGCGTCCTGCTGGAGAATCTCCTGCGCGGCGAAGATGGTGCGTTCGTCAAGCGCGCGGATGTCGAAGCGCTGGCCCGCTGGAACGTCAAGGCGCCCGTCGACAAGGAGATCGCGTTCCGCACTGCACGCGTGTTGCTGCAGGACTTCACCGGCGTGCCGTGTGTGGTCGACCTCGCCGCGATGCGCGACGCCATGGTGGCGCTGGGTGGTGACCCGACGCGCATCAATCCGCTACAGCCGGTCGATCTCGTCATCGACCACTCGGTGCAGGTC
>CAZMGX010000347.1:0-5617 GCA_964565915.1 uncultured Gemmatimonas sp.
CACGGATCGCAAGAAAGACATCATCGTGACCGCGGGCGGCAAGAACATTGCGCCGCAGCCGATCGAGAACATGCTGAAGACGAACAAGTATGTCAGCCAGGCGGTGATGATCGGCGACAAGCGCAAGTTCCCGAGTGTGCTGATCGTGCCGAACTGGGATCAGCTGGAGAAGTGGGCGGCGTCACAGAACATCGTGTGGGGCAATCGGGCCGAGTTGCTGGCGATGCCGACGATTCATGCGAAGATGGAGAAGGAGGTGCAGGGTGCGTTGACGGGGGTCGCGCACTTCGAGATGCCGAAGAAGGTTGCGTTGCTGGAGCATGACTTCAGCATCGAGCGTGGGGAGTTGACGCCGACGCTCAAGGTGAAGCGGCGGGTGATCGACAAGACGTACAAGGCGTTGATTGACGGGTTGTATGAGGGGGGTGAGTAAGGAGGAACCACAGTACTTGGTATCTGGTACCGGGTACTTCGACAGAGACGGTTGCACGTTGGACGAGAGACTGTAGACAGAGACGGGAGACTTCGAGACGGGAGACTGCGAGACGGGAGACTGCGAGACGGGAGACGAAATGATTGGGGAAGCGATTTTATGATCGTGGTTTCTGGAGGTTTGAGGGGAAAGAATGGGGAATGCACAATCACGAACGGCTGCTGGTGTGGCAGCGGGCGCACGGGCTGAGTGTTGCGGTGTGTCGGGCCACGGGACGCGATCGGGGGCGAGGCGCCCGGCCGACGGTGGCGCAGTTCGAGCGCGCGGTGACATCGATCCCGGCCAACATTGCCGAGGGGGCGGGGCAATCGACGGATGCGCAGTTTGCGCGGTTTCTGGATATTGCGGCCGGGTCGTCGCAGGAGGCGCTCAGTCACCTGCGCCTCATTACGGACATTGGGTTGCTGCCCAGCGGCGATCACGCGGAATGGCGGGAGGAGTTGCTGGCGATTCGCCGCATGCTCGCGGCGTTGGCGCGGAGGTTCCGGGGGGAGGACGCGACATAGGGAGTGGCGGTGCGCGGTCCGGAGGCCCGCGTTACTACAGTACTCGGTACCTTGTACTTCGTACTTCGACGAAGACTACCCAACAGGTACCACGACAAAGATCCAAGACCAAGACGATAGACGGATGAGCGGATCGCGCATCTGCAGTTGGTCTTTGTCCGCGTACGAAGTACCGAGTACCAAGTACGTCGGTTGACTCTCCGTCGATTTTCAACGCCGCCGTCAGGCCTATTGATGTCGCGTGCAAGCGGCCACTGGTTCAATCGGTCGGTCGGCAAGTTACGTACGTACGGTTGCCTAGGAACGTACGTACGTATTACTCTCCACGCATGAAACTCACCGCCACCAAACTGCGCGAGAACATCTACGCCATTCTCGACCAGGTGCTCGCCACTGGCGAGCCGGTCGAGATCGAGCGCAATGGACGGACGCTGCGGCTGCAACCAGTCGATGCGGGCTCACGACTCGATCGGCTGGTGCCCCGTACGGACTACATCATCGGCGATCCGGACGATCTCGTGGAACTCGACTGGTCACAGGAATGGTCAGAACTCAGCTCGTCTGCCTTGATACCCACACCGTCGTCTGGATCGTCGCCGGCGAAGAAGAAAGGCTCGGCCAAGAAGCGCGCGCGCTGATCGAGCGCGCGGAGTTGCTCATCTCACCGGCGGTCATGCTGGAGTTGCAGTTCTTGCATGAGATCGGTCGGGTCAGCGCTCCCGCCGCGGACGCCGTTCGCCCGCTGCAGCAGGCGTTGAACCTGCGGATTGCGGCGGATCCATTCGATCGTGTGGTAGCGGCCGCGCTGTCGGAGTCCTGGACGCGCGATCCGTTTGACCGCTTGATCGTCGCGCATGCTCGCCTGCTCGGCGCGATGCTCGTCACCCGCGATCGGCGCATCGCGTCGGCGTTTGCGGGTACGCGTTGGTAGCGCCCGAATGACCGGCGGTTCGCGAGAAATGGTCGTAGTGCTTTCGTCTGCGGTCGTGGATCTGCCGTCTACCGTCGCGCGTCTGCGGTTGGTCTTTGTCCGCGTACGAAGTACGGAGTACCACGTACGTCGGTTGACCTGTCCGTCCATGCGTGACCCCGACACCATCGTTCCTACAGTACTCGGTACTTCGTACTTCGTACTTCGACGAAGACTACCCAACAGGTACCACGACAAAGATCCAAGACGAAGACGATAGACGGACGAGCGGAGACGAGGTCGTCGTGCTTCCGTCTGCGGTCGCGGATCGGCCGTCTTCTGCCGCGCGTCTGCAGTTGGTCTTTTTGTCCGCGTACGAAGTACCGAGTACCACGTACGTCGGTTGACTCACCGTTGCGACGGCGGGTGGCAAGCAGGCTCGAGCAGAGGTGGTGGTGCCGTCAGCCTCGTCGATTGGCTGCACAGATTGACAGCGGACCGGTGGGTCCTAGTTTCGATCACGCGTTCGAACTCCCACCCTGCCTCACGAGGCCGCCATGTCCATGCTCCCTGTACGCGCCATAGGCGCGACACTCGCCGCGGTCCTGCTCGCGTGTGCTCCTGCTGACAAGGCTGCGACCGACAGCGCTGCCGCTCCCACGACGGCCGCCGCCGACCCCGCGGCGGTTCGGGCGTACATCACCGAGGCCAACACGAAATGGGCGGCGGCGATGGTGGCGGCCGACGTGCCTGCCATTCTCGCGAACTATGCCGACGATGCGGTCTCGATGCAGGCGGGAATGCCGGCTGCCAACGGGCGCGCGGCGATCGAGGAGATGATGAAGGGGATGACGGCGGCGATGAAGGTCGACAGCGCGTCGTTCTCCATCAGCGATGTCAAGCTGAGCGGTGACATGGCCGTCGAGCACGGGACTTACCGCATCACGATGACGCCGACCGGTGGCAAGGCGATGACCGATGTGGGGAAGTACGTCACCGTCTGGCAGAAGCAGGCTGACGGGGCGTGGAAGATCACGCGTGACATCAGCAATTCCGACGCCCCGCCGCCGACCAAGTAAGCGCGGCGGGATTGCGCGGACTCGTCAGTCTCCGCCTCCACCGCAGCCGGACGAACAACTGGAGCCGCCATCGGATCCGCCGGCGTCGCCGCCCGAATCACTGCTGGAATCGGACTGCGACGTCGGACTGCTCCAGTCTTCGCCACCGCCGCCGCCGGCAAAGCCACCACTGCCGCCAAACTCCGTCATCTCGTGGTGGGACGGCATGTCACCGCGGCCGTCAAAGTAGGAATATAGGGGACCACTGTCGCCGCCTCCGCCATCGTGCGCATGGGCGGGTTCTTTCTTCTTCGCGGCCGGCTTTCGATTCGGATCGCGCGCGAATTTCGGGGTGCCCCAGAATCCCGCGGGTGGCGCGATCTTGAACTCGTATTCGTAGAGATCCAGCGTGGCGTTGTACTGCGCTTCGTACAGCTCGAGTTGTTCGTCGCTGGGAATCAACTCGGGGTGATGGTCGAAGTCGCGCTGCAGCACGTCGCGGCAGAACTCGCGATACGCCTTGCTGAACAGCAGGTGTTCGTGCCACACCTGGTCGATGATCTTGGGTGGTGTCACGATGAAGTCGGCGGTGACACCGAGGTAGACGAACTTGCGGTATTCGTCGATGGCACGGCGGGCGAAGCGCGGGTGCCAGCCGTGTTTGCGGGCGATCTTGTTGGCGAAGGCGCGGGTGGAGGCGTCGGTGTTGCCGAAGGCCGCCGCGACGTGGTCCCAGAGGTGCGCGGGGACGAGGTTGTCGAAGTGGTAGTTGCGGAGGCGGAGCCAGAGTTCGCGTTTCATCGGGCGGGCGTGGAGTGGCGTTCGCGGGCGAGACATAATTGCATCCAGAGTCCGGCGTCGGACTGCGCCACGCTGTCGCACCCGACTTGGGACGTGGCGCCACCGCAAGCCTCCGCGGGATTGGACTGCTCCCATCACGCAAGAATGTCGCGCCAAACGCATGGGCGCTAGCCTCTGCATCGACCCAACCCGCTGTGCATCGCGCGGGAGGACTTGGTGCGCAACGTCCGTGAGTCCGTCCTTCGGCCGCTGCTGAAATGCACCGCCGCACGAGCATCAAGTCGTTCATCGCGCTCGTTCCGCAGTGCCAGTAATCGCGAGACCGTACTCTTCTACCCTCACCCCACCGGGCAAGTGGCCACTAGACCGTCAAAGTGTTTGGTGCACCGTAGCCGTGGTCACCTTGACAGTTGATGCGTCCGAGCATGGGCCAGCCAGCGCCGCTCCGCACTCTTGAAGTGCATCCAACAGCGGTCCTGCAGTTGCCGCTTGAATGGCGTAGCCTCAAGTACGACAGCTGCGGCCAGTGGAATTCCGCCGAGAGGGACAGATCCCAGAAGCAGTAGTAGATCCAGCGTCAGGTTGAAAACCGGTCGTTGAACGTCGTACAGGCGACGAGCATTCGCCCCAAGGGATCCGCGAACCTTCAACGCGCTGACGTCTCGTACATCTACCCCTTTATGGCCACTCACATAGTCGAGGTAGGCGCGAGCGGCTGGCAGGTATCGATCGTGCGCGTGAGCGGCTAGCACGCCGCCGTGCATGAGCGACTTCACGACCCCCCACCCTTCGGAGCGCTCGGCGACCGTCGCCATCAGGTCCACAAAGCGCTCATAGTGCTCTTGATTGTGGTGCAACTGGCCAAGGTGTCGTTCGAGTAGGACGGACATCGTCGGGTCAGACGTCTGGGTGAGCGCGAGTGGACACCGTGCATCGCTCAGCGCACGGCTGTCGAACTGGATCCGAGAATCACGCCGGCAACTCAATCTCCTTCCTTCGCTCCGGCCATAGTGGCGGTCTAACTGCCGCAGCGGCGAGGCACTCGCCAATAGCTGCTGATATGCCGAGCCGACCTTACTTCGACCACAACCACAGCCCCGCTCCCAGGGTCAGAGCAGACATCTCCTCGTCGACAAGCTCTCCACGCATTCGGTTGATTCGATATCCGAGCTGTGCAAAGACGGGAACGCGATCCCACGTATAACTGATCGACGTCTCGCCTTCCCACCCGTCAGGTCCCTTTCGGTCCTCCTTGAATCGATCAAGTGAGGCTAGGTACGCGGCGCGAAACCGTACGGCTACGCCACTGGTGCCAAGATACGTGGTGGTATTGAACCCACCACGAAGAAAAGCCACTGTCGAATCGGCCGCGAGAAAAAGGCGCTCTGAGTAGCCCATCTCAATCCTGAACGTCTTGTCACCAACCATGAAGCCGCCCTCGGCAATCATACGCTGCTTCGGGCCGGCTAAGCTGCCTGACAGATACCGACCGAAGGCGCCAATTCCGGAGCTCGTAGCGAGCACTGATCCTTCGATGCCCTTCATCGTTCCCGTCGCGATGGTGGGCGACGTCGTCGTGCTGGACGCATGACGACGAACGCTGTGGGTGATCGGCAGAATCTGAAGATCAACGGGATACGCTCGTTGGGCGCCGAGCTCGGTCAGCGCCACTGAGAGGCTGGCTACAAGTACAAGACAGGACTTCCTCATCGTCCACCCTCCACGTTGATACGCAATAGCACTCGATAGTCGGCTACCCGGTTGCGCTTCCCGTCGTTGACAACGGCGACGGCCGTGGCGTGCTCCGCTCGGGCTGTCATCGATCGCGTGAAATTCCCCAGGTAGCGAT
>CAZMGX010000348.1:0-3544 GCA_964565915.1 uncultured Gemmatimonas sp.
CTTCATCGCGACGGGTGGCGGTGAACGCCGGGGTGATCCACTTGGTACTGTCGACGTTGACCACGTCCATATGTCCCATGATGAGCACGGGACGTTTGGTGGGCCGCGTGGCCCGCAATCGGGCAATGAAGTTTGCCCGATTGTTGCCAGATTCCAGGACGTGGCGCTCGACGCCCGGTAGGGAGGCGAAGACGCCGTCGAAATAGCGCGCCGTCAGCAGTTCGTTGCCCGGCGGATTCTGGGTGTTGAGAGCGATGAGTTTGGTGAGATGCTCGAGCGTGGCCTGCTGCGCCACGGTGCGATCGAAGCCCGCCGGCGCCGGCGCGCTGACGACATACGGGGACGGCGCCTGCGCGCGCGCTGGCGCAGTGCCAATCACCGCACTGACGCCCGCCACGATGGCGAGCGCCAGCGCGTGACGCGACCTCACAGTTCCCAGCCTTTCCGGTACACGCGCGTGAGGTACTGATTGGCCTCGGGAATGTTGGTGATCTTCATGTTGGCCCCGTCGTACAACACCTTGCGGCCCTGCCCCGCGCGCAATGCCGCGATGCCCAGCAGCATCGTTTCCGTGAGCGGTGCGGCCTGTGAGAACGGCGAGCTGGCCTTCGCTTCGCCCTTTGCCGCGGCGACCCAGTTCATCTCGTGCGACGTGGTGATGCGCGGCAGTGTCTTCGGCAGCGCCTCGGCCTTCTTGGCGATGTTCTCGGGGAAGATGCGCGGCTTGTTGCCGTACGTCTCATAGAACATGATGCCCTTTTCACCGATGAAGACCCCACCGCCACCGTCGCTGCCGGGGTTGTTCATCGGCGCTTCGTCGGGCAACATCGCCGGACGCGGCGGCATCAATCCGCCGTCGTACCAGTAGAGCTTGACCGGACCGCGTTTGCCGACCGCCGGATACTCGAACTGCACCATCGTCGCCATCGGGTAGGTTGCGGGCGTCTGGGCGCCGCCGCCCCACGGACTGGACGATGCCACAATGCTGGTGGGATAGGTGAGCCCCAGCGAGGTATACGGCTGGTCGATCAGGTGCGCGCCCATGTCGCCGATCGCACCAACACCGAAGTCCATCCACCCACGCCAGGCGAACGGATGGTACGCCGGGTGATATGGGATTTCCGGCGCGGCACCAAGAAACAGATCCCAGTTCATGCCGTCGGGTGGCGTGGAGTCGTTGGCCGCCATGGCCGCACGCACGGCGTTGTCGACCGTCCCCATGTTCCATT
Source organism: uncultured Gemmatimonas sp. (assembly GCA_964565915.1). GTDB lineage: Bacteria > Gemmatimonadota > Gemmatimonadetes > Gemmatimonadales > Gemmatimonadaceae > Gemmatimonas. Next base: position 1,230 of record CAZMGX010000348.1, read on the forward strand.
GGGGACGGGTATTCGGCGGCGTCGTGGGGGCCGGCGCGTTCGCCGCACGCGGGCGCGGGATGCCCTGGGCCCAGTACCGCACGGGGCGATCGGTCCACACGTGCACTTCGTGGATCTTGCCGAGCAATCCCGCGTTGATGATCTCGCTGATGCGGTGCGAGCCCTCCATCGAGTGGCCCTGATTGCCCATCTGCGTCGCGAGGTTCGGCTTGTCAGCCGCCATTTTCGACAGCAGTCGCGTTTCATGCACCGAGTAGGCGAGCGGCTTCTGGACGTACACATGCTTGCCGGCCTGCATCGCGGCCAGGGCAATGGTCGCGTGCATATGGTCGGGCGTCGCGATCATGACCGCATCGATGTCCTTCTGCTGCTCGAGCATCTTGCGGTAGTCGTCGAACTTGACGGCCTTCGTGTACTTCTCCCCGAGCAGCACGTTCTGCGGCGTCGGCTCGCCCTGACGCGGCTTGAGCCGGCTTTGCAGTGAGCGTTCGACGTAGCCGAAGTCGACATCGCAGATGGCGACGATGTTTTCGGAGAGTACCTGGGACATGTTGCTCATGCCCATGCCGCCAATGCCCACCATGGCGATGTTCAGCGTGGCACTGGGCGGCTGATAGCCGGGCCCACCAAGGACACGGCGCGGCACGATCATCGCGCCAAGGGCGAGCGTGGTGGAGCCGGCGACGAAGTCGCGACGCGAGACGGGAGAGGACATGAGTTCGCGGAGGGAGGGAAGAGGAGGACCCTCCAACTCTACGCATGGACCCTGCCGCGTCAATCGTGAATTCGGATTCGGCTTTCGCTGGCGGGCGGGTTGCCGGTGGGCAGGATGATGAAACCCTCGCGCCAGCTGCCATCGAGACGAAATGGTGGCGCGCCGGCAAAGGCCACGTGGTCCAGCCGTCCCGCCATCCACCACGCGGGCGCGATGCCGCCGACCACGGCCTGAAGATCATCGTGCGTCTCGACACCGGTACACCGGACGTCGCAGCCGCCGATCAGCCGGTGCAGCCCGTCGCGCACGTCCTGTGCCTGACTGCGCGACTTGCCAAGCAGCGGCACGAGCCCGAGCGCCCGCCACGCTGCGGTCGGAAAGGTCTCGGTCACCATCCGCGGACCGGGACGCACGTCCGGATCGACTGGAAGACGCCACTCTGCCGTCGTCAATCGTTCGAACAGAGCAATCGACAGGCGACTGAAGTCCAGATAGGTGCGGGGCTTCACGCCATCCGGCGGCAACCCCGTCTTGCCCGGAGCGCGGACCGCGCGTTCGGACAATCGCGAATGTACGGAATCGGTGTCGGGCCCCCGCCACCCGAGTGGTCCGTCGATGGCCACACATCCGACGTCGAGCTGCTCGGACGTGTGTTGAATCCAGGACACCAGCGCGTCAACGTCCGGACGGCCGGTCATCGGCACCCGCACAATCCGCGCCTCGACGGCACCGTTCGACGCCGACGACAGGACCGCCACCCCGATGTCGGCATACGACGTCAGGGCGAGGTCGATCGAGAGGACGGCGGGCGAGCGGGATGCTGACATCGCCCTCAAGGTACCCGGATCATGGCGCTTGCGATCAAGCTCTTGTGAGGGGCGCGACGCGGCGGCATTGTCGGGATCATGCGCAATTTTCTTGTTTTGGTCTTGCTGTCCTTGCCCGGGGTTGGCTCCGCCCAGTCTACGGAATCTCCCCGATTGGGCACCATACGTGGCACCGTGTACGACAGCCTTGGTCGGTCCGCACTCGTCGGGGCCACCGTCGAGCTGGCATCGCCGGCGCGGACGGTCATGACGGATAGACGTGGCAACTTCACGATCGACAGTGTGCCGGTGGGAGCCAACCGCCTCACGTTTTCCGCACCGGTGCTCGACTCGATCGGCTTGTTCGGGTTCGCCCGTGAACTTGACGTCCGCGCGGGTGACCAGCGCGTCACGCTCGCGACGCCGTCCTTCGGCACGCTGCATCGTCGACTGTGTGCCCCGACCGACGAGGCCGCGCGTGACAGCGCCATCATGTTCGGCACGGTCTATGATGCCCGAACGCGCACCCCGGTGAAACAGGCGACCGTCTCGTTCGGCTGGTACGCTGTCCAGGTGACCGCAGGCCCGGAGCTGGTCGAGGTACAGCGGAACGCCTTGGCGGATGACGACGGCAACTACGGGCGTTGCGGCCTTCCTGACGACATGGCGCTGCGCACAAACGCATCAACGGCGGCCGCGACCAGTGGCACCATCTCGAGTGTCATCGGACGGGCGCGCGTCATGCGGCGGGACCTGTTCATCAGCGACGAGATGCGCACCGAATCGACCGCGGC
>CAZMGX010000348.1:3554-5592 GCA_964565915.1 uncultured Gemmatimonas sp.
ACGAACGCTGGCTCGACGCTACTCGTGCGCGGCGAAAACCTGTTTCAGGCCGTCACGCGCGGCAGCGGCGTAGTGCGCGGGACCGTTCGCGATGAACGCGCCGGACCGCTGCTCAATGCCTTGGTGGTCCTGCTCTCCAGCGACCGCACGACACGGACCGATTCACTCGGCCAATATCGCTTTCCCGCCGTCCCACTCGGCACGCAGGAACTCAGTGTCCGGCAGGTAGGGCGTGGCGCGCTGTTCCGCACGATCGATGTGACGGCGGATGGGCCCGTGGAGGAGTCGTTCGTTCTGCCCACCGCCACCGTGCTGGCCACCATGAACGTTCGGGGAGAACGCCGCCTCGGAAGCGACCAGGCGGAGTTCCTGCAACGCAAGCGAATGGGTTTCGGGCGATATCTGGAGCAAGCCGAAATCTCCCGGCGATTCGATACGCCCGCGGCGTTGCAACGACTTCCGGGACTTCGGGTGCTGCGCTCGTTCGGTGGCATCAACGTCATGAATCAACGCACCGGCTGCGAGCCGCTCATCGTGATCGACGGCGTGCCAAACAGCATGCGCAACAGCAGCTCGACCATTCCGCTCCCCGGGGCAGCGCCCGCACCGACACCGTCAATGCCGGAGATGCGCATCGAAACCCTGAGCGTCCGCGATGTCTTCGCTATCGAGTACTACCCGGGGCTGTCGGGAATGCCCATGAAATACGCGATCGGCGACGCCCCACGCTGTGGCATGCTGCTTATCTGGACCGTGTTTTCCCGCTGGTAAGCGGGCGTTCGTTGCGCAGCATTGACCGATGAGGCGTCACCCATGCGGGATCAGAAGCGAAGCAACCGCGCCGGCGTCACCCGCGCCGGATCGCCGACATATGCCCAGCGGATGTTCGTCATGTACTTCCGCGACGCGTTGCGAATGTCGAGCGGCGTGACCGCACGCAGGTCATCCACAAAACGCCCCGCGATGCGATAGTCGCCCTGGTACAACTCGGCGCGCGCGAGCATGTTTGCCTGATCGGCGTTGGTTTCGTTGTCCAGGAAGTACGTCACGATGAATTGCTGGACCAGTCGTTCGAGCCCGTCTTCGGTGATCTCGCCTTCCTTCATCGCTCGCACCTGCTCGATCATGATGGCGAGCACCTCGTCCGGTGAGGTCGTCGTCACGTACAGGCCGCCCATCGACAGGGCACGCTCGACGAAAGGCGCGTTGACGGAATACGTCAGGTTGCGCTTCGAGCGGATTTCGGAGAACAGGCGACCCGACAGGACGGCGCAGGCCAGACGCAACGCGGCGTAGTCCTTGGCGTTGGCCGCCGGGCCATGGAAGTACCCCTGCAAGTAGTTCGTGGGCAGCGCCTTGCGTTCGACGACGTACGCACCCTTGAGCTCCGTTGGTGCCGTCGGCAGGGACCACGCATACGTACCCTTCGGCAGGCGCCCGATGCTTTCGCGCACCAGCTTTTCGACGCGCGTGCGGGACACGTTGCCGACCACCACCAGCAGCATGCGCGACGTGACCAGCTGTGCCGTGCGATAGGCCTTGAGATCGGCGACGGTCATGCGGGTCAGCGTCGCCTCGTTGCCGACGGGATCGAGGGCATACGGATGGCCCGCAAACGCGATACTGTCAGCCAGATAGTCCAGCAGGGCATCCGGGCTGTCCTTCCGCTGCCGAACGCCGGTCACGAACTGCTCACGCACCAGCTCGACTTCCGCCGGGTCCAACGTGGGAGCCATGAGGCGATCCGCAAGAATGGCCCACGTTGAATCGAAGTTCGTCACCGTCGATCGCAAACCGATGGCCGTCCAATCCACACCCGGACTCACGGCGATGACGCTGCCGAGTTGCGCCATCTTGTTGCGCAGGACATCGCGGGGATACTTCGCGGTCCCGCGCTCGGTGGCCTCGAGCAGGAAGTTCTCGATGCCTTGGTTGGTGGGCGTGAGCTGCCGGACGCCACCAAGCAGATACAGGTTGGCCGCGACGACGTTGTTGGCACCGACGCGTCGCAGAATGACGGGAATTCCCGCGACCTCGA
>CAZMGX010000349.1:0-2557 GCA_964565915.1 uncultured Gemmatimonas sp.
TCGGCATCATGAACATCATGCTGGTGTCCGTCACCGAGCGCACGCGCGAGATCGGCGTCCGCAAGGCCTTGGGCGCGACCAGCAAGAACATCCTGTTTCAGTTCCTGATCGAGGCGGTCGTCCTCTGTCTGCTGGGCGGCGCTATCGGGGTCATGTTGGGTGCGGGTGGGGCGCTGGCGCTCAGCAAACTCGCGAACTTCAACACGGAAATCTCGTCGCAGTCGGTGGTGCTGGCGTTTGCATTCTCGGCGGCCGTCGGCGTGATCTTCGGCGTCTGGCCCGCGCGTCGGGCCGCCAGCCTCGACCCGATCACGGCGCTGCGCTACGAATAGTCGTCCGCGTGATTGGGACGAACCGCGCCGCCCCGTCGATCGACCGATCGGCGGGGCGGTTCTTCGTTTCCTGGCCGTTCTGCATCGTCGGTTCGCGTGCCATGTTATCCCGATGCGCGCTCTGAATTGCGGTTCGATGCGGCGAGGACGACTCCTCGCGACCATGGTCGCCCTCGGCGCGGGACTCTCGACCTCCCCGCTGCTCGGGCAAACGTCGCAAACGGGCGCGGTGCAGGCCCGGCTCTCGGCATCCGATGGACGGCCACTCGGCGAGGTGACACTGCGCCTGCAGCAGCGCGACGGCTCGTATCCGCGCGCGACACGCAGCGACACGCGAGGTGATGCGCGTTTTCCGTTCGTGCAGCCCGGCGTCTACATGCTCGAGGCACGCCTGATCGGCTATCGACCGCTGACGATCAATGACGTCATCGTTCGCGCCACCGAAACCACCCGACTCGTCCTCACGCTCGAAGCCGCACCGACGGAGCTGAACCCCGTCACGGTGAGTGCGTCGAAAGTGACGATCAATCGCACCACGACCGAGTTCACGTCGTCGCTCGGTGCGCGCGAACGCGAGCGACTGCCAACGGCCCGCAACACCAACGACCTGATCGCCTTCACGCCAGGTGCGCGACCAGGACAGATCTTTGGTGGCTCAACGAATCAGGCCAACCTGTATCAGCTGGACGGCGTGACCGTGAACGCGCCCGGCACCGGCGGTAGCTTCCTGCTCCCCAACGTCGACTGGCTCGAGGACTTCAAGGTCATCGCCCTCGGGGCCGGCGCCGAGTATGGAAACTTCCAGGGTGGCCTGATCAACATGGTCACCAAGAGCGGCAGCAACACCATGCAAGGCGCCGTGCGCGCATTCGCTGAGTCGCGTGCATTCAACGCCAGCAACGTCAACGCCTTCGAGAATGGCGCCGAGCAGGCGTCCCGGCAGGAGCTGAACGCCGAGGTACGCGGGCCGCTGGTGCGCAACAAGCTGTACTTCTACCTCTCCGGCCTGGAGTCATTTGCCGCGCAGCGTCTGGTCAATTTTCGCCAGACGACGCGTAACCGCGTCGCGTGGCTGCCGACCACGATCGATCGGCATGAGCAGAAGTACTACGGCAAGCTGACGTGGCAGGCGAGTGCCCGCGACATCGTCAATGCCTCGATCGGTCTCGACCGCCTGTCGCGAGAGCGGGTCGGGCTCAACGGGTACGACGACATCGACGCGACGTCCCGTGGTCGTTCGCCGTCCACCTTCTACCAGGCCAACTGGCAGCGCACCATCGGGGAGCGGAGTTTTCTCGAGGTGAAGTTCTCGGGGTATCGCGGTGCGGATGACCAGTTGCCGTACAACGGCAGCGCTCAGCCATCGATTCGTTTGCTGGACGTCAGTGGTTCTCCGCAGTACGTCAACAGCATCTTCACGCGCACGAATCGGCCGGACACCAAGAGCCTTGCGGTCAACCTCGATCGCTTCGTCAACACCGGTCGTCTGCAGCATCAGCTGCGCATTGGTGGAGACCTTGGGCTCGGCGACTGGCGCGAGCAACGCACGCGGAACGGCGGGGTGTCCTGGTATACCCAACCGCGGGTCGGCGTGAACTTTGATCCGCTCGACGCCGCCACGTGGGGGCCGATTCCGAGCGTCGGCAATGGGGTGTACGCCACTGCCGATACGGGCGGCGGTATCGACCTCGACGCGCGTTCGACCAACGCCGCCGTGTACCTGCAGGACTACGTCCGTGTCTCGGATCGCATCACGCTGAACGCCGGGGTGCGGGCGGGATTCTGGCGCGGAGAGATCACGCCGGGACACGGCGGCGGGGCGCGGGGCACCGAGACCTTCACCGCCGTCGAAGCGACCGGTCTGGATCCGCGCGTCGGCGCCACGGTGGACCTTACGGGCAAGGGCACCTTCGTCGCGAAGGCGCATTGGGGACGGTACCACCAGAATCTGTTCGCGCTGTTTTTCGATCGCATTCCCGGTGCCAATGCGTTCACACAACTGGGGTTCTGCGACTGGCGACCCACGAATCCGTCCCGTCCGGATCCGCGTCGTGCCTATAGTGGCGCCGAACTCGCCACGCTGGCGAATTGCCGCCCGGGCAACTCGATCTTCACGGAGGCGAAAGGATTCGAGAACTATCGCCAACCGTACATGGATCAGCTCACGGTCGGTCTCGAACGAGCCCTGACGTCGCGCCTCAAGGCCGAGGTGCTGTACGTGACAC
>CAZMGX010000349.1:2567-5588 GCA_964565915.1 uncultured Gemmatimonas sp.
GTCGACCGCAATCTGGCGCAGAACTGGCGCGTGCTGCGTGATGTCCAGGTGTACGATGGGTTTGGTCGCGTTCTCGATGCCAATGGGCAGCCATTGACCATTCCCGAACTCTACGTGCGGGCGGACGATCTGCGCCGCCGTCTCGCGTTCGGGACCGAATTCAGCAACGCCATCCCGGGGTACACCCGCGCCGATACGCTTGGGATGCCGACGAGCTATGTGCAGGACCTGGTCGTCACACCGGTTGACGAAGCCCGGCGTCAGTTCCGACAGGTGCAGGTCGGGCTCAGCGGCGAATTCGCCCGGTGGTCATTCACGGCGACTGCGGTGCGCACGCAACTCGAGGGCAACGTCTTCAGCGTGAACGGCTACTTCAATCCCGACGGTCAGGACAACGGCCCGTTCGTCGAGCCCAACCGCGCCCTGAACTTCTACGGACCGCTCGACAACTTCTCTCCTTGGGACTTCAAGGCGCGAGCCACGGGCGACCTGCCGTGGCGGCTCGAGGGCGGCGCCTTCTTCACCATGCGGACCGGTGACCGCTGGACCCCGACCTATACGCTGGCCCGGGAGCCGAACTACCGGATGGTCACCCCTCAAGGTGAACAGGTGACGCTGAACCGGGACCTGCTGACCGGAGTCAGCGGGCAGCAGGTGTTCATCGAGGGCCGAGGGTCCCGCCAGCTTCCAGCGCAGGTTTCCCTCGACCTGCGCCTGCAACGGGCGTTCCCCGTCCGCGGTAACGACCTCCTGATCGGTGCCGAGGTGTTCAATCTGTTCAACGGCCAGTCGGCCTCCGAGGTCAAGACCTCGGTCAACAACCAGTTCGTCGAGGACCCCACATCGCTGGCCGGTGCTGTCCGCCTCCGGCAGCAGCCGCTGACCCTCCGGCTCAGCACGCAGCTGCGCTTTTAGGCCCGGGAATCGCACGGGCGAGCGGCTTCCCTCACCAGCGGCGCGGCCCGTTTACATTATTCGGGTCTCATGTCGAACGAGCCCAACTTGCCGGCCCCGTCGGATTCGGATGGGGCGGCTTCAGATACAGGTGGCGGCAGTGAAGGCGGCAGCGGCGACGCTGCCAGCCACCCTCCGTCCACGCCGCAATCACCTCCGACGCCATCGCCGGAGCCACTGCGGCACCCGACCGGTCAGCCGACGGCCGGCAAGAGCGGAGTAGATGCCTCCGACGCGGCGCCGGGTACCGAGTTCCACGCGACCACCGGGATGTTCCCGGCCAATCGGCAGCCGCTGGGACACGCCCTTGACCAAAACCCGACGGGAAAGCGACTCGCCATCCTGACGCTGACGGCGCTCGGTGTGGTGTATGGCGACATCGGCACCAGCCCGCTGTACGCGATCAAGGAGTGCTTCGGGCACCTGTATGGACTGACGCCCACGCGTGACAACGTGTTCGGCATCCTCTCGCTGATCGTGTGGGCGCTTACGCTGGTCGTCAGCGTCAAATACATCAGCTTCATCTTGCGCGCCGACAATCGCGGTGAGGGCGGTACGTTCGCCCTGCTGGCCCTGATCTTCCCGCGTCGCGAGCCGACCAGTGGAATGTCCAGAGGCAAGGTGCTGGTCGCCCTCGGCCTGTTCGGCACGGCCCTGCTGTATGGTGACGGCATCATCACGCCCGCCATGTCTGTACTCGGGGCGATGGAAGGACTCACCATCCTCGCGCCCAATGTGTCGCACTACATCGTGCCGATCACGCTGGTCATTCTCGCCACGCTGTTCTTTGCGCAAAGACTTGGCACCGATCTGGTGGGCAAAGCCTTCGGCCCCATCATGCTGCTGTGGTTCCTGACCATCGCGCTGCTCGGCGTGCTCGAGATCGTGAAGTCCCCGTGGATTCTCGGCGCGGTCAATCCGTGGTACGCCATCCAGTTCGTTCGTTCGCACGGCAGCCTCGCGTTTTTCGTGCTCGGATCGGTCGTCCTGGTGATTACGGGCGGTGAAGCCCTGTATGCCGACATGGGACACTTCGGACGCCGTCCGATCCGTCTCGCGTGGCTGATCATGGTGTTCCCGGCCCTGCTGCTCAATTACTTCGGCCAAGGGGCGCTGCTCGTCCGCGACCCTGCGGCGGCGGCGAATCCGTTCTTCTTGCTCGCTCCCAAGGCGCTCCTGCTCCCCCTGCTCATCCTCGCCACGTGCGCCGCAGTCGTCGCGTCGCAGGCGATGATCTCCGGCGCCTTCTCGGTCACGCGACAGGGCATTCAGCTCGGGTTCATCCCGCGTCTCGAAATCCGTCACACATCGAAGACGGAAGAAGGGCAGATCTACATCCCTGAGGTCAACTGGTTCATTGCCGTCGGCTGCCTGATCATCGTCATCGCGTTCAAGAACACCTCGGCGCTTGGCGCCGCGTATGGCATCGCCGTGACCGGAACGATGCTGATCACGACGCTGCTGTTCTATATCGTCGCGCGTCTGCGCTTCCGCTGGGCGGCATGGCAGGCCATGGCGCTCACCGTGGTGCTACTCATCATCGACCTGGCGTTCTTCAGTGCCAACGTCGTCAAGGTCGCACACGGTGGCTGGGTGCCGTTGGTGCTCGGCGCGTTCCTGTTTGTCGGCATGTTGACCTGGAAACGGGGCCGCGCACTGCTCAGCAACCGACTGTCCGAGGGTTCGATGCCGCTGCAATTGTTCCTCGACGGCGTCGAGCGTTCGTCGGTGCATCGCGTCGCCGGCACGGCCGTGTTCATGACAGGCAATGATGACGGCGTTCCACCCGTCTTGTTGCATCACCTCAAGCACAACAAGGTGCTGCACGAACGCGTGCTGCTGGTGTCGGTGAAGACGGCCGACATCCCCGAAACCAGTGCCTCCGAGCGCATCCGCGTGTTTCCGCTCGGCCAGGGCTTCTGGCGAGTGATCGCCAGCTACGGCTTCATGCAGTCACCGAATGTGCCGCAGGTGCTCGAAGTCTTTGATCAGATGGGAATTCGCGGCAAAACTATGGAGACCAGCTACTTCCTCGGGCGCGAACGGCTCATTCCCACGCCCAATCGC
>CAZMGX010000350.1:0-5546 GCA_964565915.1 uncultured Gemmatimonas sp.
CTGTGTGATGTTGGTCCGACGGCGCTTGGCCTGTTGGGCCTTGCCTGCCCTCCTGAAATGAATGGTCGCGACCTGCGCGACCTGACTCCCTCCGCATCCCGTTGAATGCTCACGCTCATCACGCCGGCCCGCGCCCGGCAGTCTCGTCACGTGCTCGGCCTGGCCGTGCTCTCGCTGGCCGTTGGCGCTCCAGCGGGCCTGTCGGCGCAAGTCGGCCATCGTCCCAATCAGAGTCCATATGAGGATGTGAAGGTCGGACAAGCGGTGTCGCTGAGCGCCGGGTGGTTCGCCTTCGGTCGCGACCTCGCGGGCGTCGGGCCTGAGCCCGCACCGTTCGGCCAAGTGCGCTACGACGCCGCGGTCGGCGGCCCGGCCGCGCTCTATGCGCGCTATACGCTGTCGCCAACTCAGCGAACGCTGCTGGCGCCGGCCGCTGTCGCCTCGGCGCGAAAGACGGGCACACCGGGCAGCACGATGCACGTGATCGACGGCGGCATCGACATTGCCCTGACCGGCAAGAAGTCGTGGCACCGCCTGATGCCGTCGGTGGCCGGCGGCGTCGGCATCGTGAGCGATTTCGCCAAGGTCGACAGTGGCGGCTACCAGTTCGGGGCGAAGTTCGCCCTGTCCTACGGACTCGGCCTCAAGTACGTGCGACCGCAGGGGCTGCAGCTGCGCGCCGACCTGACGAATTTCATGTGGCAGTACGAGTATCCCGATCGCTATTTCGTGCAGGCGACCGATGGCACGTCGGTGCTGACGGACTCGCGCAACCGCACGTCCTGGCGCAGCAACTGGGGATTCTCGGCAGGCGTGTCCATCCCGGTGTTCCGGTAGTCGGCCGGTGCCGCGCGCATCGTTGACCCGGCGGGTGCTGTTTGCGTCGGCGCATCGCTACCGTCGACCCGACTGGAGTGATGCGGAAAACGTCGACGTGTTCGGTGCCTGCGCGAATCCCCACTACCACGGCCATACGTACACCTGCGACGTGACGGTGGCTGGTCCGGTGGACGAGGAGACCGGTTTCGTCGTGGACCTCGGTTTTCTCGACCGCGTGCTGCAGCGCGAGGTCCGCGATCGCTTCGATCATCGCAACATCAACGTCGAAGTGCCGGAGTTCGCGGACGGCAAGCTGATCCCGACCGGCGAGAACCTGTCACGGTTCATCTGCGAGCGGGTGCAATCGGCGCTGGCGCACACGACGGCACGCGTCGTCAAGGTACATCTCGCCGAAGACGCCACGTTGAGCAGCACGTATGAGGTGGACGCATGAGCGTGTCCACGATGCGAGGTGCCGTGACGCTGCTCGCGATTGCCGGCGTCGCGACCGCTTGCGCCGGGCGCCCACGCGTCGCGGCGCCCGTCGATGGTCACCAGCCGGAGCCGGTGGCGCCGATCATGATGCCGGTGGCGCAGGTGGCTGCCCCCCCGCGTGCACGCGAGGTCGTGCGACATTTGGCCGACTCGGCCATCGGCTCGGCCACGTGGCGCAATGCCCGTTGGGGCGTGTTGATCGTCGATCCGACCAGCGGCGACACCCTCTACGCGCACGATGCCGACCGACTGTTCATGCCGGCGTCGAACCAGAAACTGCTCACGGGTGCGGTAGCGTTGCAGGTGCTCGGCCCGGAGTATCGCTGGCGCACGCCGGTGCTGTTGCGGGGTCGTCAACGTGGTGCGGTGTTCCGCGGTGATCTCGTGGTGATCGGAAGCGGCGATCCTACCGTGAGCGACACGCTGCGCGGCGGGGCAGCGCAATCGGCCTTCACCCCGGTAGCCGCCGCACTCACGGCCCGTGGGATCACGCGAATCACCGGTGACATTGTCGCCGAGGGGGACGCGTTTGTCGGACCGACGTCGGGGTTTGGCTGGGAGGTGGACGACCTCGATACCCCGTCAGGCGCCGCGGTCGACGAGCTGACCTTCAACGAAGGTTTGCTCCGGCTGATGGTACGCGCTGGCTCGCGAACGGGGGTCCCGGTGACCGTCACGCGTACGCCGACCAGCACGTACCCGCCGTTGGCGATTGATGCGCGGACGCGAGCGGCTACCGACACCGGTGCGCGCATCGATGTCGCCTACGATTCGGTGGCCAACGTCCTGCGCGTCACGGGTACGCTTGCCGTCGGTGACAGTGCGCGATTGTCCACGTCGTATCGTCACCCCAGTGATGCGTACCGGGCGGCGATGCGTGAGCACCTGACGTCGCACGGAATTCGTGTGGCCGGTGCGCGCCGCGTGGTCGCTAGCACGCGACCCGGCGCGCCTCCCGCTGCCGTCGCGCCGGTCGACACGCTGGTGGTGTTGGAGTCGCCACCACTTCGTGACGTGCTGCCGCGGATGCAGAAGCCGTCGCAGAATCAGATCGCCGAGTTGCTGTTTCGCTCGTCGGGCTTGGTGGCGTCCGGCAGCGGCACTGCCGACAGCGCCCGCGCCGTCGCGGTTCGCACAATGGCCGCCTGGGGCGTAGCGCCGGAGCATCTGGCGTATCGCGACGGTAGCGGTCTTTCGCGGCACGACTACGTGAGTCCGCGCGCAATCGTGCAGGTGCTGGACGCGATGTTCAAGTCGCCGTGGGCCACCCTGTACCGCCAATCGCTGCCGCTGGCTGGTGTGGATGGCACGATCGCCAATCGCATGCGCAACACCCCCGCCGCCGGTAACGCGAATGCGAAGACGGGCACCGTGGACAAGGCGCGGTCGCTGTCGGGTTACGTAACCACGGCCGACGGTCGGGTGCTCGTGTTTGCGATGTTGGCCAACAACTTCACGGTGCCGACGCGCGAGGTCGAGCGCGTGCAGGACTTGCTCGTGAGTACGCTGGCCGGACTGCGAGGGCCCTGGTGAGGCCGCGTTCACGCGTGGGCGCGTTGGCACGTCCGTGAGCGGTTCGCGAAGCGGCGCGTTGCGTTATGAGGAGGCACTCGCCGCGATCGTGAATGCGGCGAGTGCCTTGCCCTTCGAGGTGGTGCCGCTCGAGGCGTCACTCGGTCGGGCCCTCGCCGCGCCGATCACGAGTCCGGTGGCGCTGCCACCGTGGGACAACGCCGGCATGGATGGCTACGCGATTCGTCGGGGCGACATTGCGGGCGCCACCACCGATGCGCCCGCCCGCCTGCGTGTGACGGGAACGATTGCGGCCGGTGCCGACCCCGCTGGGCTGCCAGCAGTGGAACCGGGATCGAGTGTCCGCATCATGACGGGAGCGCCGGTACCGGACGGTGCGGATGCCGTCGTTCGGGTTGAAGACACCGACCGCGGCACGGAGATCGTAGAGATTCGCGACACACGTGATGTGGCGGGCCGAGGCAACATTCGCCCTCGTGGGGAAGATGTGGGCGAAGGTGAGGTGTTGTTCGCGACCGGTACCACGCTGGGCGCCTCACATCTCGGCGTGCTGGCCAGTGTCGGCTGCGCGCAGGTGTCGGTGTTTCGGCGTCCGCGGGTCACGGTATTGTCCAGCGGTGACGAACTCGTGCTGCTGGATCGTTTTGATGAAGTCCGCGCCGGACGTCGCATTGTCGCGTCGTCCACCTATGCCGTACCGGCGCTGCTGCGCGCTGCCGGCGCCGACGTAACCGTGGCCCCGCTGGTGCCGGACACCCTCGAGGCGATGGTCGCGGCGTTCAGTACGGCGATTGATGGTGGATGTGATTTGCTGGTAACCACGGGTGGGGTGTCGGTGGGGGCGCACGACTACACACGCGACGCGCTGGTGGCGCTTGGTGGATCGGTCGACTTCTGGCGTGCGCGCATTCGACCTGGAGGTCCCATCGGCACTGGCAGGGTGCGCGGGGCAACCTGGTTGGGGTTGCCGGGCAATCCCGTATCCACCATGGTGACCGGCACGCTGTTCGCGTGGCCGCTGATTCGGCGCCTCGGCGGACACACACACACATTGCACCGATCGCTGCCGGTCGTCATGCGTGACCGATTCGAGGCGCCGGCCGCGCTCACGTACTTCGTGCGGGTGTCGCTGGTGCGCGGTGAAGACGGCGCCCTCGAGGCGCGCCTCGCAGGGCCACAGGGATCGAACCTCATGCGCACGATGGCGGAAGCCGATGCGCTGTTGGTGGTGCCCGAAGATTGTGCGGTGGTGATGCCGGGCGCACGTCTTGACGCCATACTCCTGCCATGAGTACTGAGTCAGACGCCGGGTCGGCGGCCGTGATGGCAGAGTTGCACGGTGACGCGCTGGATGCGGCGTTGGGCCGTCGCTGGGTGAGCGCGACGGAAGACGTCGTCATCGATGGCCAGTCGTGGTCCCTGTTCAAGCCGGCCAACGCCGATCACCTGATCAGCGAAGCCGACTACGTGCTGGACGAGCGCCTGCCCTACTGGGCGGATCTGTGGCCGTCTGCGCGCGTGCTGGCGGCCACGTTGGCGCGGGAGGCGGGCGCGGGTCGACGCTTGCTGGAGATGGGGTGCGGGCTGGGGCTCGCGACCGTCGGCGCGATGTACGCGGGCTTTGACGTGCTCGCGACGGACTACTACGAGGACGCGCTGCATGTCACGCGCAGCAATGCGGCGCGCAATCTGGGCCGCGAGCCACGTGTACAGCTGGTGAACTGGCGCGAGTGGCCGGACGATCTGGGCTACTTCGATGTGGTGATTGCCGCGGATGTGTTGTACGAAAAGGAGTATGCGACGCTGGTTGCGGCCTGTATTGCCCGGTCGCTGGCGCCGGATGGTGTGGCGATCATCGCCGATCCGGGTCGGTTGGCGTTGCCGGCGTTTCGTGAAGGGCTGGAGGATGTGGGGCTGGAGATCGTGTCGACGGAGACGGTGCCGTACGAAGAGGGCGCGGTGAAGCAGCAGGTGCAGATCATGCGGTTGCGGCATACGGCGCTCGAGGAGGCTTGAGAGCGTACGGGGACGCCCCGCGGCGGCGAGTCAACCAACGTACTGAGTACTCGGTACTTCGTACGCGGACAGAGACCAACCGCAGACGAACGACGGGAGACGAAGACAAGAGACGGGAGACGAAGACGGGAGACGGAGACCGATGGCGATGACTGGACGTACGTGAGTCGTGGGTCTGATCGTCTTCGTCCAGGATCTTTTGTCGTGGTACCAGTTGGTAAGTCTTCGTCGAGGTACAGAGTACGGAATACCAAGTACTGTAGGAACGACGGCGTCTGAACCGCGAGTCGGACCTCGAATCAATCACCAACCCTCCCATGCCTGCTGGTCGCTCATCCTGGAAGCCGCTTTTCTTCCTCGCGCTCTTCGTGACGGCTGGGGTGCTGCTCTGGCGCAGGCCTCTGGTCACCCGGACGTTCGATGCGTTCGAAATGCACGGTGGCCCACTGGTGATGAACAGCGCGACCGATCCCTCGGTGCTGGTGCTGAGCTCACACTGGGAGACACCACGTGCCACCTCGCGGCGCTATTCGTACCGGCCGAAAACCAAGTTGCATTGGGATTTGTGGGCCTTCAGCGCCAACGATTTGTCTCGCCGCTGGGTCACCCGGCTCGCCACGGTGCAGCAGGGGCAGCGCGCGCTGGACGCGGGTCTGCTCGGCGTGTCCAACGGCACCGCGTGG
>CAZMGX010000351.1:0-5537 GCA_964565915.1 uncultured Gemmatimonas sp.
CCGGACCCTGAATCGGCGATCTCGCGGGCATCACCTCGCCGACTCGCACCACCGCCCGTGAGGAGCCGCAGCAGGGGCCGGTGAGCCTTGCTCACCCGCGCCCCGCCGCCGAACTCCTTACTCCCTACTTCTTGCGTGTCGCCGTAAACGGGAACCCGCCCATGCCGACTGCCTCGACCACACCAGCCATGTTGTCCGCGTCCTTCAGCGCACCGGCGATCTGCAGCGACAACTGCTGACCACCCATGTCCAGGCCGAACGCGATCTTCACGGAGTCGCCCTTCACCAGCCCCTGAATCGGCGCTTCACCGATTTCGGAGGAGAACTTGCCTGACAGCGTGTCGCCCTTCTGCTCGATGGTGAGCACCGAACCCATCGGGCCCTGCGGTCCTTCCACCGTCACGTTCCACGTGCCGGCGACATCGGCGAGGAAACGCTGCGCCGTGGCGGTCGCGGCGCCGAACACGAGAGCACCAATGACGGCGAGGCGGGCAAAACGAGTCGAGATCATGGGAGATACCTGGAGGAGAAACGGGTGGTTGGCGCGCTCACGAACGGCGAGCCACGAGTTCAATTTCAACCTGCGCGTTCAGGGGCAGCCCGGCAACGGCCACGGTCGTCCGCGCCGGGTACGGCGCCGCAAACCGGGTCTGATACGCCCGGTTCATCGCGGCAAAGTTCGACATGTCGGTAAGATAGACGTTGCACTTGACCACGTCATCCATGGTCAGGCCGGCGTCTTCCAGCACCAGCTGCAGGTTGTCGAACGCCCGGTGCGTCTGCGCCTCGACATCCCCTTCTACCAACTGACCCGTCGCCGGGTCCACCGGGGTCTGGCCGGACAGGTATAACTGGCGCCCCGCCCACACGGCGTGCGAGTACGGCCCCAGCGCAGCCGGCCCGCGCGGACTGGGAGCGGCCTTCCGGGACGACTTGGCGGCAGACTTCTGCGGCATCAACGGGTTCCTTTCGCCGGACGGGTGCCGGGGTTGTAGGTGGATTCAGCCTGCTTCTCGACGTCGGCCCGATAGAACAGGACGTCGCGGAAATTGCCATTCGCGTACCGCTCGATCTGGTCGGCAAAGTGGGGCGACGACGGATTCCCGCTTTGCCCGCCGGCGCTGACCGCCTTCGCCTTCACCGTCGGCCCGAACTCTACGGCCGCCACGAAGCTGTTGCCGCGATTGCCGTAATTCTTCTTCGTCGTCTTCGGCGCCGTGTTGCCGTACGCCGCCAGCGACCCCCACGTGGCCGACGTAAACGGCACCGGCACACTCGGCTTGTCGTCATCGTACGGCGGGTCCAAGTCATTGGTCAGACGCTGGAAGCGATTGATGTCACCCCAGGGCTTTTTCCACGTCCCGAAGTCGCGCGTCAGCGTCGCCACCGCCTGCGTCAGCGCCTCGAGCCGTTCGTCGACCGTCGCCCCCTGCGTCAGGTACTCGAGGGTCGTGATGCCCTTCGCACGCGCCGCACGACCGGTCGCCCGGATCGCCGCGTTGCCCCAGTAGTCGGCGAGTGACATCGGCACCGAGGCCGCGCCCCACCGCCGATTCCACCGACGCAACGAGTCGATCGGCTCGGCCAGCGCCCGCTTGCGCGGATCGGCGGCCGGCAGCGCATCGAAGTCCCGCAGCAATGGCGGAATGATGTCGTCAAAGGCCGGAAGGTCCGGATCGAACGCCGCCCCGATCAGTTTGTCGATCGTGAAATCCTTGCGCTCCTTCAGCACCCGCACGGCATGAATCCCACGCGCAT
Organism: uncultured Gemmatimonas sp.; assembly: GCA_964565915.1. Lineage (GTDB taxonomy): Bacteria > Gemmatimonadota > Gemmatimonadetes > Gemmatimonadales > Gemmatimonadaceae > Gemmatimonas. The sequence continues at coordinate 1,759 of CAZMGX010000351.1, forward strand.
TCTCCGGACTCGGCGCCATGTACGTCGGATAGTTCTCGCGGCGTGGGCTGGACGGCCCCGATGACGTGAACGGCGTGCTGTTGGTGTTCTGTATCCACCCCGTCTTCGGGTTGAACAGCGTGATCGTTTCACTGACCAGGTGCAGTCCCTTCCAGTCCGTTGCCGGATCACTGCCGTCCACCGGCTGCGACCAATCGAACCGCGCGTTGCGACGCGGCGCGAAGTTGCCATGCCAGTACGCGATGTTTCCGTCGGCGTCGGCATACACGGTGTTGTTCGACGAGTTCGTCCGCAGATCCATCACCTTGTTGAACGCCGCATACGTCGTCGCCTTCGTACGCTGATACGACTGCGTCAACGCCTTGAGCGGTTCGTTCATCATCTGCACGGCGATCCACTGCCCATCGGCCTGACGCACCACGGGGCCGTGATGGCTGTAGTAGACCGTGACCACCTTGCTGGCCATCGAACCGTCCGCGGCCTTGTACGGCAGCGTGATCTTCTTCTCGCGCAACTTCCGCGACGTCGACCCGTGCTTGTAGTACAACCCGTCCGCCCGCTTGCTCACGGTCAGCTTGTACTCGTCGATCACATCGGCACCGCCCGACGTGTGCATCCAGCCAAGTCGCTGGTTGAAGCCCTGGTAGATGAAGAATTGTCCCCAGGTGGACGCCCCATACGCATTCAACCCTTCCTCGCTCACCATCTGCAACTCGGCGCGGAAGTAGAACGACGTGTGCGGGTTGATCAGCAGCAGCGACTTGCCGCCGACCGTGTTCGCTGGCGCGATCGCAAAGCCATTGGATCCCTGCGGTTCCTTGATCGAAAAATCCTCGAAGGCCGCCTCGGCATCACCGGCGCCATCGCTGCCACCCGTCGGCACCGTCGCGCCCTTGCCGTACAACGCCTCGAGCTGCGGCAACGACACCGACTCGATGTCGCCGCCAATGCTGCCTTCGCTGAACGTGAGCGCCATCCACGGTTCGAACCGGGTGATGACCTCCGGTTTCACCTCGGGATGGGTATGCAGGTAGTAGTTCAACCCATCGGCAAAGCCGTTCATCAGTTTGCGCAGCCACAACGGCGCCAACGCATACTGCCGCTTCATGTCCGCGGGGTCGATGAACAACTTCATCCGCAGGTCGCGGTACAGCTCCTTCTCGCCCGCGGTTTCCGCGAGGCGACCCATCGCGTTGATGTAGTTGCGCTCGATGCGATGGAAGTCGTCTTCGGCCTGCGCGTACAGCGCCCCGAACACCACGTCGGCATCCGTCTTGGCGTAGATGTGCGGGATGCCGAAGTTGTCACGAATGATCGTGACGCGCTTGGCGGTCGCCTCCCAGCGTGCCAGGTCCAGCGCGGCCTGCGTGACCGGCGGCGCGGAAGTCGGCCGCGGTACCGGCTTCGTCGCTGCCGCTTGAGCGGCCACCGATCCGGAGACCGATACGGACACCGACGCGACGAGCAGCAGCGAGAGTACGGAATGCTTCATGGAATTTTCTGAGTGCGATGTTGACTTCGGGACACTCCGTAAACTCCCGCGCGCCCCTTAGTCCGGCAAGGAGACCGTCGCCTGACCAGCGGACTTGCGGGCGGCGTTGAAGGCCGCCAACTCGGTCTGTCGCAGCCGGTTCCACGCGGTCAACACCGTTGTCGTCTGTGACCTCGCCGACGTCACCCCGGCGATCTGGGTGGCCGTCGGGGCGACATCGGCACTCTGCATGGCGAGCGCGGCCGCAAGGGCGGCGTTGCTGGCACTCTCCAGGTGCACCGGCGTACCAGCCGGCGCGCGGCGCCGAGCATTCCGCACGTTACGCGGAAGGGCGTTGGTCGGCGCGAGCGCCTCGACCTTGGCCTTCAGCGCCGCGACGTCCGGGCCCGACATCGCATCCAGCTTCGCCACCAGCGCCCGCGCCTGCGTGAACGCGGCATGCGTCGAGACGGCGCGCTCGTACATCTCCGCGGACAGCGCGTTGAGTTGTGCCATCGCGGCCGGCGGCGTCTTCACCCGCGGGTCCATGTACACCGTGATCGGCTGCGTCGTCGACGTGCCGTTCGCCGTCAGTCGCACCGTATAGCGACCCGTCGGCACCCACGGCGCGTTTGCGGCCGGATACGTGCGATACGGCACCGCACCCGTCGCCTCCACATCACCACTCGGCGCATCGTCGCTGCGATCCACGGGATCATAGCGCAGGTCCCAACTGAAGCGATGCATGCCCGCCTTGGCCGAGAGGGTGATCGGCTGCGCGGGCCAATACAGCGGCAATCCGCAGAACGGGGCCGTCGCGTTGGCACGGCAGACCTTGTCATAGGCCACCGGATCGAGCGCCGGATGCGGATTCAACGCGGTGTCGGCACTGGTGTACGACCGCACGACCTTGCCCGCCGCATTCAGGATCTCGAGCGTCACCGGCGACGACCCACCCGCCGGCAGGTAGTAATCGATCAACGCTCCGGGCATCGGATTCTCACCGTCCGGCATCTCGCGCGGCCAGGGCGTCGGGTCATTCGTGCCGAAGCGCACACGCACCGCGGGCGCCGGCTTGAACAGGAACGCGGCATTCGCAGACTTCGACGCGAGCGCCTGCGCCGCCTGACGCAGCGGCGTCACGTTGTCGAGAATCCAGAAGCCGCGACCATGCGTGCCCGCGACGAGGTCCGCACAGAGACACGTGCTGTCGTCCTTGACCTGAATGTCGCGCACCGAGATCGGCGGCATGTTCTGCTTCAGCGACTGCCAGTGATCCCCATCGTCGAACGAGACCCACACCTGCGTCTCGGTCGCAGCGTACAACAGCCCCTTCACCCGCGGATCTTCGCGAATGGCATTGGCCACCGCACCGGGCGCGAGACCCGTGTTGATCTCCGTCCACGTCGCCCCGCCATCGTGCGTGCGATAGAAGTGCGGATTCATGTCATCGAGGCGCATTGTGTTGGCCGCGGCATATGCGGTCTGCGTATCGAAGTGACCGGCCTCGATGTTGAAGATGCGCGTCCACGGCTTGATGCTGGCCGGTGTGACGTTCTTCCACGTTGCGCCGCCGTTCATCGTCACCTGGATGTTGCCGTCATCCGTTCCGGCCCACAACACACTCACACTGCGCGGTGATGGCGACAACGCGGTGATCGAGCCCATCGGCGCCGGCGTCACGGTCGAGGCATACTTGCCCGCATTGGCCGGAACCGCCCACGTCTGGCGCGCGAGATCCGGGCTGATGCGCGTCCAGCTATGGGCGCGATCGGTCGACTTCCACACCGCGTTTGAGACGTAGTACAGCGTGTTGTGATCCACCGGCGACCAGTGCAACGGCATCGTGCGTACGTTGCGGTTGTACGCTTCGCCCTTGGGTCCACGTGCCGTCATGTCGGGACCGACCAGCTCGGTCTGCGCCGTCTTCCGATTCCAGCGCGTCACGTTGCCACGCTGACTGCCGTACACCAGGTCCGGATTCTTCGGGTCCGGCGCCGCAATACCGTACTCCTGAATGTTCACCGGGCGCCAATCGCGGAACGTGATACGACCGTCCATTGAACGCGACTCCACACACGCAGAGCCCGAGTCCTGCTGCCCGCTGCACACGCGGTACGGAAACGCGTAGTCGGTGGTGACGTGGTACATGGCGGCCGTCGGCTGCGTGTACCAGTTGCTCCAGCTTTCGCCGCGATTGGCCGACACGACCGCACCCTGGTCCGTCACGGCGAGGATGATGTCGGTGTTGAACGGATTGATCCACGTCTTCTGATAGTCGTCGCCGCCGGGCGCACCACGAATGGCC
>CAZMGX010000352.1:0-5536 GCA_964565915.1 uncultured Gemmatimonas sp.
CTGCTTCGAGGGCCGCGCCCCACGCCTGATAGACCCGCGCCGACTTCGGCGCGGTCGCGAGGTAGACCGCCGCCTCCGCGAGCGCCAGATCACCCTCCGGCGAGCCCAGTCGCTCATAGGCCTCCGCGGCCGTGAGCGCGACGCGCAGAGCCTGCGGGTCGGCGAGGCCGATGTCCTCGCTCGCCATGCGCACCACGCGGCGGGCCACATAACGCGGATCCTCGCCACCTTCAATCATGCGCGCCAGCCAATACAAGGCCCCCTGGGGATCACTGCCACGCAATGACTTGTGCAGCGCGGAAATGAGGTTGTAGTGGCCTTCACCGCTGCGATCGTAGTGCGGCACGCGGTGCTGCACGGCCGCCTCGACCTGCCCTCGGCTGATGGTCGCGCCATCATCGACGAGTGCGGCTGCCGCTTCGAGCAGGCCGAGCGTGCGTCGCGCATCGCCATCCGCCTGCTCGGCCAGTAGCGTCTTCGCCTCGGGGGCGATCTGCAATCGTCGGGCGCCGAGACCGCGATCGCGATCCGCCAGTGCCCGATCGATCAAGTCCGCCAAGTCCTCCACCGCAATCGGCTGCAGGACCAACACACGCACTCGAGACAAAAGCGCACCGGTCAGCGCAAACGACGGATTCTCCGTGGTTGCCCCGATGAGTACCACCGTGCCGGCCTCGACGTGTGGCAGGAACGCATCCTGCTGCGCGCGGTTGAATCGGTGGATTTCGTCGACGAAGAGAATCGTGCCGCGCCCGAGGTCTCGTCGCCGTTCCGCCTCCGCCACCACTTCACGGACACGTGCCACGCCATCGCTTACGGCACTGAACGAGACGAAGGCCGCGTCCGCCGACTGCGCAAGGAGTCTCGCGAGCGTGGTCTTGCCCACACCCGGCGGCCCCCAGAACACCATCGAATCGACGATACCGCGCGAGAGCGCCTCGCGCAGCGGCATTCCCGCACCAAGCAGATGTTGCTGCCCCACGTACTCGGCCAACGTCCGCGGGCGCAATCGTGCGGCCAACGGCTCACTCACGCGCGAGGCAAACAGTGACGGCCCACCGCCGCTCTCGCCTGCTGGCGCGCGACTCATGCGTCCGGCTCCAGGTTGAGGCGATCGACGACGATGGCGAGCGCGTCCGTCAACTCCGGTGCGGCGGCCCACGAGACCAGACCCGGTCGCCACACCGGCGACGGGGCCGCCACACAGGGGGACACGCCCTCCGCCTCCAGCAGTGATGCCCAGCGATCGGTTCGCGAATAGATCACCACTTCGAGCGCGGTGGTGATCGTCACCTGGTCGTCCGGCGTAACAAGCGTGAGTTCCACGCCACCGTATGTCCCGAGCGGCCAACGGAGGCGTCCCAGGGTCTCGCGCACCTCAGGAAGGAAGCGCATGGCGCCGCGCCACCGAAGCCCATCGCGCGGATGCTCGATGAACACGTCGACCACGGGCTCCAGGCGTGCCGTCAAATGGAGGAAGAGTTCGACCGCGCGCTCGCTGATGGCCTGCACGCGATGCACGGTGAGCGCGCCCTCGCGCCGCGTGACGGACCACTCCCCCTGACGACGGAAGCGGGCCGCAATATCGCTCGACTGATGCGTGAAATCAGGCACGCTCTCGCGCCCCCGCAGTCAGCGTCGCCACGCGAGCGAGCAACCGTTCGTACGTGTTCCGGGTCGGATCGTCCACCACCTCGTCCAATAACGTGTTCAGCACGCGACCCATGTCGGGCCCCGGACGTACTCCGGCGCGCCGAAGGTCGTCACCATCGACCGCCAGATCGGCAATTTCGATAGGATCGCGCCGTGCGATGTGGAGCATGCGACGATGCAGCTGCCGAATGCGCTCCGCAGTTGGAACGTCTGATGGCAACGGCGCGTCGTTCCGCACCGCCTCCGCCGTCCACCTCGCCGCGGCGAGACGGACGAAGGCGCCGGCACGCAGTCGTCCCACGGATGCGACGAGTCGCCGGAGCTCGCGATCGTCGATGCCGTCCGTGGAGCACAGCGCCCGCGTCAGCGCCTCCTGATGCGTCGCCCACCGCGCGACCAGTGTCCCGATCCACGCGATGTCCATGTTGGAGAATCGCAATCCCCGCAGGGTCGACTCCGCCGCCGCGCCATTCAAGTCGCTCAGGAGCGCGGCGATGCGCAGCGCCCGACGTTGCGGCCGCGTGCGCGGCCCCGGTCGCAGCAAGACATCCGTCGCGAGCAACGCACTCTCACTGACCGACGCCAACGCCGGCACCACTGACGCAAACGCGCCCGCGTCACGCCAGCGGCGGAATGCGCTCGAGGGTCGAAGGGCCTGCTCCATCGTCTTCTCGATTTCCTGCTTGACCCGCTCCGGAGAAAGGCGCGACAGGAAGGGCGCGCTGGCCACGATTGCCCGCCACGTGCGCGGATCGAGCGCAAAGTCGAATCGCGCCGCAAACCGCAACGCGCGCAGGGCACGCAGTCGGTCTTCCTCCATTCGCGCATCGGGGTCACCAACGGCCCTCACCAGACGGGCCGCGAGGTCCTCCCGACCACCGAACGGATCATGCAGCCGACGGGCGATCGGATCATACGCGATCGCATTGATGGTGAAGTCGCGCCGCGCGAGATCCTCGTCCAGCGAGGCCCCGAACTCGACCACCGCATGTCGCCCATCATGGTGGACATCACGCCGGAACGTCGTCACCTCATGCATGTGCCCGGCGCGGTCGAGCACCCCGACGGTCCCGAACTCGATGCCGACCGGAATCGTGCGTTCGAACAACCGACGCACTTGTGGCGGTGTCGCGGCCGTCGCCAAGTCCCAGTCCAGATGCGCGTGCCCGAGCAACGCGTCACGCACCGCGCCGCCGACACACCACGTCTCGAACCCGGCATCCCGCAGGGTGCGCACGATGTCGAGCACCGCATCCGGCGGTGCAATGATCGGTCGCGAGTCGGTCATGACCTTACCCGCAGAGAACGCTCCCGCCATTCACGTTCAGGACCTCACCGGTCACGTGCCGCGCCAACGGACTCGCGAGGAAGAGGATCGGCCCGGCGATATCCACCGGTGCGGCCACGCGCCCCAGCGGAATCGCCGCTTCGATGCGCTCCCGTCCCTGCCCCGTGAACGGAATCGTGACGGCTTCGGTGTCCACCCACCCAGGCGCCACACAGTTCACCGTGATGTCGCGCGGTCCCAGCTCGACCGCCAACGACTTCACGAACGAAATCATGGCTCCCTTACTGGCCGCGTAGTCGGCATGTCCGGCCTCTCCGCGCTGGCCGGCGGTGCTGGAGACAAAGATCATCCGGCCGCCGCTGCTCAGCCCGCGCGCCGCTGCTCTGGCACCGTAGAACATGCCGTCCAGGTTGCATGACAGGGTCTCACGCCAGCGCATGTCGTCGAGCGTGTCCACGTTCACGGGAATCGGCGGCCAGATCCCGGAATTGCCTACGAAGATCTCGAGCCCACCGAACTGATCGTAGGCCTCCTGCACGAACGTCTCGTTCGCCTCCGGCGTCGCGAGATTGCCCCGAAAGGCAAACGCGCGCACCCCGGCTGCTCGCAGCTGATCCACGACAGCCTCGGCCTCATCGGTGCGATGACGATACGCAATGCCGACATCGGCGCCGGCGCTGGCGAGCAAGTGCGCCGTCGCCGCGCCGATGCCGCGTGATCCACCCGTCACCAACGCCCGTTTGCCTTTCAGCGAAATCATGACCGCACACCCATGCGAAAGAAGATGGAAAGCCGTGCGACAACCTGCGTGCAGCCAATCACTTGCGATCGTCCGACTCAAGCACCATCACAGTGATTGTTCGATGGCGTCGCAGATCGCGTGCTGGATGCATAGATGCAGCTCCTGCGCCCGATCCGTTCGCGTCGTCGGGACGATGACGGAGTGATCCGCAAGGTGAGCGAGCTCGCCGCCATCGCGCGCCGACAACGCCAGCACGGGGACCTGCTGTGCCCGCGCCGCCCGCGCCGCGGCGAGCACGTTCGGCGAGTTGCCACTGGTCGAGTGGATGATGAGCAGGTCACCAGGTCTGGCCAACGCTTCGATTTGTCGTGAGAAGATGAACTCGAATCCGAAGTCGTTGCCGGCCGCCGTCAGCAGTGAGGTGTCCGTGGTGAGGGCGACGGCGGGATACGCGCGACGATTCCGCATGTACCGGACCACATATTCCGTTGCCAGATGTTGTGCGTCGGCCGCCGAGCCGCCATTCCCGCAGAAGAACAAGGTGCCCCCCCGCTGCACCGTCTCACGCACCATGACGAGCGCCCGCTCGATCTCTGCCGCCAGCTGATCGGCCGTGCGCGTGGCCGTCGCCGCCAGCTCGTGGAGGGCTGAAATCGGAGAGAACGATGGACCAGGTGAATCAGACGGCATGCGGCGAGCTCGAGTCGAGTGTGTGGATTGGCGCGAAGGAAACATTCCGCAACGACATGTCAGCCGCCGAACAAACGCTTCATGCGTCCCAACAGCCCGGGGCGCAACGGCGGTACCGGAATCGGCTCCTCGTCGTTCAACACCAAGGCCGCATTCTCATGCGTCAGCAGTGGCTCTTGTTCCTCACCGCCCCGCGCGATCAACCAATCACTGGCCGTCCGCAACGACCGTCCATCACCGTGATTGTCGGACGCCAGGATGTCGATGAGCCCCTCCGCCAGCATCGATCGCGCCAATTCGGCGGGCACTCCGCGGCCCATGAGCACCGACGCGTCGGTCTGAATCACCACGCCGAGCTGCCGCCACTCACGCACCAGTTCGAGGGTGCAGCCGAAGTAACGCTCGGGGTGCGCAAGGATCGGTGTCCGCCCTGCACGCGTCAGACGACGCAGCTCAGCTGTCGCGCCGCGCGGCAGGCCACCGCGCGTGAACTCGACCAGCAGTGCCCGAGAACCACCCAGCGTGAGGTGCCGCGCGGAAAGATCCGTCCCCGGGGCGTCGAGCATGATCTCCCAGCCCAGCCGGAGTTCGAGCGCTGGCGGCGTGACGGCGCGGAGTTCCGTCAGAATTTCGAGATGGTGCTCATACGGTGCCGATGCCGCCTGCGACGCATTCAGGTGCGGCGTGCACACCAACATGGTCACCCCCTCAGCGGCAAATCGCTCGAGGACGGGCACGGACACCTCGAACGACGGCGATCCGTCGTCGACTCCCGGGAGCAAGTGCGAATGAATGTCGATCACGCGGTCACTCCGGCTCGACGACCAGGAATCAGGCGAACCGACGTCAGGGTCTCGTCGGGACGGGAAGTGCGGCGATGCGTTGCATGGCTTGCGCCGCTCGGCTCTCCAACTGCTCCGGCGTATCCGCGGCGGCCTGAAAGGCATACGTCACCAAGGCATCGACGGCGAGCAAATCGAGCGCGGTGCCTCGTGACGTTGAACCAGACGACAACAGGGTGTCCAAGAGATGCTCACCAGCTTCGAGACAGGCGTCCGGGACGCGATCGGCCGACAACGCCAGGTATGGCGCCAGCAACTCCTCCAGCCGTGCCGCCAGCGCCGACGGGGGCGCCGGCTGCAGCGTCGCCAGCCACGCCCCCA
>CAZMGX010000353.1:0-5530 GCA_964565915.1 uncultured Gemmatimonas sp.
CTTCCCCACCCGGACGATCCGCATGCGGGACGACTCACGGCCCGACATCTCCTCAGCCACAGCGGCGGCTGGCGCAATTGGCGCAACACCACCACGCAGCCGCTGACCTCCGACTTCGAACCGGGTACACAATGGTCGTACTCCGGTGAGGGGTTCTACTTCCTGCAGCGCATCGCCGAGTCGATCACAGGGAAGGGTGTGGGGCAGCTGATGCGTGAGCGCGTGTTTGAGCCACTTGGCATGATCCGCTCCAGCATGGCGACGCTGGAGTCCTTCGAGCCCAATCGCGCCAGCGGCCACGGCGGTCGAGGGCAGCCGGTGACGCCCTTCGGTGAAGCCACCATGGCGGAGGTTCGTCGACTGCTGACCGTGCGTGGACGTCCGACCGACGACGCGACGACGGCCGACGTGGAGCAGGCGGCACGCACGGCTGCGCCTTCACTTCCGGTGCTCCCCAACTTTCTGCCGCTGAACGCCGCTGCCAGCCTGATGACCACGGCATCGGACTTCGGATGTTTTCTGCGGCACCTCCTGCGCGCACCCAAGGCGGGCGGCGCTCCCGCCGCGATCGTCTCGATGATGATGACCCCACAGATTCGCTGCAACGAACGGGTCCAGTGGGGTCTTGGTGTGGGGCTTGAGCGGACACGCGCCGGACTCGCCGCATGGCAATGGGGCGACAACCCGGGCTTCAAGAACTACTTTTTTGCCGACCCGGCCCGCGGCGACGCCATGGTGGTGTTTTCAAATGGCGATCGCGGTGCCCGCGTCTACGAGCGCGTCATTCGGTCCATCACCGGTGAAGATCGCCCGGGATTTCTCTGGGCGTAGCGGAGCGATCATGCAGTCCGAGTCCAAGGGGCCGACCACGGTCGACGAGTACCTCGCCGCGTTCTCACCGGCCGTGCAGTCCGTCCTGCAACAGGTCCGTGACACCATTCGTGCCGCGGCACCGGATTCCGTCGAGAAAATCAGCTACCGCATGCCGAGCTATCATGGGCACGGGGCGCTGGTCTACTTCGGCGGATTCAAGGAGCATGTCGGGCTTTATCCGCCGGTCAACGACGAGGCGCTTCGGGCCGCCAGTGCCCGGTACGCCGGACCCAAGGGCAATCTGCGATTCCCGCTCAGTGAACCGATGCCGTTGGCGTTGATCACGAGGCTCGTCAAGGCGCGTGTCCGCGAGGACCGCGATCACGCGAAACGCGTGCAGGCGAAGCGCGCCCTGGCGAAACGAAAGGCGGCGAAGTAGTCGGCCGGGCGACCGATCGCGACTGGCGCTTCGGGCGTTGTGGCAGTCTCTTAGGGCGATGTGGCCGTTGTGCTGCCCTCACCCTTCGGAGACGTGACCATGCCGCTGTACGACGAACTCGATCTGCTGGCGCAGGCTGAAGCCGACACGATGCAGCAGGCTGGGGCGATGGAGTTTTCCAGCGACGTCGATCGTCGACAGTTCGTGTTCTTCTCGCTGGCGGCCGCAGCGGCCACCACGTTCGGATTTGGCGCCAAAGTGCTGGCACAGCCGGGCGCGGCGCAGCAACCCGCCGTTCCGCCCGTGCCGCTCGACAACATGGAGCCGGTGTCCTGGACGTTTCAGCCGTATCCAGGGGGCGTTGGTTCGCTGCTGGAAAAGACGTACCGGGAGAAGGGGCCCGCCGCATTCGCGCGCCAGCCGTTCGCCTGGGGGGCCGCCACGCGCGGCGCATTCGTGCTCGAACCGTGGGGCACCGCCCCGCTGCCGACCACCGATGAAGACATCGCCTTTCTCCCGATGCATCGACTCTCGGCGGCCATCAAGGCGGGCAAACTCACGTCGGTCCGTCTCACAAAGATCTACCTCGACCGCCTGAAGGCGTTGAATCCCACGCTGCTGTGTGCCGTGACGATTCTCGAAGAGCGCGGTCTGGCCGACGCCGCTCGCATGGACGCCGAGCTCAAGGCCGGTAAGTATCGCGGCCCACTGCATGGCATTCCCTGGGGCGTGAAGGACTTGTTCGCGGTGAAGGGCACGCCCACGACGTGGGGCGCCCAGGATTTCGAGAATCGTGTCATCGATGATGACGCCGAGGTGGTCGTCCGACTGCGTGATGCGGGTGCGGTGCTGATTGCGAAGTTGTCAACCGGGCAGTTTGCGCAGGGTGGCAACTGGTTTCGCGGCGGCACGAAGAACCCGTGGAACCTGTCACAGAGCTCAAGTGGCTCGTCGGCTGGGCCGGGCTCGGCCACGGCCGCCGGCTGTGTTGCATTCGGCATTGGCACGGAAACCTCGGGCTCGATCGTCAGTCCCGCGACGGCGTGCGGTATTGCCGCGCTGCGGCCGACATTCGGTCGCGTGAGTCGTTCCGGTGGGATGGTGCTGGCCTGGTCGATGGACCGTGTCGGACCCATGACGCGCACGGCCGAAGACGCGGCCATCGTGTTCAACGTGATTCATGGCGCGGATGAGAAGGATCCGGGCTCGCTGACGATGCCGTTCCGCTTCAATCGCAACATCGATCTCTCGACGTTGCGCATTGGCGTCCGCAAACAGACGGCCGCCACGCCGGATCCCGTGTTCGCCGCGTTTCTGGACAAACTCAAGTCCCTCGGTGCCAAGCCCACGGAGTTGGCGGATCCACCGACGGTCGCTGGGAGTCAGGGTGGCATCAACGTCGAGTCGGCGGCTGCGTTCGATTCGTACGTGCAGATGAAGGCCAAGGAACTGAACATGGACATGGCCGCGATCGTCGCGGCCTATGGTCGTGGCGGTGGCGGCGGTGGTGGTGGACGCGGCGGTGCGGCGCCGGCCGATGGAGCACCCGCCGCGCCGCCAGCGCCGGCCAACAACGGCCAACTCAATCGATGGGTGCCTGGCCGCACGCCGACCGCGATGGACTTCCTCCAATCGCAGCGTCGCCGGCACAAGCTGATCACCGCGTGGCAGGCGTATCTGAAAGACGTCGACCTGTACGTCGGCGCTGCGGATACCGGCACACATGCACAAACCGGGCATCCCTGCGCCGTCATCCAGATGGGTTTCGGCGTGCGCCCGCAGGGCGGCGGTGGTGGTGGTCGTGGAGGCGCACCTGGAGGTGGCGGTGGTGGTCGTGGTGGTGATTCTGCGGCGACTCCAGCGGCACCGCCGGCACCACTCAACCCGCAGCCGATCTGCACCCAGATCGCGGGCAATCTCTACAACGACGACATCATTCTGTCGGTTGCGCACAAGTACCAGAACAGTACGAACTGGCACAAGGAGCGCCCGAAGCTCGGTTAGCCAACGGCGATACGGCTGGTTGTTTCGAGAGGCGGTGCCATTCGACAGGTGCTGATCCGAATCAGAAGCGGGGGTCGTTGTCCCAAGGACGACGATCCCCGTTTTCTTCCTCGTTCCGCGCACGCTCGAGACGACGGTCGGCAGCACGCTGCGTCGCCGTCGATTCGACGAGTGCACGAATCTCGCGCGAGCGGACACGCACGAGAGAGCCCACACGATCGGAGAATTCGATCCAGGTCGGCACGAACCACTGATCGAGCGCCGCCACAATCTGACGCGCAACTTCGTGGCTTACGCCGAACCGACCGAAATCACCGAAGACGATGACGAAATCGCCGTACGGTGGAGTGTCGGTCGATTCATCGAAGTAGCACGCAATACGATTCATGGCAGACTGGTGAAGGGTGAAACGGGACGGCGGGACTTGCACCCGCATCTCCGACATCGTGGTCCTCAGGGTCCGGCCTTCGTCAGGCAATGGGAGATCCTGCGGCGAGGTCGTGCTCTATGACGCGCATTGAGCTACGGATCCCGTCGGCGCGCGGCAAAGGCCCATACGCGCCAGGTGATGGTGTGTGGTCGATGGTGAATCCGGGTGAAAGGGTTGATGGACGTGCGCGTCGGGTCGCTGTACCAATGCCGGTGCGACAGACCGGGGAGTCGCGTGTCTCACGGTCTTTCGTGCCTGGTAGTGCAGCGAGCCAACGCGCGGGAGGTGATACCGCGGGGTGGTTCGGATCATCACTTGTCAAATAGCGGACTGCGGGAACGGCAAACTGCGGGGAACAGCAACAGCGATATCCGATATCGGACAGGCGATATGCGACATGGGCCGCCCACGGCCGCAAACGAAAAGCCCCACCGGCGACGAGCGCAGGCGGGGCGATGTTCTTCCCTGATTCCGATTGGGCGACGAACTCTCAGCGAGTACGTCCTCCCGATCCGGCGCCTGTTCTCACACGTCGATTGTCCTGCACGTACATGGTCTCACTCTGCTTTGGCCGATCCGTGACCCATCCGATGGGCGCGCACGAGGCCGCGGCACGCTGGCGTGCGCCGGCGCGTCGGTTGTGCGAGCGAAGGTCGAGATGGAGAGCCATCATGGAATCGTGGGCACCGAGTGAGCAGTGACAGTCCCGATCAGCGATCGGGCAGAAACGCAAAATCGCGCCGCCGATATTCGACCGAGCATCAACACTCGGGCTGGGCTGGGCATCGGAGCCGATTCGGCCACCGCTGCGACAACACGTGAACATCGGGACGCGACTCCCTGAGCGAGCAGGTTAGCAACGGCTGTACGACGTTGTCAAGGGGCTGGTTTCAGCGCGCTCGCAAAGCGCAATCGCATTTCGTGTCCGTCTCGGGTCGGCAACACCCGCGGCACGTCATCGCGCCGGATCTTGGCGTGGACATAGACCGGCCCGTCAGCGTCGTGCAGCAGGGCGCGCGCCGAGCGTGCCTCCGACATGTCCGACAGCAGACGCACCTCGGCAAACCCGCACGCGGCCGCCACGCCGGGCAGGTCGACGCCGGCACTCGTGTGGCTATGCTGCATGCCGGTCTCGCCGTATCGCTCGTTGTCCAGCACCACGATGGAAAGATTGCGTGGCTTCCTGACGCCGATGGTGGCAAGGCTCCCGATGCCCATCAGCATGTCACCATCGCCCGTCAGTACGACGACACGACGGGAGGGCTGCGCCAGTGCGAGGCCCAGTCCGATCATCGCCGTGCCGCCCATACCGCCCCACTGATACAGGTTGAGCGCATGATCCCCGGCGGCAGCCACGTCGTACGTCGCGGAGCCGAGTCCGCTCACGACGAGCAGGCCATTGCGGTCAGCCAGCAGCGTTGCGACCAGTTCCCGGCGATCGAGCAGTATAGGCGCCATCAGCGCACCCACTGCTTGCGGCCGACCAGCCGCTGCGACAGCAGCACGGCCACTGGCAGGTTACCGTTGAACGCCATATCGCACGCACCGCCCACGATCTCGTCGACGTCATCCGCCGTTTCCACGCGATAGGTCCGAAACCCGCAGGTCGTGAGGACCGACTCCGTGATCGCTCCCATCGGCACCTGCCACGGATTGAATTCGGCAAACTCCCCACGCATGGTCACGAGCAGCAGACACGGCACGCCGAAGCCGTGAATGATCGAGAACATGTTCACGCAGTTGCCCACGCCGCTGCTCTGCATCAGCAGCGCCGCACGCTGGCCGCCCAAGGAGGCGCCGACCACGAGGCCGACGCCCTCCTCCTCGCTGGTCAGGACGACGTC
>CAZMGX010000354.1:0-5525 GCA_964565915.1 uncultured Gemmatimonas sp.
ATGGCCGGAGCATCGTTGCGACTGCGGATGCGCAGACCAAAACGGCGGAGCCGATCGTCACCGTCGCCACAACGATGGGCGCGCGGTAGTCGGAGAGCTTTGCGCGGTCGTACTGTGATGGGTTGATCCACAGCGCGATCGTGAAGTCGCGCACAGCGCTCAGGATGCCGTCGGGAATCGACACGTGTTCCGCGAGGCCGATGGGTGAACCGGACAGCCGCAGCGCGCGTCCGAAGCGACCGTCGGTGCGAGCGGTCGGCCGACGAGCGGCGGCGGCCAGCGCCTCCTGGCACTCCGCGAGGCCGTGCACCATGTAGTCCAGCTTCTGCTTGAAGATGGGGTCGCCCGTGCCCGCGTAGGCTTGCGCCAGCATGCTCATGAAGTGCCCGGCATAGTGGCCGCGCAGATAGCCCGTCCCGTTCTCCCAGCTACCGACCGGCTGTGCCCCCTTGGTGTCGAGCCCGGCATTTGCGCGAAAGATCGAGAGGACCCGATCCGGTCCGGCGAACACGTTGTCGGTGCCGCCGTAGCCGCGCGCGTAGGCCAGCATCCGGTCGCGCTTCCTGGTGAACACACTTTCGCTCAGCGTGACCTGCGACAGCGCGAACGGTTGCACCCGTCGTGCGCTGCGCACGCTGGCGGCCGCCGCGGAGTCTGCGGTGGAGCTGCCGAAGTCCCCGGCAGCGGCGAAGGCCTCGAGTGGTGGGAGCCACAGGGCACTGCCAGCAGCGGCGCTGGCAGCCTTCAGGAAATCGCGGCGATTCGTGGACATATGAGGCGCTGGCAGGGATGGCTCCGCGCCGGTACGGAGCGAGGCCGAAAAACACGGCATTGCCGTCGACGCTGAGTATGCGGCCGCGCCGCGTGGATCGCGAGGACTACCCGCGCCCGGTCCATGCTGGAAGCGGCAGGTACTGGCGGAACGACAAAAACCGAATGATATTCGCATTTACATGCCTCCGTCCCCGCGATCCGGCGGGACCCGTCCGGTCCGCCAAGCCCGTGCCCAACGCACCTCCGACGCCATCATGAGCGCCGGCCGCGACTTGCTCCGCGCACGCGACTTCGCCGACGTCACCGTGGCGGACATTGCGACCGCCGCCGGTGTCTCCGTCGGCGGGTTCTATGCCCGCTACGAAAGCAAGGAAGCCCTGCTGTACGTACTCTCGGCGGAAGTGCTCGCCGACTCGGCCAGTGCCCTCGAACGAGCGCTCTCGCCAAGTCGCATGGCGAACGCTGCGATCCCGGCGGTCATCCGCGCGTACGTCCGCGTGATGGTGCGAAAGTTTCGCGAACACCAGAGCGCTATCGTCCAGGTCATCCGGCACGCACGGGCCGGCGATCCGATCCACGGCCTCGCGGTCCGCGACTTCAACGACCGGGTACACGGCCGACTGCGTGCGCTTCTCCGCGAGCGACGTGCCGACATCGGGCACCCTGATCCCGAGGCCGCCATCAACCTCGGCCTGTTTTTCGTATCCGCAGGCGCCCGCGAAGCGATTCTCGCCGGAGCCCTGCGCGCCTTTCCCGTGAAGGTGAGTGACGATCGGCTCATCGACGAACTCACGCGCGCCTACGTCGGCTATCTGTCGCTGGCCACACCTGGCGACCAGAGTCGCCGCCGATGATCTACCGAGCACACTTCGCCCACATCGGCGTCGCTGCGGCATTCCTCGCCGCGCCGGCGTTCGCACAACCGCCGACGCCGGCGAGGCTGGCCGCGCTCGTCGACAGTGTGGCGCCCGCGGCGGTCGCCGCAGCGCACGTGCCGGGAGTCGTCGTTGCCGTGGTTCGCGGCGACTCCGTCCTGCTGTTGCGCGGCTACGGCCTCGCCCGCCTCGAAGACAGTATTCCCGCAGACCCCGAGCGGTCGATCTACCGTCTGGCATCGGTCGCGAAACTGTTCGTCGCGACCACGGTGCTACAGCGCGTGGCGCTCGGCAAACTGGATCTCGAGCGCGACATCCAGGAGTATGTCCCGAACGTGCCCATCCCGCGCACCTTCGACACCCCGATCACGCTGCGGCACCTGCTGACACACACCGGCGGTTTCGACGAACGGGCGACCGGCTACGCCGCGCGCACCCGCGGCGACATGCGACCGCTGGGTGAATATCTCGCCGCCCGGTTGCCGGATCGAGGATGGGCACCCGGCGCCGTGGTCGGGTATTCGAATCACGGCATGGCGCTCGCCGGATACGTCGCGGAGCGGGAGGCGGGCGACGCGTTCGCCGCGTTGGCGGCTCGCTCGGTGTTTGTGCCGATGGGCATGCGCAGTACGTACTACATCGAACCGCCCGACGTCGCGCTGGGCGATCGGCTTGCGCCCGGATATCGGTGCGGCCCCAGTGGCTGCGACCGTGCACCGGTCGTGTGGTCGCACGCCTATCCCGTCGGCCTCGCGTTCTCGACCGCCCACGACATGTCGCGCTTCATGCGCGCCTGGCTGAATGACGGCGCGCTCGATGGCACGACCGTCCTGGATCCCTCCGTCGTGTCGCGCGGGATGACGCGTCAGTTTGCGCACGACGCGCGGGTGCCTGGCATGGGATTCGGGTTCTTCGAACAGCAGTATCGCGGCCATCGCGTCTTTGCGCATTCCGGTGGAGTTCCCGGAACCGCGACGACGCTGGTGCTCGCGCCGGCGGAGCGACTTGGTGTGTTCGTTGCCACCAACGCCGGTGAGCCAAGCGTCACACGCATGATCGTAGAGTCCCTTCTCGATGCGGTGCTCACGGACAGGACGCCGCCGCCACCCGTGGCCACCGGACCCGTTCGCGAATACGCCGGCACATATCGTCTGACGCGATACGCTCACCACACGGTCGAACGATTTCCCGGTGTATTTGCCTTCTCCGTCAGCGCGCGCGCCGAAGGCGATACGCTGATCATGCCGGCTGGAACGCGCGAACGGCGCTTCGTGCGGGTCGATTCGCTCCTCCTTCGTGAGGTCACCGACGGCACAATGATGGCGCTGCGACGGGACGGCCGTGGGGCCGTCTCCCATCTGTTCACGGGACTCCCCAGTGGTGGTGCCGAGTTGCCCGGCGCGTTCGAGCGGGCGCCGTGGTATGAGGGGACACATTTCCTCAACGAGTACGCCTCCGCCCTCGTCGGCCTGCCGCCGTTGGTTCTTCTGGCGTGGGCACTGGTGGCGATCAGCCGACGGCTGTGGCGACGCCGTCGTGGCGCCGAGGCGCGTCGCGTGCCACGGTCGGCGATCGCTGCGATCGTCGTCGCCGTTGCAGGGTGTGTACTGTTCCTGGGCTTCGGCTTGGGCTTCATCGCCGTTGGCACACGCGATCTCGCCCGAAGCCAAGGCATGGCATTCGGCATGACGACCGCCGACGTGGCCCTGCTTCGTCTCGCGTGGGTTGCCGCTGCCGCGTCGCTCGCCGTTCCCGCATTCGCCGCCATCTCGTGGCGACAGCGCTGGTGGACGCTGTTTGGTCGGCTATCATATTCGGCCCTGGCGTTGCTCGCCGTCGCGACGGTGCACTTCCTCGTCTGGTGGCAATACATCCCTGGTCGCTGGTAGTGACACCGCGGGACGTCCGCGAGTCGTATTTTGTACCGGACCCACGCGCACGGCGCCAACCCGAGACGGGGATCACATGACCGAAGGCCATCGACTACTGTTCCTGCCGGTAGTGGTGCTCGTGCTGGCGTGTGGCGGCGGAAATGGCACCGACTTGCCGGTCACGCCGCCACCGCCGCCGCCGCCCGTCGTCGTCACACGTGTCGACGTGAGTCCATCGGCGGGCACCGTGGATGTGGGAGCCACGCTCTCACTGCAAGCGCAGCCGTTCGACGCGGCCGGTGCCGTGGTGACGGGTCGGAGCATCACGTGGCGCAGCGATGCGCCACAGGTGGCCACGGTCAACGACCAGGGTGTGGTGACGGGTATTGCCGCCGGTTCGGCACCGGTCGTCGCGACCATCGCCGGCGTGACGGCCGCCGCCACGATCACCGTGCGTGACGTGGTTCGGTTCGACGCGGATTCCGTGTCACTGACCGATCTCGGTCTCACCGCCGACCTGCGCATCACCAGAAACGGACAACCGATATCGCCTACGTCGGTGACCCTCGTGGACGAGCGACGCTGGTTGAGCGAGCTGGCGACGCTCGATGCCACGGCGCTGACCCAAGGGCGGGTCGTGAGCACAGGCCCCGGTCGCGCGCGGGTTCGTGTGCAAGCGGCCGGGGTGATTGACACCGTGACGGTCGGCGTGTCGCTGGCCCGCGCACGGATCTTCTCGACGATACTCCCGGTCGGTCGCACGCATCTTGGCAGCGCCGACACGATCACGCTGCGCGGTTATGCGCTCAACGCGCTGGCCGTCTCGGCGCTGCAAGCCACGGGATTTTCCCCCATCACCACGACCCGAGACAGCGCCACATGGCGCTTTGTGGTGCCACTCGCCGCCGCGTCCTGCACGGGAAACCCTGCACCGATCGTGCTTTCGCTGGCCGGCAGCGACGGCGCGCTGCCCACCGGACTCACGCGTGCGTTCGACAACGAGCTCGCGTTGAGCGTTGGTGACGCACGACGCCTGACGCCCGCCCAAGCGGAGTGTCTCCGGTTTACGCCGTCGGCGCAGGCGCGCTACCTGTTGGCGTACGCGGATTCGCGACTGCACGAAAAGGCCCGCACGCAGCCTGAGTTTCCGTGGCCGGATTCACTGGTAGTGCGTGTCACACCGTCCGGACGTACGCCGATCACGCCAGTCTCCCCCGCCACCTACCGGAGCCCGCTCCTGTTGGAGGGAGCCCTCACGACATCGAGCGTCGGCGCGTCCACCGATGCGTCCCCGATGGTGCCGTCGGACTGTCCATATCTCAATACCGCAGCGCCCTTCTGCCGCGCTTCGCCCTACGTGTTGGGCGAGGTCTTCACGCACTATCCGTTCAATCGGCCAAGCGGGCCCGCGCGCGTGATCGCGATTCGCGGGAACCTCGTGCTGGCGGTCTTTCGTGCAGACTCGTCCCTGCTCGCGCCCAACGCCGTGGCCCGCGCCGACACGGCCCTTCGACTGTTTGCGGAAACGGGAATTCCGTGGTTGCGAGCGGTTTACAGCCTCGCGGCGCCAACCTCGAGCAGCGATGAGTCGGGCCAACTTCTGCTCATGCTCGATGGATCCACCGGAAGCAGCGCGGCCTGGTATGCCGATGCCATTCTGGGACACGGGCGATGGGGACGCGTGACCCTGGGCATGCCGGAGGGTTCCGGGTTTCGCACCGTAGGCACGTCATACTCCCTCAACTACAGCATCATCGCGCACGAGGTCACGCATACCTATCAGTTCCGATGGCGCTGGCAGTACGCGGCGCCATGGCGAACGTACCTGGGCACGGGATGGGGTATCGAGGGCGGGGCCACCTTCGCCCAACTGCAGACGTTGAGAGAGACGCTGGGAATTTCCTTCACCGCCAACGCCAACTTCGATGTGCTCCCGCTGACCGATCCGGCCGCATCGCTCTCCGTTGGCGCGCGTGCGGCGGGAGACTTTACGGGAGGATACTCG
>CAZMGX010000355.1:0-5498 GCA_964565915.1 uncultured Gemmatimonas sp.
ACAGCAGGCCGCCAATCGTGGTGGGGATCAGGCACACCAGCAGCGCGATCAACACGGGAATCGCCACCGGCGACTCCGCGTAGATGGCGAACGGCTGCAGGGTCGCCACCGCGAGGACAAAGACGATCGTGAGCCCGGCCAGCAGGATCGTCAACGCGATCTCGTTCGGCGTCTTCTGGCGTGATGCGCCCTCCACCAACGCGATCATGCGATCGATGAACGTCTCGCCGGGGTTGGCGGTGATTCTGATGACGAGATAGTCGGACAGTACCCGCGTGCCGCCGGTCACGGCCGAGCGATCACCGCCGCTTTCGCGAATGACCGGTGCGCTTTCGCCGGTGATCGCACTTTCGTCGACGGACGCAACACCCTCCACCACCTCGCCGTCGCCGGGAATGACATCACCCGGCAGACAGAGCACGCGGTCGTCGCGGCGCAGCGAGGGAGCCGGGACATCGATGACGGTCGCCGTGTCCGGGCGACCGTCCAGGGGTTCGGACGACTGCAGCTTGCGCGCGCTGGTCTGGGTACGACTCTGACGCAGGGTGTCGGCCTGCGCCTTTCCCCGCCCTTCCGCCATGGCTTCGGCGAAGTTCGCGAACAACACGGTGAACCAGAGCCACACGGTCAGCTGGGTGAGAAACCCGATACCGTCAGCACCACGGGCGACATCGCGTACCAGGACGGCCGTCGTGTAGACGGAGCCCAGCAGGACCACAAACATCACCGGATTTCGCACCATGACGCGCGGGTCGAGCTTGCGCAGCGCATCGAGGATGGCACGCCGCACGATTTCGGCGGAGAAGATCGGCGCGGGCGCATGGCTACTGCGCGCGCCGGATCTGGGGGAGGTGGCGTTCATTGTCACGAGAGAGCCCCGGCGCCCATGAGGAAATGTTCGACAACGGGCCCCAGCGCCAGCGCCGGGAAAAACGTCAACGCGCCGACGATCAACACGACACCGATCAGCAGTGCCGTGAACAACGGACCGGACACCGGAAATGTCCCGGTCGATGCCGGTGCAATCTTCTTCTCAGCGAGGAACCCGCTCAGGGCCAGCATCGGCACGATGAGCAGGAAACGTCCCACCAGCATCGCCACCCCCAATTGCGTGTTGTACCAATAGGTGCCGCCAGTCAGGCCGGCGAAGGCGGAACCGTTGTTGGCCGTTGCGGACGAGAACGCGTAGAGGATCTCGGACAACCCGTGCGCACCGCTGTTGTTGCGCCCCGCAAGCCCGGGCTCGGCCACCACGCTGATGGCGCTGAGAACGAGGATGGAGGCCGCGGCGGCCAGGACATACAGCATCGTCATCTGGACTTCGCGCGCCTGAATCTTCTTCCCGAGGTACTCCGGAGTACGGCCCACCATCAGTCCGGCGATGAAGACGGTCAGCACCACCATGATCAGCATGCCATACAGGCCGGCGCCGACTCCGCCGAAGATGACTTCACCGAGCTGCATGTTGACGATCGGTACCAGGCCGCCGATCGGCGTGAACGAGTCGTGCATCGCGTTCACCGCCCCGCACGACGCGTCGGTGGTGACCACGGCGTAGAGTGCCGAATTGGCGATCCCGAAGCGCACCTCCTTGCCTTCCATGTTGCCGCCGGGATTCAGCGGACTGGCCATGACGTCGACGCCGCGCGCCGCGTGGATCGGATTGCCCCGGGCCTCCGCCCAGTAGGCGACGCCCACCCCGCTGATGAACAACGTGAACATGGCAGCCCAGATCGACCAGGCATGTTTCGTGTTGTTGGTCATGCGCCCCAGCAGGTAGACCAAGGCCGACGGGATCATGAAGATCGTCAGCATCGACCAGAAGTTCGTCCACGGCGTCGGGTTCTCGAACGGATGTGCTGCGTTGGCATTGAAGAACCCACCGCCGTTGGTACCCAGTTGCTTGATGGCCTCCTGACTGGCAACCGGTCCCATCGCGATCGTTTGCGTCGCACCTTCCAGGGTCGTGATCTGGAGATATGGGCTGAAGTTCTGGATCACCCCCTGCTGCACCAGCAGCAGCGTGAACACCAGCGACATGGGCAGCAGTACATACAGAGTTCCACGCGTGAGGTCGAGCCAGAAGTTGCCGAGTCGCCCACGGGCCTCCTCGCCGCGACGGGCGATACCCCGGACCAGCGCCACCGCCACCGCCATCCCCACCGCGGCGGACGTGAAGTTGTGAAACCCCAGCTGCGTCATCTGCGAGAAGTACGACATCGTCGTCTCGCCGCTGTAGCTCTGCCAGTTGGTGTTTGTCATGAAAGACGCCGCCGTTTCGAAGGCCTGACGATCCGGAAGTCCCGGCAGGCCCTGTGGATTCAGCGGCAGCAGGTGCTGAAGGCGCAGCATTCCGTAGGTGAGCAGCATTGATGCCGCGCTGAACAGCAGCACCCCCGCCGCATAGCGGGTCCAGTGTTGCTCCTCGCGCTCATCGATGCCGGCGAGCACGTAGAGTGGTCGCTCGAGAAAGCGAAGCCAGCGCTGCCGCCCCTCGAAGACACTCACGAGATACAAGCCGAGCGGTTTGGCCACCGCCAAGGTCAAAAGCGAAAACAGGACAATCTGCGACCAGCCGTTGATGGTCATGATGGCCTCAGAACCGGTCAGGGCGCAGCAGGGTGTAGACCAGATACGCGAGCATCACGATGGCCCCGAGCAGCGCGATCATTGTTTCGACATTCATCGGGTGCGTGCCTCGTCGACGCGTATCTGCGCACCCTCGGCTTCATCGACGCCACCCAGCTTCGCACAGCCGCGTACGAACAGCAGGGCCAGCACGAAGAACACGAGCGTTCCGACGATGTAGAGCAGATCCAACACAGGTGGTGACCTCACGGGTTCGGGACACCCTGAGAATCGCCGTCACCTCATGAAGACCGCACAATCATTGCGCTGGAGCGCGTAAAGAAATCACAAGGGAAGGCCGCAGACCGCTACGGAGTGTCCGGCCCGGCGGCAGCGGGCAGCGAGAAGGCGAACGTCGATCCCCCCGCGGGCCGCCGCTGATAGACCAGTGACCCGTGCTGGGATTCTGCCAGCCCGCGGGCGATGGACAGACCAAGCCCCGTTCCGCGCGCATCCGGCGGCGTATGCGCCGGTCGATAGAATGGCTCGAAGATCCGTACTTCCTCACCCAACGGTACCCCGGCTCCTTCGTCCGACACTTCGATCACCACGCGGTCACCCGCCCGGCGGGCCACCACCTCGATGCCGGTGCCCGGCGGTGAGTACTTGGCGGCATTCTCGAGGAGATTGACGAGGACTCGCACGGATTGGGTGAGATCGTACCGCGCCAGCAGCATCTCGTCCGGCAGCGTGACCGCCACGGCGCGCTGTTCGAGCTGCCCATGGGCACGCTGCAGAGCAGCGCCGATCAATTCGTCGACGGTGTTGATCGCGAGCACCGGCTGCACGGCTCCCGCTTGGAGTCTTGAGAGGTCCAACAGGTCACCGACGAGCGCGTCCAAGCGATCGGCCTCATCTTCGATGATGCGCGCGGCCGTCGTCGGCGCAGCGACCGTCAACTCGTGCGCCAGCGCCTTGATCGTGGTGAGCGGTGTGCGCAAGTCGTGGGAGACGGACATCAGCAATGCACTGCGCAACGACTCCATCCGCCGTTGCGCCTCGGCCTGTTCGGCATGCGCTTCGAGGCGCACCCGCTCCACGCCGAGCGCGGCATAGTACGAGAGCGCATCGAGCAGTCGCGCGCTGTCCGCCGTCAGCGCGCGGGGTGTCGGGTAGCTCACGCGAAGGACACCCACCGGTTGATCACGCACGTCGAGGCGACGCACGATGGCGCGCATCTCCAGTCCGCTGAGCGTGTCGGGATCCAGTCGTGTCGTCCCGTCGGGCAGGAGCACCGCGACATGAACGCGGTCACCGAACCATGCGTCGAGGACTGGCAGCGATGCCCCATCTGGCGAGGGCGCATCGATCAATGTCGTCCGCCGGATGCCTCCGCCCTCGTCCCGTCGATACAACTCCACCTGCCCAGCGTCCAGCGAGGCGCGAATCACGGTGGCGATGGCCGACAGCGCATCGGAGGCGCTGGGCGCCGCGAGCGTCTCGGCGCCGAGCGTCGCGAGCCGATCGACTTCACGTGCGCGGGCCACGGCAATCGCCGTATTGCTGCGCGCCTGATACAACAACTGGGCCGCCACCACCCCGGTGACCAGAAACGCCACCAGCACGAGCCAATCCAGAGGATCGGCGATGATCAGCGTGTAGTAGGGTGGCAGGAACAGATAGTTGAAGACGAGAAACGCCACACCCGACACCCCGAGGCCGGTAGCCCTCCCCGCAGCGGCGCTGGCTCCCAACACGACCAGCAGAAACAGCAGCGCCACGTGCGCCTTGTCGAGCCGCTCGCGAACCGTGAGCAGCAGCAGCGTGGTGACGATCAACAACAGGCCCCACGTGATCCACGACCGCCACCACGCGCCGCTCACGTCGACGTCGTCTCGTCAACTTCAAACCGATAGCCGACGCCGGGCTCGGTATGGATGAACTGCGGACGCACGGGGTTGATCTCCAGTTTGCGGCGCAGCTGCCCGATGTAGACCCGCAGATACTGCTGGGCATCGCCGGCGGCATTGCCCCAGACGGCGGCGAACAGCTGACGGTGCGTCAATGTCTGCCGCGGGTGCAGCAGGAACGCCCGCAGGAGCGCGAACTCCGTCGGTGTCAGGTGCACCAAGGTTCCCGCACGCTCCACACGACGGCGTTGGAGGTCGACCCGCCACTCACCGAAGGTGAAGGTGGCCGGCGTCGGCGCGCTGGTCGATCGCGCGCGCCGGAGCTGCACGCGCACGCGGGCCACCAGTTCGACCGTACTGAACGGCTTGGTCACGTAGTCGTCGGCGCCCGCGTCGAGCAGCGCCGCGTTCTCGGTAGCCTGGTGCCGAGCCGAGAGCACCAGAATCGGTGCGTCAGACCAGCGGCGGATTTCGCGGCACACATCGAGGCCGGGGCGATCCGGCAAGCCGAGGTCGAGGATCACCAAAGCGGGCCGCTCCGCAGCCGCGCGATCGATTCCCTCACGTGCGGTGCCCGCCTCGATCACCCGGACGGTCGTGTCGCCCGCCTCGTCGCCCAGCAGCGCTTCTGGCGTGAACGCATGCCGCAGAGCACGGCGAATTGGCGCCTCATCGTCGATGACCAGAATGGTCAGCTGCCCGGTGGTCATGCGAGAACGCCGTGCGGGTGCGGTCAGGTCACACTACGCGCCGAGCGCTACCTCGATATCGGCGATGAGCGCCTCTGGCGCCGTTTGCGGCGCGTAGCGGCCGATCACTTTCCCGTCGCGGCCAACGAGGAACTTCGTGAAGTTCCACTTGATCCCTTCGCTGCCGAGGAGCCCTGGCGCCTGCGCCTTGAGCCACTGGAAGAGGGGGTGCGCCGCGGTCCCGTTCACCTGCACCTTCGCCATCATCGGGAAGCTGACGCCGTAGTTCTTCTGGCAATACGCCGCGATCTCACTGTTGCTTCCCGGGTCC
>CAZMGX010000356.1:0-5488 GCA_964565915.1 uncultured Gemmatimonas sp.
CCAGCGTGTTGGCGCGCGCCACCATCAGCAGCACGAGCGAAGACGTGTCGGCGCTGACCGATTCACTCGCCTTTACCGTGTTGCGTGCCATCTGGCAGAAGGGCAATTCACCGTCACCGTCGCTGGTCTCGGTGACCACGCAGTCGGTCCCGGCCCTGCGCGCCTTCCTCGATGGCGAACGCCTGTGGTCAAACGGTGACATCGCGCACGCCGACTCCCTGTATCGCATCGCCGCCACACTCGACACGACGTTCTGGCTTGCTGCCTACAAGTACCGACAGGCACGCGGCTGGCTTTCCAGGTCTACTGACCCGGACATCATCGCCCGCCTGTTGCGCAATCGTGATCGCCTGCCGGAGCGCGAACGCGCGATGTTGGCCGTGGGGTCGCTGCCCAGTCGCTCCGAGCAGCTGGCGGCGATGCTGAGCAATACGCAACGCTACCCGGACTATGCGCCAGCATGGATGCAGCTCGGTGACTATCAGCTGCACTGGATGCCCCTCGCCGGTCGATCACCGCACGAAGCGTTGCCCGCCTTGCGGCGCTGGGCGGAGCTGATGCCAGGAGATCGTACTGCCATCAGCCATCTGGGTGAGGCCTGTCTTGGCGCGCAACGATGGGCATGCGCGGATTCCATGCTGAAGGCGCTCGACAGTCTTGCACGGACCGATGATCAATCCGACAGCGAGGCGGGGCTCGTCCGAGCGGAGATCCGGATCGCCATCGACCCGAAGGTGGACTCGGCGCGCGTCGCCAACGACGCGGCGTTGAACAGGGTCCTCGGGTTCTGGCGCCTCGACCAGCTCGGGGTCTACGCGCGTCGACCTTGGTTGCTGCGCATCATGCCGGCGAGGTTGCCGGCGTCCTTCCCAGTTGATGCAAAGGTCTTTTTCGCACTTTCTCACGCCGTGCGCGGTGACTGGAGTGCCCTTGCGACAGTCGCCAGCATGCCGACGGCGACCGCTTCCGAACAGATGATGGGGCTCCGCATGAGAGCCATCGCCCGTGCTGTCGGCCTCAACACGCGCGATGCGACACTATCTGCCGCACTCGAGGCCCTCGCGCGCGACTCCTCACTCCCCTCGAGTGTGCGTTTGGAGAGCGCATTCTTGGCGATTCAACCGCGCATCGCGGCGCGTGACACCACGGGTGTCGGCGGACTGCTGTCCACGTTGGCATCCGATACGCTTCTACGGGCGCGGCATATTGAACGATCGATCGCAGCGCAGCGGGATCTCGCCTTCGGCGTCACCGGCGCGGTGGACTCGCTGGTGGCCGTCGCTCGCGACCTCGGCGAGCGCTCCTCGATGTACTCGCTGTTGGTCATCAATGGATGGCTGGCGGCGGACTCCTTGCTGGCCCGTGGTGACGCGGCTCGCGTGGATTCGATGACCGCGTACCTGCAAACCTATGCCGGCACCACAGCCGCCGGGTCGGCCTTTTCCGCGATAGCGCCCGCCATGCTGTTGCTGCGAGCCCGAGCGCTGGAAGCGCTCGGACGTCGCGAGGACGCGCTCGTCATCGCGCGTGCCATGCAGGTGATCGTACGAGGGAACACGCCCGAGACGGCGCCGTTGCAGGCGGCCTATGCCGAGATGGCGAAGCGTCTGGAATCGCCTGTCGACGCGTCGAAGTCCACCGTCGTTCCGGGAAAACGATAGGCACGTGATCCCACCCACCGTTTCTCACAGCCTTGGCGGAGCGTCGTCAGCCCGCAGTGATGCGATAGCGCGCGACCGCCTCCTCACCGTCCTCTCCGGTGACCGTAAGCCAGAGCATCATACCAGACGCGTCTTCGAAACGCGCCTCCCACGGCAGTACCACGGTGCCAAGGAAGCGACCGCCCGGCTCGAACACATCATACGTGGGGTGCTCGCGCCACACACGCCGCGGACGCTTGTCTCCCGGCTTGCGCACGGCGCCGGGTCGTGACACGGCGGCGACATACCGTCGCACCCAGATGCGGCCGTCCATGTCACTCTGCAACTCGCTGAAGGCCGGCTTCTGACGAGGAATCACGTACGTCTTCACCGGCGCGGGCGCGCGCGGCACGATCTGATTGTTCGTCAGCGGTTCACGCTGCATGTCGGTCATGTAGCGCGACCAGGCCTCCCACTCGCGACGTTCGTCACCAGCAATAGGCACCGGCGAATGGGCACGCTCGATGCGCACCGTCTGCGCGCTGGGAATCCGTTGTTCGAACGCGTAGCGATCGTTCTCACCAAACAGCAACGCACCGCGCGTGCTGATGGTCGAGACCCACTCGCGTGTGAACGGTCGGTCATACCCGGAGGAGGCTGAAAGGACGAAGCCGTCCATCGGCGACGGATCCTTCGGTACGGGGATGGTATCGAGTACTCGGCCAGCCTGGGAGACGCGGATCCAGCCAAAGGTCCACGCACCACCCGGCACGGCGCTGGTCACCGTGCGTACGTAGGCCGTTCCATCGCGCGCCACATGGAAAATGTCGGCGGAGAACAATCCGCTCGGCACGCGCACGCTCTTGATGACGCTGCCCGCCGCCGAGTAGTACGTCAATCGCTGAATGCGATTGTCCCACAGCAGCATTCGACCATCGGGGAGGGTGCGCACCCCGCCCATCGATCGATATTCGCCGGGTCCCTCGCCCGCGCGCCCGATGTTGCGCAGGAAACGGCCCTTCGCATCGTACATGCGGAGAATGGGCGTCTTGTCGTCGGCCACGATCACCGCCCCGTCCTTGCCGATCGCCACGTTGCGAATGCGTCCGAACAGATAGGACTCGTCGCCCTCCAGCTCACCGATACGCAGCTCCTGCACGAGCCGCACCGACGCGCCCCAGACGGGTGGCTCCGTCGACTGGATCACGCGCGCACTCTGTGAGGTGGCCGTGGTCGAGAAGCTCACGGCGAAACTGGCCGTGAGGAGCAGCGCGAGAGGTAGGCGCATGGTCATTGACTCACACCCGGTAACGGTCGAAGGCACTCACGGCGGCGCTGCAGCGCTCAGGCGGCCGCTGGTCCGTGCGGGGAAAGGTGCGGCAGGAGTGACTCCCCTGGCAATTGTTCGATCCCGGGACGGACGACGGCGTCCCGCCGTATTGCTCCCCGCCCGACCCGGCCGCACCTTAGACAGGTTGGCGTCGCCCTCCGTACGACCGCGTCCCCCATTCGGACCCCGACCACCATGTTGATCACCGCTGGAGCTTCGCGTCGCGCCGTCTGCGCGCTGCTGGCCTGCACCGCACTCCCACACGTTGCCATGGCGCAGAACGCCAACGGCACGAAAGGTCGACCGATCACGTCGACCGACGTCAAGAACTGGAATACCATTCGCCAGAACGTGTTGTCCAACGACGGCAAGTGGTTCGCCTACACCGTCGGCCCGGCCGAGGGCGACCTCACCGTGGCTTATCGCAGCACGGCCGGAAACGCGACGGAAACGCGCGTGCCGGTGGGTGCAACGGGCGGCTCGATCCAGATCTCCGGCGACTCGAAGTGGCTCGGATTCCTGGTCACCCCGAACCGCCCCGCCGCCGCTGCGGCCGGCGGTCGTGGTGGCGGTCGTGGCGGTGCACCGGGTGGCGCTCCCGGCAACGCACAGGGCGGCGGACAAGCCGGCCTCGCCCGCGCGGCCGATTCGACCGCGAACAATCAGGCGCGAATGGTGCTGGTGAATCTCGCGACGGGCGTTCGCAAGGAGTTCAACGGCATTCGTCGCTTCTCCTTCAACGGTGACGCACCGAAGTGGGTGGTGATGTCGGCTGGCGGCGCACCGGGAGGCGGCGGTGGTGGTGGACGTGGCGGCCCTCCGGGTGGCGCACCCGGCGGCGACGGCCCCGTGTCCGGCGGCGGCGCCGACCTGCTCCTGTACAACGTGGAATCGGGCGAGCGCCAGAACATGGGCCGCGTCGGGCAGTACGATTTCAGCGACGACGGCGAATGGTTGGCGTACACCATGGAAAACACCGACCAGATCGGCAACGCGGTGCAGATCCGCAACATGACGACCGGCATCATCAAGTCACTCGACAGCGAAGATGTGCTGTATCGGCACCTCGCGTGGACCGACAGCTCACGCGCCCTGTCCGTGATGAAAGGCAAGGTGATGACCACGGGCACCCGTGACACCGTGTTCTCGATCGCGTTGTTCCGTGGCATCGGCCCGAATGGTGCGGCGACCATCAAAACCTTCACGCCGGCCGGTCGCAGCGACTTCCCCGCTGGCTACAAGCTGGCGTCCGATCGTGCGCCGCGATTCTCCACCGATCTGTCGATGGCCTTCTTCGGCATTCGCGAAGCCGTCAAGCCGAATGCCACCATGGCCGGCGGCCGCGGTGGTGCGAACCCGCTGATTCAGGCCGGTGCGCCAGGCGCCGGTGGCACGATCAACCAGACGGCCGCCGGTCGCGGCGCGAGTGGTACGGCCGCCGATTCATTGCCGTCACTGATCCTGTGGCACGGCAAGGACGATCGCCTGCAGTCGCAGCAGATGGTGCAGGAAGCCGCCGACCGCGCGTTCAACTTCACGTCCGAGTATCGTTTCGACGACGACAAGTTCATTCGTCTCGCCGACGACAAGATGCGCAACGTCACGATCGTCGCGAATGAGAAGTTCGCCTATGGCGTGGACAACACCCCGTACGCGCAAGCTGCGAGCTACTCCGGTCGCAACTACAACGACTACTACGCCGTCGACCTCAAGACCGGTGCGAAGAAACTGATCTGGAAGAAGCGTGCGACGGGTATCGGTGCACCATCACCCGATGGCACCAAGGCGCTGATGTGGGGTGCCGACGGCAATTACTGGGTGCTGAATCTCGCCACGCTCGACAGCGTGAACATCACGCGCACCGTGGCGACGAGCTTCGTCGATCGCGAAGACGATCACTACAACATCCTGCCGCGGGCGATTCCGGCACGCGGATGGTCGAAGGACGGCAACGCCGTGCTTCTCTCCGACAACTGGGACATCTGGCAGGTTCCGGTGAACGGCAGTGGGCGCGCCGTGAACCTGACCGGCGACGGCAAGCGCGCGCAGATCCGGTATCGGCAGTTCTACAACTGGGGCAGCGAGACGGCCACGACCGCCGGTGGCGGCGGCGGTGGCGGCTTCGGATTCGGCGGCCCCGCCGCGCCGATCGACCTCAGCAAGCCACTCTACATCGGCACCTACGGCGAGTGGACCAAGAAGGAAGGCGTCTCGCGCGTAGATCCCGGCACACCGGGCGCAAAGAGCATCCTGTTCGAGGACGCCCGCTTCGCCATCACCAAGGCGAAGAACGCCGACACGTACGCGTTCTCGCGGCAGACGTTCACCGAGTTCCCGGACTACTGGGTCTCGGGCGGAGACTTCAAGAATCCGCGGCGCATGACGGAAGCGAATCCGCAGATGAAGGAACTCGCCATGTCGAGCGGCACGCGCCTCATCAACTACACCAGCGACAAGGGCGACAAGCTGCAGGCCGCGATGTACCTGCCAGCGGACTTCGATCCGAACAAGAAGTATC
>CAZMGX010000357.1:0-5462 GCA_964565915.1 uncultured Gemmatimonas sp.
GTGAGCCCTTGAGCGTGGTCCTCAAGTTCAGCAGATCGATCTGCGCCTGCCGGACCTGCTGCTCGGCCTGCATGGTCTGGATCTGCAGGTCGGGGTTGGACAACTCCAGCAGCAGCTCGTTGGCACCGACATCGCTGCCGGATTCCGATGCGAGGCGTTCCACGCGCGCTGAGGCCTGCGCGGTGATCCAGCGAATGCGCTCGGGCGCGAGCGTGCCATTCCCGCGCACTTCGCGCACGACGTCACCCTGACGGACGGTGTCGATCAGGACGGCGACGCGATCGATCGTCGGCGCCGCCGGTCCGAGTTGACTGAGCGCGACGCTGACAACCACCAAGCCCACAACGCCGGCGCCGATGGCGAGATTGCGGTTGCGGTTCGATTTGGGAGGACGAGCGATATCCATCGATGAGATTCAGTGTCGGGTCAGTCGTAACGGAGTGCTTGCATCGGATCGACCTGTGCCGCACGGCGCGCCGGGACGTAGCCGGCCAGCGCTGCAATACCTGCCAGCAAGAGCACCGCGAGCACGAAGACGAGGGGGTCATGCCCTTCGAGACCATACAGCAGCGACTGCGCCGCGCGGCCGAGACCGAGCGCCGCCGCCACGCCCACCACCCCGCCGGCGATGAGCATGCCACCAATCTGCTTCATGACGAGGCCGCGCACCCGGGCGCCGTCGGCGCCCAGCGCCATGCGCACGCCGATCTCGCGGGTGCGCTGCGCGACGGAGTAGGCCAGCACGCCATAGAGACCGACACCCGCCAGCAGCGTGGCCAACACCGCGAAGGCTGCCGAGAGAATGCTGATCATGCGATCCAAGAAGATGTTCTCGCGGATCTGTTGCGGCATCGTCTTGAGATCTTCAACCGGCAGCGCCGGATCGAGCCCCTTGATCATGGTCGGGATCTGTCGCAACAACTGCTCTGGCGGCAGCGATGACTTCACGTAGAAGTACATGGACCCGACACGCGGATCCTGCCGCCACGGCCGGAAGAAGAGTGGCGGGACCTCGCCCTTGACCTCGCTGTACTTGGCGTTTTGTACGAGGCCGACGATCTGCATGTTCAGCGAGTCGGGCCCATCGTCCGACATGAACTTGCCCACGGCATCCTTGCCGAGGTTGAATTTCTTCGCAAACGCTTCGTTGACCATCACGACGCGTCCGCTGCCCAGTCGGTCGGCCTCGGTGAACTCACGCCCCGAAAGCACCCGCACACCAAGCGCCTTCATGTAGCCCGCGCCCACCTGGTTGACGCGTGAGTTGTTGTCGACGTCCGGACCACTCGGAAATCCCTGGACGTGCACATCGGTGCCCCAATTGCTGCCGGCCAGCAGCGGTACCGTTGACGTGGTGACGGCCGTGACGCCCGGGATGGCCGCCATCTCCCGCTCCACACGCTCGAAGAGCTGGGCGGAGCGTGTACTGTCGTATGCGTTGCGTTCAGGCGAGAGCGCGAAGGTGACCATCTGATCGACCGACACACCGAGATCGACGCGACTCACGTTCACGAGACTCTTGAGGAACAGCCCGGCCGAAATGAGCAGCATCATGGACAGGGCGATCTGCACGGTGACGAGGACCGCGCGGAATCGGCTGGCCGCGGTGCCGCCCGCAATCTGTCCCGCGCCGGCACGAATGGTGGTGATGAGATCGGACCGCGTGCTGTGCAACGCGGGGAACATCCCGAACACAATTCCCGTCGCGACCGAGAGACCGGCCGAGAACGCCACGACGGGCCACTTGATGCTCAGGCTGAAGGTCGATGCGGCCTCAGGGGGTAGGAGGGCCCCGATGCCGCGGAGTGTCCACTGCGCCACCAGCAGACTCGCGACGCCACCGACCATCGCCAACAGGACGGACTCCGTCAGCAGTTGCGTGAGCAGCTGCCGGCGTGACGCTCCAAGCGCAAGACGCACACCCATCTCGGTCGCGCGATTGGCCCCACGCGCGAGCAACAGGTTTGCGATGTTCGCACAGGCGATCAGCAGCACGATGCCGGTGATGCCGAACAGCATGAAGAGCGGGGTCTTCGCCTCGGTATGCACCTGGCTTTGTCCCCGCTGCCCGGGTTCCATCAGCAGCTTCTTCGCCTTGAAGGCCTGCATCGTCTTGTCGCTCATCCCCTCCTGCAGCGGGGCTTCCACCTCGGCGATGATCCGGCCGTAGGTGGTATTCATCGCCGTGCGGGCCTGCTCCATCGAGACGCCGGGTTTGAGGCGCGCAAACAGATAGGCCCAGTACGAGCGTCGGTTCTCGAACGATGGGCGGCGCTTTTCGATGACTTCCCGCATGGTGATCGGGACGAACACCGTCGGCCGGTTGCCGAGGGTCGTTCCGCGGAATCCCTTCGGGGCGACACCGACGATGTTGAGCGTCCGTCCGTTGGCGATCAGGTTCTGTCCGACCACGTTGCGATCCGCCCCGAAGCGTTCCTGCCAGAACTCGTAACTCAGGACGGCCACGAAGTTGGCCCCGATCACCTCATCGTCTTGCGGTCCCAGCAGGCGACCGAGCTCGGGCTTGACGCCCAGCACGGGGAAATACGATCCGGAGACGAAGAGGCCGGATCCGGTGGAGGGTTCGTTGCGAACGGCCAGGTTGGCGCCGAAGCCGACGTGTGCAGCGATGCCCGTGAAGACGGTTTGCTGGCGCTCGAGGTCCTTGTACATCGGATAACTGAACACGACATCGCAGTCACCGATCTGACTGCAACTCTGTGAGCCCGGCTTGGGACCCGGCGCGCCCATGTTGACCAACCGTGACGGTTCAGTGACGGGCAGTGGCTGCAGCAGGATCTCGTTGAACAGCGAGAAGATGGCAGCGTTCGCACCGATGCCCAGCGCCAGCGACGCAACGGCAATGGCCGTGACGAACGGCGTCTTCAGCAGCATGCGGATCGCAAGCGTGAGATGTCTCATGCGACGAGGCCGGGCGGATGGCGGGCGGACTTCGGGTTGTCTGCATGAGACAGCCCGAGGGGCCGGAAGGTTTGGAGTGGCCCTCGTCACAACGGCGCGGCTCCCGCCCGGTTTCATTCGCCGAGCAGAACGCCGCTCGGCACCGACCCGCCGGATGTCAGCCCAGCAGGTCGACCGTCGCTGCCGTCAGGTATCGCAGTCCGATATCCAGCGACGCTTCGTCGATGTTGAAGCGCGGATGGTGATGCGGATACAAGATCTCCTCGAACGCGTTGCCGGCACCGACGAACGCAAACACTCCCGGCGCCTTCTGCTGGTAGGCCGAGAAGTCTTCACCACCCATCGTCGGTCGTGTCGCGAGCAGGACGTCGGGGCCGAACGTGCGCTCGACCACACCTTCCAGTCGCTCGCAGATCGCCGGATCGTTGACGACCGGACGATAGCCGCGCTCTACCGTGAACTCGCAGGTCGCGCCGAACGCGTCGCACACGCCGCGAATGATCCGCTCCATGACTTCGCTCACCTTCACGCGTAGCTGCGGATCGAACGTGCGGATCGTGCCCGAAAGCGTCGCCGTCTCCGGGATGACGTTGTAGGTCGTACCCGCGTGGAACTGCGTCACGGAGACAACGGCCGGGTCGAGCGGGTCGACGATGCGTGACACAACCTGCTGCAGGGCCACGATGACCTGCGCGCCGACGGCGATCGGATCGACGGTCTCGTGCGGAATCGCCGCATGCCCACCGCGGCCGATGATGGTGCACTCGAAGGTGTCCGGCGCCGCCATGGCCGGACCCGAGACGATGCCGATCCGACCAACGGGCATCGGTGCCCACAGGTGCAGCCCGATGACGGCATCGACGCCGTCCATCACGCCCTGCTGCACCATCTCTTCAGCCCCGCCCGGTGCCAACTCTTCGGCGTGCTGGAAGAAGAACCGCACTTCGCCCTGCAGGTGGTCCCGATGGCGCGCGAGAATCGTGGCCAGGCCGAGGACGATGGCCGTGTGGCCATCATGCCCGCAGGCGTGCATGGCGCCATCCACCCGCGAGCGATACGGCACGTCGTTCTCTTCGTGAATCGGGAGGGCATCAATATCCGCGCGCACCGCCACGACACGACCGGGCGCGCCACCGATCAGGCGTGCCATCACGCTCGTTTCCGTCGGCCTCGACACGACCAATCCCGGAATTCCGCCCAGCACGCCACGAATGAACTCGGCGGTCTCGTGCTCGGTGAACGCCACTTCGGGATGCTGGTGCAGGTGCCGTCGCCATGCGATGACCGTGTTGGCCATGCCGCCGGCTTCGGTCAGCAATGTGGCGAGGTCGAGTGTGGGGGTGATGGTCGTCATGTCCGGAACCCTCCGTCAAACGGGACAAGTGCGAGGTCGTCGGAGACGCCCCACACGGCAGCGCGATCGTCGGTCGGCGGCGGTACACGGAGCCGTGGTACCGACGACCAGTCAATCGTATAGTGTTATGGGGCCTGTCCCCAAGCTATGGGGGTTCTCCGGACGCTTCGAATCCGGAGGTTTGTCCCCGCCGTACTGAGCTCCATGCCCATCTTTCTCTCCGTGACCCAGACCGCCGACCAAGCGACCCCCGCGCAGCCACCCGCCGCGCCGGCTGCACCAACGGCGCCGGCGGCACCCGGTGCCGCGCCGGCCATCGCCGGGCTCCCGCGCCAGTATACCCGCGCGGATCTGCCGGGACTGCGCAATCGTCGCGAAGAACTGTCGCGCCAGATTACGTCGGCCTCGGAACGCCGCGAGGAAGCCGTGGAGGCGCTCAAGAACTCACCGCCCGCGGCGCGGGCTGGCCTGGAAGGCCGGATCGCGGTGCTGGATCAGCGCATCATGAAGCTCGAAGAAGACATCGCCGAGAACGGGCGCGCTTTGGCCGAGGCGCAACTGGGCGGCGGCGTCGAAACCGGGACCGAAGTGCCGCCGCAGCGCTACGGGCCGTTCTCGTCGAGCCAGCTGACGGCGATCTCGATCGTGTCCATCGTCATGGTCTGGGGCCCGTTAGCCTGGGCCGCCACGCGCGTCATGGTTCGACGCTGGGCCCATTCGAAGCCGGCGCCGCAGATCCTCGAGAGCAGTGCACGACTCGAACGGATGGAGCAGGCGATCGACGCCGTCGCCATCGAGGTCGAGCGCATCACGGAAGGCCAGCGCTTCGTCACCCAGTCGCTGGCCAAACGAGAAGCCGTGCCGGTGTTGCCTACATCGCCTTCGGGTTCGTCGGCTTCATGACGAGGTTCTCGATGAAGAACTCCATCATGCGCATGGTGTTGATGCCGGTGTGGCCCGCATCGGGTCCCACCTGCACCTCAAAGCTCTTGCCCGCCCGCTGCAACGCCTGAATCAACTGCATCGTGTTGGACGGGTGCACGTTGTTGTCGGCGGTGCCGTAGTACAACATCAGCCGACCCTTGAGCTTGTCGGCGTACTTCATGGCCGAGCCTTCATCGTAGCCGGGATTCTCCTGCGGAATCCACATGTACCGCTCGGTGTAGATCGAGTCGTAGTGACGCCA
>CAZMGX010000358.1:0-5460 GCA_964565915.1 uncultured Gemmatimonas sp.
GGAAGCGCCGAGATCGCAAACGGCAGGTCGTCGGGATGCCGCAACGTGTGCCCGTGGAATCGCTCCAGGAAAGCGCCGACGCCCAGCAGGGCCGCAGCCACTGCGGATTCCACGCGTGTCTCTTCCGACGCCACCTCGGCGTGGCACAGCACGCGAGACGCGCCCACGTCGCGCACGAGGGCGGGCAGCACGTCTTCCGGCAGCCCGGTGCGCACGATCAGGTCGCCCCCGCACGCACGACATGCGGCACGCAGGTCGGTCAGTGCCTCCAGCAGAAACTGTGCGCGAAACGCGCCCGTCTTCGGCAAGCCGGATGGCAGGCTCGCGAACTGGCGTGGGTCGAGGCAGTAGACCGGCACCACGGCCGCGCCGCTCTGCACGGCACGGGTGATCGGTTCGTGGTCGGCGAGACGCAGGTCATTGCGCAGCCAGACGACCACAGGAGAGGGCGGGTTCATGGAGATGGGTGCATGGTCCTCCACGTGAACGTCGTGTCCGACGGGGGGTTCCCGGCGTGAGGCGCTTGTGCGTTCCGCGACCCGCGGCGCTACTATCTGGCATGCATCGCAGAACTTTTGTGGCCGCGTTGGGTGGCCTGCCGCTGACGCCCGGCATCTCATTCGCGTCGATCGCTGCCGTGCGGGAGGCGAATCAGGCGGTGGCGCAGCGTGTGCCGCAGGCCGTGGCCGATGATGAAGCGTACTGGCTGCGCGTCCGTCAGGCCTTCACGATCGATGCGAACCATGTCAACCTGAACTCGGGCAGCGTGAGCCCGGCGCCGCGCGTCGTATCCGAGGCGATGCAGCGCTACTGGACGATGACGAACATGAGCCCATCGCTGTACGTCGATGAGCTGCTCTATCCGGAGGTCGAACTGGTGCGTCGCCGGCTGGCGTCCACCTTTGGCTGTGATCCGGGCGAACTAGCGATGACGCGCAACACGAGCGAATCGCTGCAGATCGTGCAGATGGGGCTGCCGCTCTCGCGCGGCGACGAGATCGTCAGCACCACGCAAGACTATCCGCGCATGATCACCGCCTGGCGGCAACGCGAACGTCGCGACGGCGTCGTGTTGAAGTTGGTGCGGTTCCCGGTCCCGCCGCCGTCACTGGATGTCCTGTATGACCGCGTGTTCGAAGCGGTCACCGCGCGCACGAAGGTCATTCACATCTGTCACATGACGTACACCACCGGGCAGATCTTTCCGGTAAAACGCATTTGCGAGGAGGCGCGACGGCGGGGGATCGTGTCCATTGTCGACGGCGGGCACACGTTCGCGCACTTCCCGTTCACGCGCGACGATCTGGCCTGTGACGTCTACGGATCTTCCTTGCACAAATGGCTGTGCGCGCCGGTCGGCAACGGCCTGTTGTATGTGCGCAAGGCGCTGATTCCGGGGATTTGGCCACTACTGGCCGCCGAACGCTCCCAAGACGACGACATCCGCAAGTTCGAGGCGATCGGCACGTATCCCGTGGGACTACGCACCGCCATCAGTGATGCCTTGGCGTTTCACGAAGAGATCGGCGGCGAGCGCAAGGCCGCGCGACTGCGATACCTGCGCGAGCGGTGGATGCGCGCGGTGGAGGGACTGCCCGGTGTGTCACTGCTGACCAGCTACGATCCGTCCCACGCCTGTGCCCTGGGCGCCATGCGCTTGGCGGGCATGGGTGCCCAAGCGCTGACCGACGCCCTGCAGCGACGCTGGGGCATTCACGTGCGGCCGCGCTTTGTGGCCGACGAATTCGAGTGTATTCGCGTGACCCCGAATGTGTTCACGAAGCTGGACGAGATCGACCTGTTCGTGGAGGCGATTCGGACGGTGGCCGCCGAGCGCCGCTAGGCCGGGCGCCGCGCGCATGTGGGAGTTGCTGAAGGATCTCTGGCCCCTTGTCGTCTCGGGTCTCCACCTGTCGGCGGCGCTGGCGGTCACGGTCCATGCCGTGCTGGGGCGCCGCGACGTGCCCGCCATCATTGGCTGGATTGGACTCGCGTGGCTGGCACCTGTTGTCGGCTCACTGCTGTATTTGGCGTTCGGCATCAACCGGATCAAGCGCGCCGCCCTCGAACTCCAGTACCCGCCCATCATCAGTCGGCCCGCAAGCGACGCGTCGGCGGCCGCGGGTGCCGATGAAGAGGAGCTGGCCGACGCGGCGCTGGCGCAGTTGGCCGCACGACCCGGCCTGCGGGGCTTGATGCGACTTGGACAATCGGTGACTGGCGGTAACCTGCTCGCCGGCAACACCGTCACGCCGCTAGTCGATGGAGATGAGGCCTATCCAGCCATGCTCGATGCCATCGCCGGAGCGACCCGATCCATTGGCCTCATGAGCTACATCTTTGATGCAGACCGCGTGGGCATTCGGTTTCTCGAGGCCTTGGCGGCGGCGCAAGCGCGCGGTGTCGCGGTGCGTGTGTTGATCGATGACGTGGGCGCGAGGTACTCGCACCCGGCCATGCCGTCGCATCTTCGCGAAGTGGGCGTGCCGTGCGCCACGTTCCTGCCGACGCGCACGCCGCGCTTCTTCCGGTACGCCAACCTGCGAAACCATCGCAAGGTGCTGGTGATCGACGGGCGCGTGGGGTTCACGGGCGGCATGAACATTCGCGAGGGTCACCAGCTGTCGCTGCATCCGGAGTCGCCGGTGAGCTGCCTGCATTTCCGGATCGACGGTCCGGTCGTGGCCGACCTGCAGCGGGTCTTTGCGATCGACTGGGCCTTCACGACTGGTGAGTCACTCCACGGCGACGCCTGGGCCTGCGAGACCGCGCCCAACGGTGACGTCGTGGCGCGAGGGATTCCCGATGGTCCCGATGCCGACATCGAAAACCTGCCCGAGATGCTGCTGGGCGCCCTGGCGGTGGCGCGCGAGCGTGTGCGCATCGTCACGCCGTACTTCCTGCCCGATGCCCGCATTCGCAGTGCACTCCGCGTGGCGGCCATGCGCGGGGTCGCCGTGGACATCGTCGTGCCGGCGCGCAACAACATCGCGCTCATGGACTGGGCCACCGTGCCGCAACTGCCGGAACTGCTGGAGGTCGGCTGCCGGGTGTGGCAGACACCGCCGCCGTTCGACCACACCAAGCTGTTCGTGGTGGACGGCATCTGGTCCCTGATCGGGTCAACGAACTGGGACGCTCGCAGCCTGCGACTCAACTTCGAGTACAACGTGGAGTGCTTCGACCGCGTCCTCGCCGCCAGGCTCGAGTCGCTGGCCGAGTCCCGTATTGTGGGAGCGCATCGGGTCGATCTCGAGTCCCTTCGCGCGCGCTCGCTGACCGTGCAGCTGCGCGACGGCGTGGCCCGTCTGCTCTCACCCTATCTCTAGTCCGTCGGAGCGCTGCCGTCGGCCCGACAGAGCTGCCATACTTCACGGATGACCTCAACGCTCATCAGTCTATCGGCGTGGATCCTCGGCACCAGCACGGCCGCCGTCAGCGGCGCCGTGACGGCCAAGACGGCGCAGTCCTTTTACGCGCAGCTGGACAAGGCGCGCTGGGCACCTCCCGCGTGGCTCTTCGGGCCCGCCTGGAGTGTGTTGTACGTGACCATGGCGATCGCCGCGTGGCGCGTGTGGCGGGCGTATGGATTTGACGGCGCCCGCAGCGAGATGATCCTGTACGCGGTCCAGCTGATCCTGAACGCGGCGTGGAGCTGGTTCTTCTTCGTGCGTCGCAGCGGCCGTCAGGCGACGATTGAAGTGAGCCTGCTGCTGACCGCCGTCATCTCAACGATGATCGCGTTCTTTCTGCGCGACACCGTGGCGGGTCTCCTGTTCGTGCCCTACGTGCTCTGGGTCTCCTTCGCCACCGCGCTGACGGTCTCCGTCTGGCGCCGCAACCCACACCTACTCGGACCCTGAAAACACGAGTAAGGAGTAGAGAGCAAGGAGCAACAGAGGGTAACGAGTCGTGAGTAAGGGGTAACGAGTAAGGAGAGTCACTCTCTTTACTCCGTACTCACTACCCCCTACTCACGACTCGTTACCCTCTGTTGCTCTCTGCTCTCTGCTCTCTACTCCTTACTCGTCATTGCAATCGGAATAGGTAACTGAGCTTGAGGAAGAAGACGTCGCGAGTGCGCTGCAGGCGCTCCGGGCCCGTCGGCCGATCGGCCGCCATCGCATCGCCGTAGCCGACATAGAACACCGTGCCGGGTGACGGCAGGTACGAGAAAAGCACGTCGAGGCGCGCGCGGGTCCGTTCGAAGCCCAACGCGCGGGTGTAGGTACCGCTCGACGAGCGCAGATAGACGGGCAGGTTGGTGCGCGAGTCATCGCGCAGGGAATCCTGCTCCGTGCGGGCGTACTCACCGATCACCCGCACGAACATCTGTCGGGTCATCTGGTATTCGACCCGCAGGCGCTGGGCGCTGCGCGCGAGGACCCGCGTGCCGTCTGTCTTCCGGTCGAAGGTGTCGTTGGTGAGCGTGCCGGCCAGGCGCAATTGTGGCGTCGGCCGGACGTTGAGGGTCGCCTGGACACTCGAGATTTGCGCCGAGCTCCACTCCTGGAAGTTCTCGTCCTGCCCAACCACCGCGAACATGTTGAACGAGAACTTGCGGAACTCGGGCGTGCCGACCGACAGCACCCAATCGAGATTGGGCAGGTTGGCCGTGCCCGTATACGCCACCGTGTCCAACCCGCCGGCACGCGGCACGAAGAGGTAATAGTTCCGGTACAGGTCACGATCGTACCCGAACTCTTCGATCAGCGCCTGCGCACCGACCTGCCAGCCGCCGCGGAGGCGCGTGTTCAAACGCAGGTGAAACTTGACGTCCTGTGCGGCGCGGCGCGTCACGAGGTCGTCGTACCGCCACGTGCCGCTCAGGAACAATTCCGGCGCGAGCACCTCGACGCGCGCGCCGGGTGCCCCGAAGCGCGAATAGCGATGGTCATGCTGAGGTTCGCGACGCCGGCGCGCGAGATGAAGCCGCTCTGCGCGTCGAAGTCCGTGCCGATCGCGTTGAACTGATAGCGCGAGTAGTACTGTCGACCGTTGGTGGTCGTGGCCAGGTTCCAGAGGGGGGCGCGGAACGTCTCGCTGCCGCGACGCGTCGCACTGCCGGCCAGCTGCCACTGCGTCGACACGATGCCGCGAACCACACGTCCGTCGACGCCGAGGACGCGATTCCAGTTCCGGCCGTCGATCTTGTCGGTGTACGCGATTCCCATGCGACTGGTCGTTCCGAGGTCACGTTGCAGCCGGAGGATGTTGAAGATCGGCGAACGATCTCCAGTCAGCGATGCCTCGCGGCTGTCGACGGCGGACAGAAATCCGATGTCGAACCCTTCGTGTTTCCCCGTCAACTTGGTCGCAGCCACCGGCTGCGTTACGCGCCGCGTGTAGATCAGGTTGCTCGGCGTTGTGAACTGTTCCTGACTCTCCAGGAAGAACGGTCGGCGCTCGGCGAAGAAGATCGCCGAGCGTGGGTCGTACGTGTATTGGGTGGCGTCGGCC
>CAZMGX010000359.1:0-5428 GCA_964565915.1 uncultured Gemmatimonas sp.
TGCGCGTGTCGACGACGGTGAGCAATTGTTGCGAACCGCTGACCCTTTCGCCGGCCGCCACGTCGATGCCGTCGACCATCCCATCAACCGGGCTCGTAATCACCGCGCGCGCCTGCTCGTACTTGGCCCGCTCCAGCTTGAGCCGCGAACCGATGAGTCCCGTCTTGTTCATCAGGGCGCGCCGCTGTTCAGTCGTCGGGCTGCGACCGGTGACGAGAGAGTCGGGGAGATAGAGCTCGAGGTACGCCTGCTCGGTTTGGTCAGCGGCCGCCTGCGCCTCACGCACCGCCAGATCGAACGGATACGGATCCAGGCGCAACAACACCTGCCCTTTGCTCACGCGGGTGCCAGGACGCACCAGTACTTCACTGACCGTCCCCGCGACCTCCGCTCGCAGTTTGACCGCAGCATCCGAGCGTATTTGCCCCGTGGTGTTGACGCGCAGGACTAGGTCGCCTTCGCGTGCCTCCGCCGCGCTCACGGGGAGCGCGAGCTGGGGCTGGGATTCGCCCTCGGCGGCAGCAGCGGTCGAGTCCGTCGTCTTCGCTCCCGACGAGTCGGTGCTGGTTCCATCCGCCTTCTTGCATGCCAGTGCCGTCAAGGCAAGCATGGCGAGAAGAACGGGGCGCTGGAGGCGCGGATAGCCGGCGGACGCTGACGAGGAGGCGATCATGAGAGAAGGCGCAATGGGGACCGAGGGCGACCGTGCGGCGGGTCGACGGCTGGTCGACCAATCGCGCAGGGCGACCAGACGGGGGATTAGTTGCCGGGGTCGGTCAAAGGGTTGCCCACCCCGCAATGTGGTGGAGGCGGCGAATCGACGCGATGGCC
The DNA here is from genome assembly GCA_964565915.1 of uncultured Gemmatimonas sp. GTDB lineage: Bacteria > Gemmatimonadota > Gemmatimonadetes > Gemmatimonadales > Gemmatimonadaceae > Gemmatimonas. Next base: position 832 of record CAZMGX010000359.1, read on the forward strand.
TGCTATTCTCGCGAGTATCGATTGATTTCGCGCATGCTGTCCGTGCGATTCTGCAGACACACGCCGGCACCGGCAAGTCGATCTGCGTGTTGATTCGATGAAGTTTCTGGCGTTGATGGCAACCGGTCGGTTCGACCGGACCGGCTCTGGTCTGATGTTAATATTGTAGCGTATAGGCTGTTAAAACTGTAGCATAAGACATGTTATAATGGTAGTGTGCAAGAAGATACTTCAGTAGCGTTTCGATCGCTGATCTGGTAGCGTTCAGTGGTTGACCGCGTCAACGTCATCTCGCCGTAAGATCCGCGATCGACCGCCCACTCGAGTCCCCCGGCATGTACCGTCCCCGCGCCATCGACGCCGAACTCGACCAGCTGCTGGAGCAGTTGCCGGCCATCGTCATCGAGGGTCCGAAGGGCGTCGGTAAGACGCTCACCGCCGAACAGCGCGCGCGCTCCGTGATCCGCCTCGATGAGCGAGCGCAGCGCGAAGTGGTGCAGGCGCATCCACCATCGGCGTTGCTCGGCCCGCGTCCGGTGCTGCTGGACGAGTGGCAACGTGTACCCGAAATCTGGGATCTCGTACGACGCGCGGTCGATGCCGATGGACGTGCCAATCAATTCCTGTTGACCGGCTCGGCTGCTCCGCTTCGGCCGCCGACGCACTCCGGTGCCGGTCGCATCGTTCCCGTGCGCATGTGGCCGATGACGTTGAGCGAGCGTGGGATCGAAGCGCCTACCGTCAGTCTTTCCGAGCTATTGACGCACGGACGAGCGACCCACATTTCGGGGAGCACGGCAGTCTCCGTAGCGGACTACACGCGCGAGATCATGGCATCCGGCTTCCCCGGCATGCGGTCGTTGTCGGGGCGTGCGCTGCGCGCGCAGTTGGACGGATATCTGGCGGCTCTCGTCGATCGCGATATTCCCGAGTTCGGGCGCGTGGTGCGTCAACCCCAGACGCTGCGCCGGTGGCTCAAGGCCTATGCCGCCGCGACGTCGACCACCGCATCGCTGGAGACCATTCGCGATGCGGCGACCGGCGGTGAAGGCGAAAAGCCGGCACGGTCGACTTCTATACAGTACCGCGAGATCCTCGAGCGGTTGTGGATCATCGACGACGTTCCGGCCTGGCTGCCGTCGCGCAACAGCATGACGTCGTTGCTGCAGGCACCCAAGCACCAGTTCGCGGATCCTGCGCTGGCCGCGCGTTTGCTTGGCGCGACGGACGCGTCGCTGCTGAACGGCCGCGTGGTCACGCGTGTGTTCGAGCGTCCGGGTACAGACCCGGCCAAACCGCGCGACGGCGCGATGCTCGGTCGGCTGTTCGAGTCGCTGGTGACTCTCGACCTTCGGGTGTACGCGCAGGCCGCCGAAGCGTCGGTTCGGCATCTGCGCACCTTCAATGGCCGTCACGAGATCGACCTGATTGTCGAGCGGGCGGACCAGCGCGTGCTGGCCGTCGAAGTCAAACTCAGCGCGTCCGTCACCGACGACGACGTGAAGCACCTGCACTGGCTGCAGCGCGAGATCGGCGACGACCTGATCGACGCGATCATCATCACGACGGGTCCGTACGCATACCGCCGGGCGGACGGGGTGGGTGTGGTGCCCGCCGCGCTGCTGGGGCCCTGAACGATGATAAAATCATCGCGAGGCCTTTCCTGAGAATTGGAAGGGTCGACTGAAGGCCGTCGAGTGCAATTTCGGCCCACTTTTTTTTGAATTTTGCCCACCAGTGCCGATGATTGCCCACCAGTGCCGATGGTTTCGTGGAAGGTGGTGCTACACTGCCCTTCATGATCGCCTCGCCGTCTCTCAACGCTCTTGCCCGCGTGCGCGATGCCCTGGCATCGCTGGCGGAAGGGGAAAAGCTCGATGCCCTCGAGCGCGAGTTTCGCATGGTCGAGGCGGACATCACGGCCGCGCTGGAGGCACTCGAGATGGCCGCGGACGATGTGGAGCGGCTGCACGCGATCAAGCGACTGAATCGATGCACGCAGTTTGCCCTCGATCTCGAGTCCACGGTGGCCGAGTTCATTCGAACGGTCCCGCATCGGTGATCCTTTCCCCTTACCCACGAGGCTTCCAATGTTGAAATTCATTGGAATGGAAGTAATGCCCCGACACGCCGCCGATCATGCGTAAACCACTTTCTCCGCTGAAGGCGTTCGAGATGGACGCGCGCAGTGCGGCGGAACGCACCGTCGAGCTCGGCGACGACCTCGTCATGTGGTTGTCGATTGCGCAGTCAGCTGATCAGCTGACGGGGTTGCGCGGCGCCCGCCGGGAGGCCGCGATGCGGCAATCGCTCGACCTGCTGCGCCCGCTCGCCCTCGGGCGTCCGACGATGCGGCACGACCGACTGGCCGCGCCGACGGAGGGGATTGAGTTCGTGGCCGAGCAGTTCCGGTCCGCGGCGGAGGCGATGGAGCGGGCCGGCTGCTTTGAACTGGCGTACACCACCGTGTCGGCGATCTGTCGGCTGACCGCGCGCTCGGGCTATGTCGCGGGCGCGCTGGCTACTGTCCACTTGGGTCGGATTGCCCGCCAGATGAATGATCTGGCATCGGCGGAAGACTGCTATGCCAGCATGGTTGAGACGTGCGTGCGAGAGCGTGACGGCCCCCTCGAAGCGCGAGGGCGCATCGGATTTGCCCTGCTGCACGACATGCGCGGCAACTTGCCGGCGGCGGAGGCCGAATACCTCGCCGCACTACAACTCGCCGAGCCCTCAGGCTCGACATACGTCGCGGCGTGCCAAGGGCTGATGTCGATCGCGATCGCCAATCGCCGTCTTGCTGATGCCCTGCTGTACGGCTGGCGCTTGTACGATGTGAGCGAGAACGACATTGACGTCCGGACGTCCGTCCTCGCCGACCTGTCGGTCGTGGCACTTCACGCGGGATTTGCCGAAGCGGCCTCGCGCGGGTTCGAACACGCCCTGACGTTGTCGCGCCTGCCGCGCATCCGTCTGGACACCCTGGCGGGCGCGATTCGGGCGGCCGCCCGACTGGGTGACCGCGCTCGCGTGGAAACCTACGATCGCGAAATCCTCACCGGCATCGCGACCGTCAACTATTCTCACCTCACGTCCTTTGCGCTGCTGTGCGCCGCCGAGGCGTGGTCGGTCGTCGGCGAGTTCGTGGTCGCCCGCGCCCGGGTCGAGGCGTGTCTCGACGTGTCCCGGCGGTTCGGGCATCACGAGCAGTTCTTCCGCGCTGAACAACTGAGCCAGTTGATGGACCTGCAGGATGCATCGACCTCGTTCGCCGGCGCTGCCGACGAACCCGAGCCGTATCGCGGCAATCGCGGCGACGCGGTGGTGGTCAGCAGCATCCGGCGGCTCGAGGCACTGGCCGTTTGACATCGCACAGCAAGCGAACTCATCCCCACGGCTTGGTATCACCGAAGTGCGTCGAATCGGCCGGCGGCGGCGGCGGTGGCGGATCGTCGTTGGCGGTCGGCATGCTGCAGGCCGCGAGGGCGGGGGCCACTACCAGCAACGCAACGAGAAAGAGGCGGCGCGAGTCGAGCATGAAACACTCCAGTCGAAGGGTTGAGGATTGATGGCGCCAAGGCGCCGGAAACACCGCGCAGCGGTGGGCAACTGTCGGCACTGGTGGGCAACGACTTTTCGCGGTCCGCGCCGACCGCCCTCGCATGCACCCTGACCAGGTCATTGCCTGGGTCCCGGCGTCGTCCCCGACCCTGCCCCGGCTGCGCAGCGTGGCGCCGGTCGGAAGTCACGTCAGGGCCTTTCAGGATGAGCTCGTCTTGCTCGCGGCCCTCTCGGCGGGGGGGATCGCCGTCACGGTGGTCGAAGCCGGCGGGGCCGAGCATGAGCTTGCCGTCCGCACCCTGCGGCGCGTCCATGAGGCGTTTCCCGAGCAGCCGCTGATCGCGTGGTGCGACATTCGCCGCATCACGTCTCAGGAGCTCATCGACGTCGCCCGTGCCGGCGTGCAGGACATCGTCCGCAGCGAGTTCGACGAACTCCGCCACGCGTTCGCGCGGATCATGGCCACGGCCACGCAGCGCGCGGTGGGGACGCGCATCGCGGCCACGCTGGCCGACATCGTGCCGTCGCCCCTCCGACCGGTCCTCGAGTACGCCCTCGAGCACGCGGATGCCGAACTGGATCGCGAAGCCGTCGCGGCCGTGTTTGGCGTGTCGCGCCGCACGCTGCACGCGAGGCTCATTGGCAGCGGGCTGCCGTCCACGCGCGTGTTCCTCAGTTGGACGCGACTGCTGGTCGCGAGCGCACTACTCGATCAGCCTGGCCACACCCTCGACTCCGTCGCCGGGCAACTCGACTTCAACGACGGCGGCAGTCTGGGCAAGTATTTCCGCCGCTACATCGGCGCCCCCGTCACCCAATTGCGGCCGGGCGGCGTGCTGGAGGCGACAACGGCGGCCTTTCGTGGCGCCGTCGCCTCATCCAACCGACGCGCGCGAACGGTCGCTTCCTTGCCCGAGTCCGCCTCAACGGATTAGGTTGCTTTGGCTGGGCCGTACGATGTCGGGATTCTCCGGCGCTCGTCGCAGGCCGCCGTGCCAGGTCTTTTTGACGGCAGGGGCGGCTCGGCACATTGCGC
>CAZMGX010000360.1:0-5422 GCA_964565915.1 uncultured Gemmatimonas sp.
GATAGCCGTCGCGACGGCCATCGAAATACGTATCCCGATGGATACCGGCATACCGATCGACGTTGCGATAGTTGATCGGCCGCCGGTACACGTCACGATTTACATAGACGTTCCGATACCGCGGGCTGACGTAGACGTTGGTGATCTGAATGAACGGTCGTGACCGCGCCCGCCACCCGCCGCCGTACTCGAAGAACGCGGTGTTCCAGCCGTTGTAGTAGACACGGTTGAGGCGCCAGTCACAGTCGTACGAAAGCCAGCCGCCGATCGGGAAGCCCACGCCGAACGACCAGAACCGACTCGCGAACGCGGCGCCGAATACGGGGCGCGTGTAGACGACCACGGGGTCGTACACCGGCACGTACACGACGCGCGGCTGCGCCGGCGTGATCACGTACGTCGTGCCTTCCGTCAACACCTGTTGTTGCGGCGTCGAGACGAGATTGCCGTGCTGCGCGGCCAGCGCCCGCAAGCGCTGTACCGAGGCCATCACCTCGCTGGATTGATTCGCATACGCCACACCAAGCGTGGTCGTCCAGTCCGACTTGTCGGCCATCATGTTGAGGGCCGAGGCATAGTGAGCCACAGCCTTCACGCTGACATCCCAGGACTGGTCATCGATGCCTGCGGTACCGTTCGCGCGCACGTACCGCGCGGCGTCCTCCACCTGATCGGGGAAGGTGGCGGCCACCAGTACCTGCGCCAGCAGCGCGTCCGGATAGAGCGCCACCGGCCCGAGCAGATTGTCCAGCTGGTTGGCCGAGTAGCGCGGGGCTTCCTCGGTCAGTTCGGACGGAGTCACCACTTGGGCCCCAAGCGGCAGGGACAGAGCCGGCAGGGCCAGCGTGCACGCGGTAAGCCAGGCAATCGGTCGACGGAACATGATGCCACTCCGACTTGGGGACGAACGCAACTTCGATACAACGTCCGGCTGCAGGAATCATACCGCCTACCGACGGCGATGGCACGAAATGACTTACGTGTCGCGCATCACATCGATCGTCACCCCATGAGGACAGCGCCCGATCGGAAAGTGGACGCCGACCTCATCAGGCGCCACGCGCGGCCGCCTCAAACGCCGACTGCGCACTGCCGTCACCACCCGGTCGTTGCCGATACCGGCCGTCCGGCGAGAGCTCCCACGCCGTCGGATCTTCGAGGTACCGATGCAGGATTGCATCAAGGAGTTGCTGCTGTTCCCGCTCGACGACAGGCACCAGCAGCTCCACTCGGCGCCGCAGATTCCGCGGACGCAAATCGGACGACCCGATCAGGTATTCCGGCTGTCCCGCATTGCCGAAGCGGTAGATCCGCGAGTGCTCGAGAAATCGCCCGACGATCGACAACACCCGGATGCCGGGCGTACGATCCGGGACTCCCGGCCGCAGGGTGCAGATGCCCCGCACGATCAGGTCGACGCGAACCCCGGCCCGAGCCGCACGACTCAGCGCCCGCACCATCTCCGTATCGGCAAGACCATTCACCTTGATCGTGATGGAGGCAGGACGGCCGGCCTCTGCCTCCGCCGTTTCCCGGGCAATGCGAGCCAGCAAGGCCGGTCGCAATTGATGTGGTGCGACGAGGGCGCCGTGCGACAATCCGTCGGGCAGGGAAGAACCTGCCGCGAGGGCATCGAACAACGCCGCCATGTCCGCAGTCAGCGCCGGGCGCGCGGAGAAGAGGCTGAGATCGGTATACTGGCGTCCCGAACGCGTGTTGTAGTTGCCCGTGCCCACATGGGCATACCGCACCATGCCCGCGTGCTCACGCCGAGTCACCAGCGCGGCTTTGGCGTGCACCTTGAGGCCCGCCAATCCATACACGACGCGGCCGCCGGCACGCTCCAGTGCGCGAGCCCAATGTACGTTGTGTACTTCGTCGAAGCGCGCCTGCAGTTCCACCAGCACGAACACCGCCTTGCCCGCGCGTGCTGCGCTCAGCAGCGCTTCGACGATCGGGGACGGATTGCCCACCCGGTACAACGTCGTCTGGATGGAAGTCACATCCGGATCATCCGCCGCTTCGCGAAAGAACCGCACCACGCTGCGCTCGAAGCTGTCGAACGGATGATGCAGCAGCAGGTCGCCCTGACGCATCAACCCGAACAAGGGCTGGTCGGTCGGCGCCACCGGCCGGTCCGGAAGCGGTATATACTCGAACGCTGATGCCCGATCGACACCGGCCCGCGGCAACGGCAGTGATTGCAGACATCGCAGATCGAGCAATCCGTCGACGACCTGCACCGCATCGACCGTGAGTGCCATGTCACGCCGATTCGCCTCGCGCCGAAGACTGTCCAGAATGAGCGCGCCGACGTGCGACGGCATGCTGCGCTCCACCTCGACCCGAACGGCTGGATTGTGCGGACGGCGTTCCGTGGCCTGCTCAACGGCGCCAAGCAAGTCGCCAGCGGCATCTTCGGACAGGGGAAGGTCTCCGCCGCGCGTCACACGGAACAGATAGGCGCCATCGACCAACGCCTCCGGATGCAACAGGGGCGCGTTGGCGCGCAGCACTTCTTCGATCGCAATCACCGCCCCGGAGCGACCAGGCACGGGCAATAGACGAGGTACATCCCGCGGCAGCTCATGCTCGGCGAGGCGCGCGCGCTCTCCGGGCGCCGTACGGAACACCACCGCGACAAACAGCCCGAGGTGCGGCAGATGTGGTACCGGATAGCCGGGACTGAGCGTGATGGCGTGCGACATCAGGTCCGGCTGAATCTCTCGCAGGTACTGCGCCCGCAGGGCCTCCTGTTCGCCGGCGTGGAGATCGCGCCACGTCACGATCACCGCGCCGTGTGCGGCGGCGTCGCGCAGGCATCGTTCAGCGGCCTGTGTCTGGGCCACCAGCAGCGCGTTGATATCAGCCTCGACGGCCGCCAGCCGGGCGGCGGCGCGCCCCCCATCGTCCTGCGCATCGACGGCGGCTGCCCGCAGCTCGACCATCCGGACCATGTACAACTCGTCGATGTTGCTCGTGACGATACCAAGAAAACGCAGCCGCTCGAGCAACGGGACGCCGGGGTCTTTGGCAAGCGCCAGTACCCGACGCTGGAACGCGAGCAGGCTCAGTTCGGCGTCGAGCAGTTCGGCATCATCTGGCGTCCCGGTCATCCGCTCCCTGGGTCGAGTGTCCGGACGGCTGCGCAGGCGGCGCCGTCCGCAGCGAAGATACGATGCGAGGGGACTTGTTGCTGCCGCCACCGCGATGATCGGACGGCCAATCGCACCGCGAATCGCGCCGCGAATCGCACCGCCTGATGTTCGATACCACCGTGTCAGCCGACCGCGTGACGGCCGGCATCGACGGTGCTATCGTAAAGGATACGTGGACGGGCGGCGCATGGCCGACGACACGACCGACACTCCGACGCAGGAGCCGAGATGGCTGGCTGGTATGAGTTGACCAAGAGCGAGAAAGGACAGTACAGCTTCTCGCTGAAGGCTGGAAACGCCGAGACGATCCTTCGCAGTGAGCAGTACGAGACCAAGTCCGCGGCAGAGAACGGCATTGCGTCGGTCCAGAAGAACGCGCCGCTCGACGAACGCTATGATCGCAAGGATGCCGCCGACGGGCGGACGTATTTCAACCTGAAGGCCGGGAACCATCAGATCATCGGCAGCAGCCAGATGTACGCGACGCCGGCCGCCCGAGACAACGGGATCGAATCGGTCAAGACGAACGGCGTCAGTACCACGATCAAGGACAACACCTGACGCGTTCCGGAAGGCGCCGGAACGTCTCACTTCGGGAGGTCGTCGCGGCGTTCGGTGTGCTGCTGGTGGCTGGGCCACTCGTCAGCCAGCCGGCACCGACGCTGCGGGTTCCCGCGTTTACGGCATACCTGGCGCCGGATCCGAACGCGGCGCGCCTCTCCGCGACTCGACCGGTGCGGCCATTCACAGGCCGCGGGTCGAGCATCGTGTGGTATGGCCGGCTGAGCCGCCGCGGCAGCATCACCATCGCGGCCGCCGTGCGCGTCCCGCCGGGTGACTCGGCACGGCTGCGACTGCTGACCGGCGGACTTGAGCGCGAGGTACGCGTCGCGGGTCGCGACTCGGTGCAAGAGGTCGTGTTTGGCACCGCGACCATGGCGGACACCGGGTATCAGCGCTTCACGCTGGCCGTTGCGGACAGCGCCCCGGCACCGTCGGTCGAGGTTCACGGCCTGGTGCTGACGGGGCCTGCGTCGATCGACGCACACTTCAACACCGACGCGCGACGCAACGCGGCCAGCGTCCATCTGCGATACCCGACCGACACGACGAAGACCATCACGGGATTCTATGCCGAGGTGACGGCGATCGATGATCCGGTCACCACGTACTACATGGCGACGGGATTTGCGCGCGGCTACTTCGGCATGCAGGTCAACTCGCCCACCGAACGCCGCATCATCTTCTCGGTGTGGGATGCGGCCAGCGGTTCGACGGCCGTTGATCGAAGTACGGTGGCGGCGGAGAACTACACGCAGCTGGTGGCGAAGGGCGACGGCGTGGTCGCCGAGGTGTTCGGCAATGAGGGCACTGGTGGGCACTCGCATCTCGTGTATCCGTGGAAAACCGGAGCGGTGCAGCGATTCTTCGTGACTGCGGCGCCCGACGGCGATGCCACGACGTACAGCGGCTACTGGTTTCATCCGGATCGAAACGCGTGGCAACTCATCGCCGCCTTTCGCGCCGCCAAGGACGGGCAGGGTCTGCGCCGGCTCTATTCGTTCAGCGAGAACTTCGGTGGCAGCACGGGGCACCTACGGCGAAAAGCACTGTTCGGTGCGCAGTGGATTCGCTCGGCGGACGGACGCTGGCAGGAGCTGACCGAGGCGACGTTCAGTCACGACGCCACGGGACGGGCGCAGCGGCTGGATCGATTCATGGGGCTCGAGCGGGGGCAGTTTTTTCTCAGTCACGGCGGCTTCACGGCCGGCCATACGGCTGCCGGCACGCTGTTTACCCGCCCGCCGAGTGGTGCGCCGCCGTCGATCTCACTGCCGCCGCGTTGATCGCGGCGGACTGATCCCCCCTTTGGTCCGCGGGATGTAACGGAGAGGCAGGCCCGATTCATCTGGGCCGCTCTGGAATGCATTCTTCACGACTCCGCACCTGAGAACCCTCCAGCATCTGCTTCGACATGCCACCTCGCACCGTTCGTGCTGCCTCGATCATCGGCCTTGCGTCTCTCCTGGCGGTTGCCACGTCGTGCGCATCGCGCGACGATCGCCCGGCAGCGGATACGGCGGGCGCAGCGACCGCTGCGGCGGTCAGTGCGGTGGTGTTGCCGCTCAGCCCGGACACACTGACGCCCATCGCGATCACGGACACGCTTCCGGGAGACAGTGACGATCCGGCGATCTGGATCAATGGGACCGATCCGGCAAAGAGTCTGGTGCTCGGGACCGACAAGGGGGACAGCACCGGTG
>CAZMGX010000361.1:0-5414 GCA_964565915.1 uncultured Gemmatimonas sp.
AACGTGCTGGTGAGCGGGATCATTCGCTCGGGCTACTCGAGCCCGGTCAACGCCCTTCGCAAACATCAGGGGCTCGAGATTCGTACGGTTGACGACTATCGCCGTCGTTATGCGCAGTACAAGACGGATCCGGCGCTGCAGGCGGCGCATGCACGCTGTCCGTGGCTCGTGACGTGGGATGACCACGAGGTCGACAACAACTACGCCGGGTTGAACGGCGAAAACGAGATGGAATCGTCGGATCAGATGCGCGCGCGGCGAGCCGCCGCGTATCAGGCATGGTGGGAGCACCAGCCGGTGCGCGTGCCGCGTGTGACTTCATGGGCGGATCTCACGATCACGCGCACCATCAACTGGGGCGCGCTGGCCCGCTTCTGGATGCTGGACACGCGACAGTACCGCGACGTGCAGGCGTGTGACAGCGGCACGAAGGCGGTGCCGTGCGGCGACTGGGCGAGTGTGAAGCGCGGCATGATGGGTCCCGCGCAGGAAAAGTGGCTGTTCGATGGCCTCGCCAGCTCGAAGTCGCATTGGCAGGTGCTGGGACAACAGGTCATGATGGGGCCGTACGACAGCGCACCAGGCGCCGAGACGCGCGTGTCGATGGATCAGTGGAGTGGATATCCCGCCGCGCGTGACCGCTTGCTTGGGGCGATTGCACAACGAGCCGCGAACCGCACCGTGGTGCTGACGGGCGACATTCATTCCAACTGGGTCAATGAACTACGCAGTGACTTCTCGCGTCCCGATCGCCCCGTCGTGGCGGCAGAGTTCGTGGGCACCAGCATTTCGTCCGGCGGAGACGGCACGGGCACGGTGAATGAGCGCATGCGAGCCAGTCTCGCCGAGAATCCGCACATCAAGTGGTACGAGAATCGTCGTGGGTACTTCACGTGCGCGGTCGATGCGCAGCAGTGGACGACGGACTATCGGAGCGTGGCGTACGTGAGCCGGCCGGGCGCGCCGATTGCGACGCCGTCGCGGTGGCGAGTCACTCACGGGCGCCCAGGCATCGAGCCGCAGACGTAGCGGCAACAGCGGGACGTTGGACCGGGGACTTGGGAGTGAGGAGTTTGGCCCAACCAATGGACCACGGGAGTTGTGACGGTGGAGTGAGGACTTTGGTAGAAACGCCGGAGTGTTGACCGTGGACCATCGACCACGGATGGGAGACCGGGGACGAGTCTGCTGTTGCGGTCCGTCAGCCGCCCGCCGGCGGCGCCATGGAGGGCGCCAGCATGTGAAACTCCTGCGTCGGCATGCGCATGCCCCCACGCAGTTGCTGCACGATGTCATCTGCGCGATCGTCGTCGACGCCCAGTGAGCGCAGGCTGTAGTACGCCATGCCGAACGCTAGTTCGCGCTCGCCCATCAGCGCCTTCTGAACGCCCATGCCCTCGAAGATCGTCTGTTCCTGATCGCTGTGGGTGCGCACGATCACCTCGATCTTCGGGTTCTTCGCCCGCGCCATCGCGATGATGTGACGCGCGTGATATGGATCGGGGGCGGCGACCACGAGCAGTCGCGCACGTTCCGGATGCGCGTAGTCGAGAATGCCTGACTGGGTCGCATCGCCGTAGATGGCGCTGACACCGACGGTGCGCATCGCCTCGACAATCCGACGGTCCTGTTCGATGGCGATGAACGGGACACCAAGCCGCTGCAACGCATCACCGATGGTGCGTCCCACGCGTCCGTAGCCGATCAGAATGGCATGATCCGGTGTCATTGCGACGTGCATGCCGGTCGCCACGATGCGCGGTTCCTTCTGTCGCTCCAGAAAGTCCAGCAGCCGCGGTCGGCGCGCGATCCACTCGCCGAGTCCGTCCATCAGGCGGAAGACCAGTGGATTGATGGCGATAGTGATCAGGGCCGCGCCCAATAACAGGCTGCGCGCATCACCGGTGAGCACGCCAAGTTCCACGCCGAGGCCGGCAAGAATGAACGAGAATTCACCGATCTGCCCGAGGCTTGCGCCCAGACGCAGGGCGGCGCGCAGCGGATGGTTCAGCAGGACCATCAGGATCGTTGCAAACACTGAGTTGCCGATCAGCACGACCGCGACGGTCTCCAACACCCGCAGCGGCTGGTTCACCACGACCATCGGATCGATCAGCATGCCGATCGAAACGAAGAACAACACGGCGAACGCGTCCTGCATAGGCAGCGCATCGGCCGCCGCGCGGTACGACAGATCCGACTCGCTGATCACCACGCCGGCCACGAACGCTCCCAGCGCGAACGACACGTCGAAGAGCGCGGCCGCACCGACGGCTACGCCGAGTGCGACGGCGAGCACCGCCAACGTGAACAACTCGCGCGAGCCGCTGCGCGCGACGAGCGTCAGCAGCCATGGCACCGCGCGGCGTCCCACGACCCCCATCAGGACGATGAAGGCGGCGAGCTTGGCGAGCGTCAGGACGATCGTCCACGCTACGCCGGGTGTAGGTGCCGTCTCAGCGACCGTTGGACCGCCGACGAGCGCGAGAATCGTCGGCAGCAGTACGAGGGCGATGACGACGACCAGATCTTCCACCACCAGCCAGCCGACCGCGATCCGGCCATCGATTGAATCGAACAGCCCGCGCGCTTCGAGCACCTTGAGCACGACTACGGTGCTCGCCACCGACAACGACAGGCCGAACACCACCGCAGCCGCCGGTGACCAGCCCCAGGTAAGGGCCAATCCACCGCCCAACACGCACGCCAGCAGCATCTGGATGACCGCGCCCGGCAGCGCGATGCGTCGCACACGCATCAGGTCACCGGGCGAGAAGTGCAGTCCCACCCCGAACATCAGCAGGATCACGCCGACCTCGGCCAGCTGCTGGGCGAGCCCTACGTCGCCGACGAAACCCGGTGAGTTCGGCCCCAGCGCGATCCCTGCGACGAGGTACCCGACCAGCGGCGGGAGGCCGATCTTGGATGCGCCAAAGCCAAGCAGGAAGGCCGCCGCAAAGGCGCCGGCAATGGTGACGAGAAGGGCGGTATCGTGGGGCACGGCGTAGGATAGCGTCCCCGCCGTCTGCGAACCACGGACGGCCGCGCGGCCGGCGTCAGACCCCGAACTGCCGCAGGTGATGGTCGAGGTGCTTCCAGGTCAGTTGGCCCCATTGCGCCCCGTTGAGCGGCCCGAAGAGCGGATGCTCTGGCCACCGCATGGAGGCGTCGGCGCTGCCGACCCGTCCGATCAACCCCACGAGGGCGGCGCGTTCCGCCTCCCATGGCTCCGGCGTGCGAGCCAGCAGCTCTTTCGCCGTGGGTGCACTCTTCGGGAATGGCAGCACGTTGAGAAACAGCCACTTCACGAGTGCAATGCGGGGAAGCGCCGCCGCCCTCGGCTTGACCGGCAGATCGCCCAACCCCATACGTAGCGCATCGGTACAGTGCGCCAGCATTTGGGGGGCCGTCATGCGACCCCATAGCGCCGTCGCCGTCGGCGACAAACACTCGATGCGCGCCACGATGGCGTCGCGTGCTGCGGGATCGGCCAGCGTCGACATACCGGGTGCCTTTCGAGAAATGTGGTCGCGGCGGGATGTCCTGTGCGCGCGAATGACTCATTATTCTGCGACGTGCACGGTTCGGCCAGTGCGCGTGTCCCCTCACCACCCGCCTGCGTCATGTCACACACTGTTTGCCACGCGGCGGTCACGATCCATTCGTTGTGGTAGCGACCAGACGCGCGTGATCGTGAGCACTCCCGTACAGCATACCCCAGTTCCGCGCGGGCTGTCACAGATCCTACTGTGGACGCTGGTGCCGGCGTTGATCACCGGTGGACTGGCGGTCGACCAGCTGGGCGGCGCTTGGGGGCAGCCCGTCGTCGTGGGCATCACGTGGCTGGTTTTTGCGTGGCTGCTGCTTCGTACGGATGGTGCCGGCCGCGCGATGATGCTGACGTGTCTCGTGTATGCGACCGTGGGTGAAGTGTTGTTGTCGCTGGTGTGGCAAGTGTACGACTACCGCCTCGGCAACCTGCCGATGTTCGTGCCACCGGGCCATGTGTTGCTGTTCCTGCTTGGCCTCTCGGTGGCGCCGCGCGTGTCGGAGCGCACCGTGCAGGTCGTCACGATGGGCGCCGTGGCCGTGGTTGTCGCACTCGCGCTATCCGGACGCGATACGTTCAGCGCACTGCTGGTCGCGGTGTTCGCGGCGAGTGTCGTACTGGGTCGTGATCGACAGTTGTATGCGACGATGTTCGTGCTTGCGCTCGTGATGGAGCTATACGGCACCTGGCTTGGCAACTGGCACTGGAATGCAGCAGTGGGGTCGACGGGTCTGGTGACGCTCAATCCGCCGGTCGCGGCGGGGGCGTTCTACTGCGCGCTGGATCTGCTGGTCATGCTGAGCATGCGCGCAATCAAGGCCGGGCGTGGAGTTCCGGCGGGTGCCAGTTGAGCCATGAGGCTCTGAGCACGGAGGCGAGAGACAACCGAAGGTGCCAGGCTTGCGGCGGAGCGTCGAGGGGAGAGGTTGCCGAAAGAGGGGAGGAGGCTTGAGATGCGCTACGGAATCCGCAGCACGAGCATGCCGTTCGCGGTAGGCGCCACAAGCGTGCCGTTCACCAGCGTCGGCGACGGCACGAACTGATGCGTCAGCGGCTTGTCCAGAATTTCCAGCGCGCGACCGCGATGGGTGTTGAGGTCGACCATCCACAGTTGCGTGTTGATGCCGGAGGCCACCACGGTGCGCTGGTCCATCGCGAGCTCGGAGACGAATGCGGACCCGGGTCCGTGGAACGTCCAGCGCAGGCTGCCGTCGGTCAGTGAATAGCTGCGGATGGTGCCGTCGATGATGGACGACGCTACCAACTGTGAGCCGTTGTACGCGAAATACCGAAGGTCTAGGTAACCGTCGGCCGGATTCGAGTTGCGCGCCCGTCGCCAGCGAATCTCTCCGTCGCTGCCGCGCACGGAGACCAGCGCCCCGTCCTGCAATGCCAGAATCACATGACCGTCCGCGACGATGGCGTCGTAGCCACCCATCTGGTTCACGCCCCGACTCCGATCCACCCGCAACACCCAGCGGGTTTCGCCGGTCGCGACGTCGAGGGCAAACGCGATCGGCTCGCCATCGGGCGGGTCATAGTTCAGCCGCTGGCGCAGGTACACCACGGCACCCGCCACAAACACCGGTGAGCCGAATGCGGAGGCGGTATCGAGCATGAGTGTGCGCCGCCACCGCTCAGCGCCCGTGGCAGCATCCAGCAACACGACAACGCCACCTCTCGCCCCGAACGCGACATGTTCACCATCTGTCGCGAGATAGAGGTCGGGAATCAGATACGTTGCGGGATCCTCGTAGCGCCACACTACGGTGCCATCTGTCGTGCGCACCCCCACCACGTCGACCTCGCCACTGACGTGGACGCCTCGCGCTACTACCGAGTTGCGAGGCCGCCACGCTCGGGG
>CAZMGX010000362.1:0-5412 GCA_964565915.1 uncultured Gemmatimonas sp.
GGGGGGGGGGTCCGGGGGGGGGGGGGGGGGGGGGGGGGGGGGGGGGGGGCCCGGCGGCCGGCGGAAAGGTCGGTGATTTCACGATAGGACCGCCTGGTCTTCACTGGATAGGAATCTCGGGTCCTATTTCGTGTTCGCCGAGTAACAATATGCGTTCATAAAGCCATAAATAGCAGTATGTTAGCAATTCGTCCTTTCGGCGGGTTGCGGATGGACCGAGTGGTCCTATAATTGACGCCATGACAGAACGCCGCCTGCAAATTCTCGATGCCGCCGCCACGCTCATTGCCGAACGCGGCTTCACGTCGACGTCCGTCGATGACGTGATCAAGGGCGCCAAGCTCAGTGGCAAGAGCCACTTCTATCACTACTTCAAGTCGAAGGAAGAACTCGGCTACGAAGTGCTCAACCGTCAGTTCGAACGATTCGCCGAGCGTGGCCTCGCGATTCTCCGTGAGCCGATGATCGATCCGCTCGAACGGTTGAACCTCTTCATCGACGCCGTCGTCGCGCTGCAGGCCGAAAGTGGTGGTCGCCGTGGCTCTCCGTTTGGCAACCTCGCCGCCGAACTGGCCGACGCGCACGAGGGCTTCCGCGTTCGCATCGAGGCCGTCTTCGAACGCTGGGCCAGCCAGATCCGCTCGCTGTTGTGGGAGGCCCGCCCGCAGCTGCTCGATGATGTGGACGCCGTGCGGTTGTCGCGGTTCATCATCGCCGCGCTGGAAGGGGCGGTGCTCATGACCCGCGTGAAACGCGACATCTCCGTGCTCGAGGGAATCGCCATCGATCTCAAGCGGTTCATCGCGATGCATGCGCGCGACGGACTCGGGGCCAACGCCAGTCGTCAGCTCGTCGCGGTCGAGTAGGCGCGCTGCATCGCTACATCGCTGCATCGCTGCATCCGTCCGGATGGCAGCGACGAAGGACAACGGGAGTGACACTGAGCAATGCGGCGCCGGATGGAGGGCAGGAGGCCGGCGGTGCAGATCCGAACAGCGCTGCGCACGGCGCAGACGAGGAGATTTCATGGTCAGCACGAACGACGAAGCGGTACGACTCGCGGTGGTCTCGCACGACGCGGCCAGCGGCGGGCCTGTGGCTGATCGCGAGGCGCGGCGGGCGCAGTTCGAGCGCGAGGCGCTGGTCCATCTCGATGCGTTGTACTCGTTCGCACTGAAGTTGGCGCGTGGCCGTGACGACGCAGAGGACCTCGTCTCGGACACTTTCCTGCGCGCGTTGGAGCGATGGGAGCAGTATCACCTGGGGACGAACATCCGCGCGTGGCTGTTCACGATCCTCTATCACGTCTTCGTGAGCCGCAAGCGGCGCATCGATGCACGTGAAGTGCAGCAGCCCGAGGACACGGAGGGATGGGCGATGTTCGAGGCGGTCGGCGAGGCCGCCCCCGAAGGTCGCTTCTACGTTTCGTTCCTCGACGACGAAGTCACCAGCGCCATCCGTGGCTTGCCGGAAGAGTATCGCTCGGCCGTGGTGCTGAGTGATCTCCAGGGGTTGCGGTACGCCGAGATCGCCGATGCACTTGGGGTGCCGGAAGGGACCGTCAAGTCTCGTCTGTTCCGTGGTCGCCGGCTGTTGCAGCGCAAGCTCGCGGGCTACGCCGTTGAAATGGGCTACCTCAAGGAATCGGTCGTGCGGGCCGTGCTGGCGCCTGCCATCGTGACCGCGGCGGTGCCGTCAGCCGTCTGAGTTGCTGTCTGCGTTGCCGTCGGTCAGCGCGCGCGATCCACGCATCAGCTCCTGCAGCGCGCGCTCCACGGTTCCACTCCAGTCGCGCAGTCGTTCCCGCAGCGCAGCGAGTTCAGCCCGTGTCTGTGCCGCATCGCGGGCCGCGTCATCATGCAGCGTCGTCAGTTCCACGACGCGTGCACGCAGGACTTCCAGGGCCGACGCCAGCGCGTCTCGCTCGACCTCGGTCTCATCGAGCAGTTCGTGGACGCGGGCCCGTGTTTGCGTCAACAACTCACACATGGCGCGCCAGGCATCGCGCTCCAACGTGATCTGCCGACGCGTCGCCGTGTCTTCGGCGAGTCGCTCACGCAGCCTCGCGAGCCGCTGGAGCAGGGTGCCGTTGCCGTTGACGGCCGTGCCAGGGCCGAGCACCGCCATGGCCGCCTGCAGCTCCCGGTCCAGCTCGGTCGCTCTCCGGGCGTAGTCATCGCGGGCGGATCGGGTCTCATCGAGCGTGGCAAGCGCTTCGCGGAGCGCGCGGAGTTCCACCGCGATACGTCGGACCCCTCGAACGTCGCCTTCTGCGACGAGCCAACGCAGGGATGCGACGAAACCACGCTCGAGCGTGGCGTCGGCGGGTGACTCGACGGGGTCGATCGCGCGCGGTGGCGTCGACGGCGTGGACGGGGTGTCCACGGTCAGCCGATCTCGCCGGTGCCGTCGTGCGGCGACGGACGACCAATGAGGCGGGCGCGATGCCGTGCAGCTTTGGCGCGATTCCCGCAGGTGCCCATGTCGCACCAGCGACGGCGCCCGTTCTTCGTGGTGTCGACGAATACGCGATGGCACCGGGAGTCGGCGCACCGACGCACCCGCCCGAGTTCACCGCTGGAGAGGGCGTCGGCTGCGGAGTCGACCACCGGAATCATGAGGCCCGCAAACGCATCACCGGTCGGGACGAAGCTGCGGGCGTACGATCCGTCGGGCAGCCGGTCGAGGCGACGCGTGCCGGCGCTGCGACCGAGGACGCGATTGATCTCGGCCACGGCATCGTCGCAGACACGCGGGGACGTCGCGCCCCGCTCAGCGAGCATACGCAGGGCGGCTCGCACGCGCCGCGCATCGACCACCGACGCCGCGGCTGCGGCGGGCTGCAGCAGCGCCCGCCGGCGAATACCCGAGGCCCGTTCCTCGTCGAGTGCGGCGTGTTCGGTGAGCCAGCGAAGGAGCGCGTCGAGGTTGCGAAACAGATCGCCGTGCACGGATTGCGCGGCGGAATCAGTGTTCACGAAATCGAGCCAGAGGCGCGATCGTGCAGGCGTCGGAGTCGGCGGCCGGTCTGGTGCATCGGCCCGCCGCGATTCGGATGTTGAGACGGGCATCTCGGCGGCTCACGTTACATGCATACGTGGCTGCGAGCAAGATTACCCCGCATTGTTGTCATGTTGGCCTCCCCCACCCACCACACTGCGCCATGCGATTCGTTGTCGTCGGCTCCACCAACCCTGTCAAAATTGCGGCCGTGCGAGCGGTCGTGGAGCGCGCCTGGCCGGGCAGCGAGGTGCGCGGCGTCGCCGCCGAGAGCGGCGTTCCAGCACAGCCGTTCGGAGATGACGAGACCCGACGCGGCGCGCGGACGCGCGCACACGCGGCGCTGACGGCGGACCCGGCCGCAGACCTCGGCGTCGGGCTCGAAGGTGGTGTGGTGCTTGAGGAGGACGGCACCATGCGCACGTGCGCATGGGCGTCGGTGGTCGACCGGCGGGGGATCGTGAGCGAGGGGGGCTCGTTGGCCCTGCCTCTCCCGCCGGCCGTCGCGGCACGGGTCCGCGCTGGCGAGGAACTCGGACACGCGATGGACGCGGTGGCATCGGTCGTCGGGACGAAGTACGGTCGCGGTGCCGTTGGGATTCTGACCGCTGGCCTGATCGACCGACAGCGTGCTTACGAACCGCTGGTCACGTACGCACTGGCGCGCTGGCTGGCGGCCGCCTACTTCGACGACTCGGGACGATAGACGAGCGTGGGCAGGGCGGAGTGTCGGATCACCTCGTCCGCGACGCTGGCGAGGACGAGTCGGGCGAGACCGCCGCGACCGTGGGTCGCGAGCGCGATGGCCCCGATCCCCTGGGTCGATGCCTCGTCGAGTACCGCGCGCGCGACCGCCATGTCGGTCACGCTACGCGCGGTTGAACCGGGCGGACAATTCGCCGTCAGGCGTGTGAGATAGTCGAGACGATCGTGTTCCTCCTGATCGAGGACAGTCGGATCGGCCAGCAGGGCCTCAGTTCCGAACGGCGCCATCGAGACCGCGTGTGGTGTGGTGACGCTGAACAGGTGCATGGTCATGCCACAGGCATCCGCGAACGCGGCGGCGTGCGGGAGCATGCGCTCCGCAAACGCTGACCCGTCGAGCGGACACAGGAGGCGGCCAGTAGGCAAAACGGGGGGCGCGTCGGCTGCCTGGTCGCCCGCGCCATGCACCAGCAGGACCGGGGTCGTGGCGCGCGCCAGCAGGGCCGTGGCGACGCTGCCCAGCCTCAGCCGCGCAAATCCGCCGCGTCCATGCGTCGTCATGATCGTGAGCTCGGACGCGACCTGCTGTCCGTACTCGACGAGCGATTCGATGACGGTCCCCTCGAGCATCGAACCGATCACGCGCACGCCGGCGTCCGCGAGGGCGGCGACCTGCCGATCGAGCGTTGCCTGATCTTCGGCCTTTTGCTGACTGACCAGTGCCGCATCGTACACCGGGACCGCGACCTCGCCGGGTACGAACGGGATGTAGGCACTCGGGTCGTGCACGAGCGTCAGGTGAATCGTGGCGCCGGTCCGTTTCGCCAGCGCGACGGCGACCGGCAGCGCTCGCGCGCTGAAGTCAGAGCCGTCGATCGGGACAAGAAGGGTGTTGTACATGAAGGAATCCTGCGACCGGGACGCGGTGCTGGCTAGAGGGGATATTCCGGCGCACGCAGAGGGTTCCCCGGACTCTTTCGCCGAGTCCCGTGCCTCCGCATACTCCGTCCATGACCAATCCTACCCCGTTTCTCGCTTTTGATCGTGTGCGATGGGCCGATGTCGATCTCGTCGGGATCATGCGATTCAGCGCGTTCACCCGATTGGTGGAACTGGCGGAGCAGGAGCTGCTTCGGGAGGCGGGGATGGCGTATGACAAGATCTTCGACGCCCCGACCGTGATCATGCCGCGGCGTCACTTGAGCATCGAGTATTTCTCACCGGCCCGTCTCGACGACGCGTTGACCTTGGTCACGTACGTGTCACGACTTGGTGAGACGTCGCTGACCATCAACGTCGACGTGCGATCGAGCACGCGCTGGACCCTGATCGCGTCGGCTGCGATGGTGGTGGTTTGTGTCACCGCCGAAACCTTCGCGAAGCGGCCGCTGCCGACGATGGTGCGTGAGGCCCTGGCTCCCTTCGCCTGCACGACCGACGACGCCCGGGGATGGACACCCCCACGGCCGTAGCCACGTCCGGAGGGCGCGCGCGGGACGCGCGATTCCGCGGCACCGTCGCTTGGACCGCCCGCGGCGCGCTACATTGCGAGTATGGCTGATACCACATCCCCCCCGGGCAATGCCGGCGCCTATGTGCGCAAGGGTTTCGGACTGAAGGCGGAGGTGCAGGACACGCTGGCGGCCGACTACACCGGACACCTCGTCGACCTGCTGCGGGCCCGCGACTACGCCCTCGTGGTGGGCG
>CAZMGX010000363.1:0-5387 GCA_964565915.1 uncultured Gemmatimonas sp.
TCCATGGACGGCGCGCCACCCCGGGCCCCAGCCCAGCCACAGCCACAGCAGCAGCAGGCTCAGGGCCACCGGCGGCAGGGCCTGGCGCAGGTGGTCGGCAAAGTTCAGCTGCATTACCGAGCCGATCAGCAAGGTCACGACGCCGCCGAAACGATCACCAAGCCACCGAAACACCTCTTGCAGTCCGAATCCGCCGCCGGCGGTGCGCAATTCCGCCGCGTGATTCGGACTGACCGTGACGACCATGTCGGCCGAGGTCAGCCCGGCCTTGAGGAAGTTGATCTGTCCGTACCACTCAACCTGGCGAAAATTGAACACTTCCGGCGGGATGCCGCACTCATTGAGCATCGAGGCCGGGAAGTGGCCTTGATAGCCGGCGTTGTGCACCGACAGCACGGTCGGGGTGGTGGCGAATCGCTCGCGAAGCCCGGCGTACGTGCGCATGTAGAGCAGCGCGAGTGACGTGTGCCAGTCGTGGGCGTGGATGAGCACCGGCCCCGCAATCAGGCGCGGGATCGCATCCAGCACCGCCCGCGAGTACAACGCGAAGCGACGCGCGTTGTCGGCGTAGTCACGCCCGCCTTCCCCGTACAGTCCGACGCGGTTGAAGTACTCGGGCATGTCGACAAAGACGACCTTGGGTCCCGGCGCCGGGTGCACCTCGCGAAAGAAACGGACTTCCTCACCGCGGAAGCCCAGGTCGATGCGCAACGGTCGACCCAGTGGCGCGAGGTCGGGCGCGTGGTCGCGAACACTGCGATACAACGGCACGAACACCACCACCGTCGCGCCCGCGTGGACCTGGTAATTGGCGAGACCCATCACCGCTTCGGCCAGTCCGCCGCTGCGCGCGTACGGACTGTATTCCGCGGTGAGGTGCACGATCGTCGGCGCGTCGCCCGCGGCCGGCAACACCACGGGTGTGCCCAGACTGGGCGTGGGCATGGCAACCGACGTCATGACGAGGCCGTCCGGGCGTGGCGGGGGTTGGTCATGCCGTCGGTGGATCGTCGGGCAGCACGTCGCCGAGGATACTCGGCGCGTAGTATGCGCGGGCGTATTGCTCGACCATACGCCGGGCCGTGAACTGCTGGCCCGCGACTCGCATCGCATGCTTCATGGTCTGCAGCCAGCGGCGCGGCAGGTCGTTTGCATCACGCTCATAGAAGCGCGGCACAACTTCCTGCTCCAACAGCGTATAGAGACGCTCGACTGTCCCGCGCCCATCGTCGCTGTCGACATCCGCGGGGATCGCCCACCCGTTGTTCCCTTCGTAGCCCTCTTCCCACCACCCGTCGATCGTGGACAGCTGGGGGACGCCGTTGAGGCCGGCCTTCATGCCGCTCGTACCGGACGCTTCCATCGGCACGCGTGGCATGTTCATCCACACGTCCACCCCCTGAACGAGCAGGTGGGCCAGGTGCATGCCGTAGTCTTCGACAAACGCGATGCGTCCCTCGAACTGCGGATCACGCGTGAACTGGTAGACGTTCTGCAGGACCTGTTTGCCCGGATTGTCCGCGGGATGCGCCTTTCCGGCGAACACGAACTGGACGGGTCGCGTCGGGTGCGTAACGAGCTTGCGCAGGCGCTCAACATCGCGGAACACCAAGTCAGCGCGCTTGTACGTGGCGAACCGCCGGGCAAACCCGATGGTGAGCACGTGCGGGTCCAGGAGCGTGCCGGCGCCGACCAACTGCACCGTCTCCATCGTGCGCTTGGCAAAGGCGCGCCGTGCCTCGTCGCGCACGAGACGCATCAGGATGTGCTTGAGGCGCAGGTGCGTGCCCCACAGCTGATCATCATCCAGTTGCAGCACCTGTTCCCAAAGCGCGGGATCGTTGGCATGACCCCACTGCGGTCCGAGCTGTCGATCGAGCAGCTGCATGACCGGATTGGCCATCCAGGTCGCCAGGTGCACACCGTTGGTGACGTGGCCGACGGGAATCGTCTCGGCCGCACGCCCTGGCCAGAGCGGCTTGCAGAGTTCACGCGACACGATGCCGTGACGACGGGCAACCGCATTGACCCGTCGCGACAAGCGGATCGAGGCAGCCGTCATGTGAAACATGCCGGTGCCGGCTTCCGGGTGGTAACCGATGCGCAAGAACGTCGCCGCGTCGATGCCCATCTCGTTCCACATGCCATGGCTCGCCCCACCGGCACACTCACGTACGTCGCCCACGGCGAACTGATCGTGACCGGCGGGCACCGGCGTGTGGGTCGTGAAGACGCTGCATGAGCGCACGCGCTTGACGGCTTCCGCATAGGAGAGGCCGGATTGGCACAGTTCCCGAACGCGCTCGACCATCATGAACGCGGCGTGTCCTTCGTTGGCATGCCACGCGGCCGGCGCCACACCGAGGGCACGCAACACGCGCACGCCACCCACGCCGAGCAGCCATTCCTGGCGAAGTCGCATCGCGGGGCCGCCCGAGTACAGGCGGGACAGCAGCGGACGGTCGTCGGGATGATTCTCCTCGAGATCCGAATCCAGCAGATAGACCGGCACCCGCCCGACCTGCATGCGCCACACGCGAATGTGCACGTCGCGATCGAACGTGCGAACGGTGACCAGATGCTTCGCACCGTTGGGCCCGGCGATCTTGGTGAGCGGCACCCGATCGAACGAGATTTCGTCAGCGGAATCTTCCTGCCAGCCATCCGTCCGGATGCGCTGGTCGAAGTATCCGCTGCGATACAGAATGCCAACGGCCACGACGGGCACGCCGAGGTCGGAGGCGGTCTTCAGGTGATCGCCGGCGAGCACGCCGAGACCGCCGGAATAGATCGGCACCGAGTTGTGCACGCCGAATTCCGCACAGAAGTACGCCACCGGCTTGCCGCGCAGTTCGGGGAACGTGCGGGCGTACCAGGTGTGCTCATCCGACTGTTCGGACTTGAGCCAGGCGATCAGACGATCATATCGCGCACAAAACCCTGCATCGGCCGCGAGCGTTTCGAGACGCTCCTGTGCCACTTCCTGCAGCAGGACGATCGGATTGTGTCGCAGGCGATTCCAGAGGGCCTCGTCGACCTCCCGGAACAGGGCGCGTGCGTCGCGATTCCAGCTCCACGCGAGGTTGTTGGCCAGTTCGGCCAGGCCAGCGATGCGCGGCGGCAAACCAGTCACCGAGAACAGGGCGGTGGGCGTCGGCGAAGACGACCGCGAAGACGTCGAATCAGGTGCAGTCATGTTGTGCGAAAAACAGGGAGCAGGGCGACCGGCGTGGACGCCAGCGAAGAATCGTGGGGAAAGGTACGCGAGTGAACGCGGGTGTGGACAGGCCGACGGGGCAGGACTAACCTGCGGGCGGCGACTCTTTTGTC
The DNA here is from genome assembly GCA_964565915.1 of uncultured Gemmatimonas sp. Classification (GTDB taxonomy): domain Bacteria; phylum Gemmatimonadota; class Gemmatimonadetes; order Gemmatimonadales; family Gemmatimonadaceae; genus Gemmatimonas. The sequence goes on from CAZMGX010000363.1 coordinate 3,331, forward strand.
ACATCTCCGACGACCTCCCACTGACCCTCCAGTCCGAAATGTCCGCGCGCGCGCCGTCCATCGAGATCTTCAAGTTCGGCGGGGCCTCTCTTGCCGACGCCGCTGCCGTGCGGCAGGCCCTCGATATCATCACCGCTCCGCGAAGGGCGCGTGTGGTGGCGGTTGTGTCGGCGATGGCCGGCGTTACAGACGCACTGCTGGCACTGGCCGTCACCGCGCAGCACGGCGACATGCGCGATATCGACGGGAGCCTCTCGGCGCTCCATCGGCAACATCGCGATGTCGCCTCGGCCCTCGTGACGCGCGTGCGCGAGCAGCGCCGCGTCCTGCAATCGGTTGCAGGTGATTTCACCGAGCTCCGCACGCTCTTGCATGGCGTGGCCAGCCTGCGGGAGCTGACGCCACGCACGCGCGACTTCATCGTGGCACGTGGCGAACAGCTGTCGGCCCGACTGATGGTGGCGGGACTGCAAGCACGCGGTGTCGCCGCCGAGTACGTCGAGGCCGCAGAGCTGATCGTGACGGATGGGGTGTTCGGTGGCGCCTTCCCGGATCTGGCAGCGACGGATCGCCTCGTCCGCGAGCGAATCCGGGCACTGCTGCGTCGCCGACGCATCCCCGTGGTCCCGGGCTTCGTCGGCGGCGCCCCGGATGGCGCGATCGTGACGCTGGGACGCGGCGGCAGCGACCTCACCGCCACCGTGCTGGGCCGCTCGCTGCGCGCGCAACGGATCACGCTCTGGAAGGACGTGCCGGGCTTGATGACAACGGACCCGCGCCTGGTGCCAACGGCACGCATCGTGCCCCAGTTGAACGTGCGTGAGGCCGCCGAACTGGCGTACTACGGTGCCAAGGTGCTGCATCCGCGGGCCCTGATTCCCTTGGCGCGCGTGCGTGTGCCCGTGTTCGTGAAGCCGTTCGCCGATCCGGGCGCGGCGGGGACTGAGATCTCCACCCGTCGCACACTGCGACGGTACCCCGTCAAGGCGTTGTCGGTCATTCGCGCGCAGGCGCTGGTCACGGTCGCCGGCAACGGCATGCTCGGGGTGCCGGGTATTGCCGCGCGGACGTTCGCGGCGTTGCAGCAGGCGAGCATCTCCGTCGCGCTGATCTCGCAGGCATCGTCTGAGCATTCGATCTGCCTGTGCGTGCCGTCCGATCGCGCCGCCGATGCACGCGCGGCGCTCGAGCGGGCGTTCGCCCTCGAACTCTCCCGGCGCGAGCTGGAGGGCATCGACGTGCAGTCGGGAATGTCGATGCTCGCTGTCGTCGGACTCGGCATGGCGGGTACGCCCGGCATCGCGTCGCGCCTGTTTCGCGCGCTGTCGGCGGCGAGCGTCAACGTCGTGGCGATCGCGCAGGGGTCGTCAGAGCTCAATATCTCGGTCGTCATCGGCGAATCAGACGCCGAGTCCGCCGCACGGGCCGTGCACGATGCGTTTCAGCTGGACAAGATCGGCGGCGGCGGCATGGAGGATGAGCGCCGGGTCGACGTGGTGTTGCTGGGCGTCGGACAGATCGGTCGGGAGTTCATGCGCATGCTGCCACGTGCGCGTTCGCGGGCGAAACCGACCGTGGTCGCGCTGATCGATCGCAGCGGCTACGTGTTCTTTCCGGACGGAATGACCGCGCGCCAGTTGGCGACGTATGCCGATGCCAAGGCGGCTGGTCAGTCCCTGGCGACGCAGGACGGCGCCACGACCGCGTCGGCCCCTGAGGCGGTGTCGTTCATCGCCCGTCATGCGCTCGCCCGTCCGGTGCTCATCGACCTCACCGCCGACGAGACGTTGCCCGCGCTACGGGCGGCGTTGACCGCCGGCATGGACATCGTGCTCGCCAACAAGCGCCCGCTCTCGGCGCCGCTGCCGGAGGTGACCGCGCTCCGCGCGCTGGCCGCTCGTCGCAACAAGCGTATTCTGCATGAGACGACGGTTGGGGCCGGCTTGCCGGTCATGGACTCATATGCCAAGCTGGTCGAAACCGGTGACACGGTGTTGCGCATCGAGGGGTGCACCTCAGGCACGCTGGGCTTCCTGCTCACCGAAATCGGCAAGGGA
>CAZMGX010000364.1:0-5354 GCA_964565915.1 uncultured Gemmatimonas sp.
GATACATCTGATACTTGGCGAACAGCAGCGATTCGAGCGCCGACAGTCCCTTCTCGTGCACCCCTACGGCGGTGCGACCGTGTTCCGGGTGGGTGACGAGGACGAGTGAGTTGAGCAGCCGGTCGACGTCGATCTCGCCGTAGGGTACGCCACACATCGTGGCGTCGCGCTTCAGGTACTCGATCTTGTCGAGATCGATGGACCCCGAGATCAGCCCCTGCAATGGATGGTCACTGCTCCCGGTGATGAGCGCGAACACTTCGGCCGGTGCGTCTGGACCGAGCTGGTGGATGAGGGCGTCGGCCACCGGCCCCGTCAGCAACAGCGGCTTGGCCACCTGCTCGTGGTGGGTGATGCCGATTTCTTCGAGCGCATGGGAGAACGGATAGTGCCCGACATCGTGCAGCAGCGCCGCGGCGCGAACGAGGGCCAGTGAGCGCGGCGACGCGTTGGGCAACATGCCTTGTTCGTCGAGCAGGTGCATGGCCACACCCGCCAGATGATAGGCGCCGACCGCATGCTCGAAGCGGGAGTGGGTTGCACCGGGGTACACCAGGAACGCCAATCCCAGCTGTCGCACGTAGCGAAGTCGCTGGACGGCCGGCGTATCGAGCAGGTCGAGTGCCAGCGGATCGAGGCGGACGTTGTTCCAGATTGGGTCACGCAAGATCTCCATCCGGGCAAGATACCCCAACGGACTGTCAACGGCAGTCGCGGCGTTTGCGTATGGGTACCGGAAACACGCTGCGCAACAGCGCGCGGCGCGGTCGGCCCCGGATCGGGCCGGCGCCCTTAACGAAACAGGCAGCTCCTCGTCAAAGTCTCACGTGACTCATTTCTCTATCTTTCGCCGACTTTCGTCGATCCTCGGATTGGTCCTGCTGGCCGCCTCTTCGGCGGGTGCCCAGGCAGTCGACATCATCCGAGGTCGCGTCCTCGGCCCCGATACCCTTGCGGTAGCCAACGTGCTGGTCACGGCGACGACGCTGAGCGGGAACGTCAGCCGCACTGCACGGACCGATCGCAACGGACGCTATACCATTTCGTTCCCCGGTGGTGAAGGCAACTACTGGGTGACCTTCACCGCCCTCGGCTTCACGCCACGTCGCTATCAGGTGCTGCGCACCGCCGATCAGGAGATCCTGATCGCCGACGCGCGCATCAGCCCCGCGACCGTCACACTCGACGCCATTACCGTCAGCGAGCGTGCGGCGGTGTCGCGCAGTGACACGGTGTCGGATGTGAGTGGTACCGAGCGTGCCGTCACCGCCGACCCCGGCTTTCTCGGCGTCGATCAACTGGGTGATCTGGCGGCCATGGCAGCCTCGATTCCGGGCGTGCAATTGCTGCTGGGCGCCGACGGCGCGGCCGACGCGTTTTCCGTGTTCGGCCTCGGCGGCGACCAGAACAACACGCAGCTGAATGGGCTCAACTTCGGCGACGCCAACGTCCCGCGCGATGCGCAGGTCAGTACGTCGCTGTCGACATCGCCGTATGATGTGGCGCGTGGTGGCTTCTCCGGCGGCCAGTTGCAGGTGCGCACGCGCTCCGGTTCCAACTTCCGTAATCGCAGCTTGAGCTCCAACCTGATCGCCCCGCCGATGCAGTGGGTGGATCAGGTCGGGCAGGCCACATCCCAGCAGTATACGAACCTCTCCCTCGGTGGCTCCGCGTCGGGTCCGTTCAAGCAGGACCAGTCGTTCTATAACACCTCGTTCCAGTTCGATCGGCGCATGCAGGACCTGCAGACGCTGCTCAATAGCGATGAACTGGGCTTCCAGTCGTATGGTGTCGCGGGTGACTCGGTGGCGCGCCTGATCGACATCCTGCGCGTGCAGAACGCCCCGTTCGATCTCTCCGAGTACTCGTCGCAGACGATCCTCAACCGAGGTTCGTTCCTCGGCAGCTTCGACCTCGTGCCGCAGAACTCGACGCGTGGCAACACGTACACGGCCACGGTGAGCGGCAACATCAACCGCACCTCGCCCGTTGGCGGCGGCGGTGGATTTGGTGGCCAGAATGCGCTGTTCACGCCGACGCGTGACGGGACGCGCCAGAACTACGGCGGATCGGCGCAGCTGCGCCACAGCGGACAGGCTGGATTCTTCGGCTTGTTCACGGAAACGACGCTGGGATACAACTTCTCGCGCAACACGGCTGAGCCGTTTGCGAATCTGCCCGCCGGCTCGGTGCGCGTGAACTCATCGTTGGCCGACGGATCGGCGTCCGTGCGCAACCTGTCGTTCGCCGGCAGCACGAACCTGAACACGGCGTCGCAGAACACCACGATCGCTGGCAACAACACGCTCTCGTGGTTCAGTTCGGACAATCGTCATCGCGTGAAGTTCACCACGGAGCTGCGCAAGGAAGCCTATTGGCAGGACTTCACGCAGAACCAACTCGGCACGTTCACGTACAATTCGTTGGCCGACCTCGAGGCCAATGTGCCGGCGTCGTTCACGCGTCAACTCTCGCCCCGTCGCCGCAGTGGCAGCCAGATGGTCGGCGCCCTCTCGTTGGGTGATGCCTGGCGACCCAGCAACGACCTGCAGGTCCAGTACGGCGTCCGTCTGGATGGGAATCGGTACCTGTCCGGGCCGACGGCGAATCCGGATATCGTCACCGCATTCGATCGCGACAACAGTGAAGTCCCGAACCGCCTGTACTTCAGCCCGCGCCTCGGTTTCTCGTGGACGTACGGCCAGGCCGATCAGCTGACGCTGGTCCCGGGCATGGTGCGCGCTCCTCGCGCCGTGCTGCGTGGTGGCTTCGGCGTCTTCCAGAACACCCCAGGCCTGACCCTCGTGCAGGGGGCGATCGACAACACCGGCTTGCCATCGGGATTGCAGTCACTGACCTGCCTCGGTGCCGCATCGCCGATTCCCGACTGGACGCAGTATGCCGCCAATGTCGGTAGCATCCCCAACACGTGTGCCGATGGCACCAACGGCACGGTGTTCTCGAACAGCGCGCCCAACGTCACGTTCTTCAGCGGCGGATACCTCGCCCAACGGTCCCTGCGCTCGAACCTGCAGTGGAGCGGAGCGATCCTGAAGAACCGCTTCCAGGCGACGGTCGATGCGACGTGGTCGCGCAATCAGAATCAGGGCGCGGGCATCGACATCAACTTCCCGGGCGTGCAACAGTTCGCACTCGCCAGCGAGGGTGGTCGGCCGATCTACGTGCCGAACACGTCCATCGTGCCGACCACGGGCGTGATCGCGTGGCGCGGCTCGCGAGTGGTGGACGCGTACGGTCGTGTCACCGAGCAGCGCTCCGATCTGCAGTCGGAAAGCCGTCAGCTGACCATCAGCCTACGCCCGGTCTCGTTCAGCTCGCGTTGGGGGTGGAACCTGTCGTACGTACTGGCCGACGTGCGTGAGCAGTTCACCGGGTTCTCCAGCACCGTGTCTGATCCGCGCTCGCGCGAATGGTCCGCAGGACAGAACTTCTCGCGCCATCAGATTCAGTACCAGCTCAGTTACAACTGGCTCAACACGGCACGGATTTCGTGGTCCGGTGGCATTCGCTCCGGTCTGCTGTATTCTCCGCTCGTGTCGGGTGACGTGAATGGGGACAGCTACGGCAACGATCGCGCCTTCATCTTCGATCCAGCCAACGTTACCGACCCGGCGTTGCGCGACGGCATGGCCGCGCTGCTGGCGTCCGGCTCGCCGGAGGCGGTGGCGTGTCTGCGGGCGCAGCTCAACAACTTCGGTGGCCGCAATTCCTGCGAAGGCCCGTGGACCACGAGCGGCAACCTGAACATCTCGTTCAACTCGCTGCGCATCGGCTTGCCGCAGCGCGCCTCGCTCTCCATCCAGGTCACGAACCTGCTGAGCGGCGTTGATCGCATCATCAACGGCGAGAACGACCTGCGCGGGTGGGGACAGACCATTCGGCCGGACCAGCAGCTGCTGTTCGTGCGTGGCTTCGACGCGGCCACCAACAGTTTCAAGTACGAGGTCAACCAGCGCTTCGGCTCGACGCGTCCATCGCAAACGGCACTGCGCGCCCCCACGTCGATCACCGCGAACCTGCGATTCGACATCGGCCCCACGCGCGAAAGCCAGCAGTTGCTCCAGCAGCTGGATCGTGGACGCACGCGTCCGGGCAACAAGCCCAGCATCCAGCAGCTGCGCGGCACCGCGAACTCGGGCATCATCAACCCGATGCAGCAGCTGCTGCAGCAGTCGGATACACTCAAGCTCACGCGCAAACAGGCCGATAGCATCGCGACGCTCAACTACTGGTACGTGCTCAAGTCGGATTCGATCTGGAATCCGGTCACACGCTACCTGGCGGAGTTGCCGGACAAGTTCAATCATGGGCAGGCGTACGATCGCTACAAGCATGCTCGTGAGCAGACGATCGACATGCTGATCAAGATCGCCCCGGACCTGCGCAAGCTCATCACCGCGGAGCAGTATCGGATTCTGCCGCAGCAGCTGGCCGGCTTCATGGACAAGCGCACGCTGATCGGCATTCGCTCCGGCACCGCGGGCGGCGGCGGATTCGGCGGCATGGGTGGTGGTGGCTTCGGTGGTGGTGGTGGTGGCGGCGGTCGCGGTGGTGGGGGTGGCCGGTGAGACCGACACCGATGAATGACCTCACGATCCAACGTCTTTCTCACCTGCGACTTCCGGTCAGAGCCTCCATGACTTTTCAAACACGTTTCTTCAGGGCAACCGGCGCCGGATTCGGGGCGACGTTGCTGGCCGCGGCGCCACTCGCGGCGCAGGACTCCACCGCGAAGGTCCCCGTCAAGCAGCTTGCCCCCGCGGAGGCGCGCTCTGCGCGCGCCGTCACGGCCATCTCGTCACTGCGGGCGTTGACCGACGGCAGTGTGTACGTCAACGACAATCAGCGGCGGCAGTTGCTGCGCTTTGATGGAACGCTCAAGAACGTGACCGTGGTGGCTGACACGGCGGCCGGCGCGCCGCTGCCATACGGACAGCGTCCTGCGGGCCTGCTGCCGTACATCGGAGACTCCACGATCGTGGTCGATCCGGCGACAAGTGCGATGGTGGTGCTGAATGCCGATGGCAAGGTCGCGCGCATCATGGCGCCGCCTCGCACCAACGACATCAACACACTCGCCACCACGAACCTCGGGTCGAACGCGTTCGACACGAAGGGGCAAATTGTCTACCGCACCGGAAACGTCGGGGGCGGCCCCGGTCTGGCGCAGATGTTCGGGTCGGGCAATGAACGCGGTGGTCGTGGTGGTGGCCAGCCGCAGGGAGGGCAGGGCGGACGCCCAGGCGGGCAGCCGGCGCAGCAGGGGCGCGGTGGAGAAGGCCGCGGCGGTGACGGCCGCGGTGGGGACGGTGGCTTCGGTGGCGGAGGATTTG
>CAZMGX010000365.1:0-5299 GCA_964565915.1 uncultured Gemmatimonas sp.
ACCGCACAACCGCCGGCCGGCCAGGCCGCCGCTGCGGCGACGAACGGGGCAACCACCGGCGCGACGACCGGTGCGGCGGTGGCCAGCGCGACGACACCGGCGCGTCCGGTCCGCGAATCGTGGACCGCCGACCGGCGCAACTATGTCGTCGGCGATCTCATCACCGTCCTCATCGACGACTACACGATCTCGACAGCGCTGAAAGAGAACATCGCCACCGATACCAAGACGCGCGGACTTTCCGCCAACGTGCGACTGCCCACCTCGAGCAAGAACGTCGGACTCGACACCCGCAACAGTGCCGATCAGCAGCAGCGCGGCTCGGCACGCCGTGAGAATCGATTCCAGAACGAGCTCAGCGTGCGTGTGATTGCGATCGCGCCGAATGGCCTGCTGCAGCTCAAGGGCACCAAGAACATCAACGTCGACAAGAGCGGACAGGACATCGTGTTCACCGGCTTCGTGCGCCCGCAGGACATCTCCAGCACCAACATGGTCGAATCCAATCGTGTTGCCGACGCACAGCTCGGATATCTCTCGCCGGGCCCGCTCGGCAAACCCAAACAGGGGATCATCAGCAAGGTCCTCGGAGCGTTCTGGCCGTGAGTGTTTCCCTCAACGCCGCCCGTCGGGGGCGACTGGTGCGCCTGTCGTTGATCGCCGGCGCCCTGCTCCTGCTCCCCGCGTTGGCGCGGGCGCAAGGCGAGGTCAAGATCCGCGACATCACGTCGCCGGAAGGGGCAACGCCGGTGCGGCTCGTCGGGTACGGACTCGTGGTCGGTCTCGACGGCACCGGTGACCGCGCCGTCGGCGGACAGACGGCCGGCCAGACCGTGCAGAGTGTGATCAACATTCTGCGCCGCTTCAACATTGAAGTGCCGGCCGAGTTGATTCGTATGCGCAACGTCGCCGCGGTGCTGGTCACGGCGGAAGTGTCGCCGTATCTGCGCAGCAGCGGTCGATTCGAGGTGCATGTCTCCTCGATGGGCGATGCCCGTTCACTCAAGGGCGGCGTACTGTACATGACGCCCCTGGTGGCCGATCCGAATGGCCCACCCCTCGCCACCGCGCAGGGCTCCCTCATGATCAGCGAAGGGGGTTCGACGACGCGCTATGCGGCGACGATCGAAACCTCGGCGCGTATTCCGACTGGCGGCATTCTCGAAGCCGACTTGCCACGCCCGACCATCGCGGCGACTTCGCGTCTGCTGCTGCGCGAACCGGACCTGGGCACGGCCACCCGCATTGCCACGGCCATCAATGAAGCACTCGGCGAGAAGACCGCCGTGGTTGAGGATGAAGGCTCCGTCCAGGTGACGCTGGCCGACAGTGTCGTGAAAGCCACGGCGTACACGAAGATCCGTGAACTGAGCGTGCGGCCCGAACATGCCCCGCGTCTGATCATCGACGGCAAGGACGGCACCGTGGTGGCGGGCGGCGACATGATGGTGGGCGCCGCGATCGTGAGCCACGGCGCGATCACCCTTGCCCTCGGCGCTGATGTCGCGGCCGATACCAGTGCCATCCCCGGCAGTGTCCGGTTGCCAGCCAACATTTCGGTGCAACGCGTCGCGGCCGCGCTCCACGCGGTGCGTACGCCCGCCTCCGAAATCGCTGCGATCTTCACATCCCTTCGTCAGGTCGGTGCGCTCACCGCCGAGGTCATTGTTCGATGATTGATCCCATCGGGCTGTCGGCGACGCCGCCGACCGGCACCGACTCGCGCAATGCGAAACTGCTGAAGGCCGCCCAGCAACTGGAAGGGGTGTTCGTGCAGCAACTCTACAAGGCGATGCGCGACACCGTTCCGCAGCAGGAAGGCATCGTTTCAGGGGGGGCCGGCGAAGACATCTTTAACGGACTACTGGATCAGCACCTTGCTGCCGAGACTCCCAAGCATTGGCAGACCGGTCTCTCCGACGCGCTCTATCGTCAGCTGAGCCGGGGCCTGCCGTCCGATACCACCGCGGCGGCGTCCATGCCTCCGAACGACACCCCCGCACTTTGATGTCGCCGACCTTGCTCACACCAAACTTCGCACCGCACTTTGGCCCGCCCACGGCATCGTTGCTGGAAGCGCTGCATGATGCGCTGATCAGCGAACGCCGGCTGCTCGATGAGCTCATCGCGCAGATGCGTCGGCAGCGCGCGGCCGTCGGTGCCGACGACATTCAGGGCGTCGACGACAGCACGTTCGCCACTCATCGCGTGCTGGCCACGCTCGGACAGGCCCGCCAGCGGCGACGCCAACTGAACGTGCTGCTTGGCGCCACCGAAGACTGCACGCTGCGCGAGCTCGAGGAGCAGTTGGGCGACCAGGTCGACGGTCGCCTGCGTGATGCGCGGCTGCGCCTGCAACAAGCCGCCGACGTGCTCACCCGCGAGGTCGGCATGAATCGCAAGCTGTTGCGCGAGGCCCTCTCGAGCAACGACCAGCATGTGCGTACGCTCGTCGGCACACCGGCGACCACGTCGACGTACGCCATGGACCGCCATGCACCGGTTTCGACCGATGCCCCGCGCGGCATTCTCGTCAACCGGACCGTCTGACCATGAGCTCGGGGCTGTTCAACGTCGCGCGCAGCGCACTCCTCACGCACCAGACGGCGCTCCAGACGATCTCGCACAACATTGCGAACGCGGAGACGCCGGGCTACACGCGTCAGGAAGCGGTGCTCTCGGCCAACACCCCGGTCCGCCTGCCGTACGGCACCGTCGGCACGGGCGTTCACGTCGACACGATCATCCGCAAGCGCGACATCCTGCTCGACGAAAGCTTCCGGTCGGCCTCCGGCCAGGCCGGCGACGCGGAAATGCGCCGCGATCTGCTGGGGCAGCTGGAAGGCATCTTCGGCGAGCCGACCGAGGCCGGGATGAGCACGGCCCTCGACAAGTTCTGGAGCGCCTGGAGTGACCTGGCGTCCAATCCAGGCAGCGGTTCGGCACGTTCCGTCGTGCAGCAAAGCGGTCGGCAGCTGGGGCAGCTCTTCAACAGCTACGACACGCAGCTCACGCAGCAGCGCACGTCGACCATTGATCGCCTGACGGGAACCGTCGCGCAGATCAACGCCTACGCCAGCCAGGTCGCGGAGTTGAACGGCCGCATCCTGTCGGCCGAAACGGGCGGCGACAGCGCGAACGATTTGCGCGACATGCGCGATCTGGCGCTCGACCGCTTGTCGGGCATCGCCGGGACGCGCGTCATCCCGCAGGCCGACGGGTCCGTCTCCGTGCTGATCGGCAACTCGACGCTCGTCGACGGCACCAGCGCGCGCCCGTTGTCGATTCAGTACGAGATCCCGACGCCGCCACCGACCGTCACCCCGAGTGACATCCCCGTGCGCATTCGCCTCGGCGAGTCGCCGGACCGTCTCGCACCGCTGGGTGGCGAGCTGCGTTCGCTGGTCGAGAACATCAACACATCCATTCCCGACTTGCGCGGCCGGCTCGACGCCATGGCGTCGTCGCTCGCGACGCAGGTCAATACGGCCCACGCCGGCGGTTTTGTCTTCACCGGCAACACGATCCCCGGAACCGCAGCGGGCAACTTCTTCGACGCCGGCTCCGTCCTGAACCCGGTGCGGGCCGGGACGTTGCGCCTCGACACCGCGGTTGCCACTGATGCCACGCAGATTGCGGCCAGTGGCAACGCCAACGCGCCGACGGACAACGCGACCGCGATGGCCATGTCCGCACTCCGCACGGCCAATGCGACGGTCAGCTTCACCCTGCCCAATGCCGTCGTCGAAACGGGCAGCTTCCTTGGGTTCTTCCGCAATACCGTCACCACACTGGGCATCAATGTGCGCGATGCGGCGGACGATGCCTCGATCTATCGGACGCTGACCGATCAGGGCGAAGCGCGGCGTCAGTCCGTGAGCGGCGTGAGTACCGACGAAGAACTCGTGAACATGTTGCGCGTCCAGCAGTCGTACACGGCAGCCACGAAGCTGATTCAGGCCGCCGATGAGATGATGCAGACGCTGCTTTCGCTGATCTGAGCCATCATGCTGATATTGGGACGCCGGGAAGGCGAATCGATCCTCATCGAGGGAGGCATCCGCATCGTGGTCGTCTCGTGCGACCGTGGCGGTGTGCGGATCGGGGTCGAGGCGCCTGCCGAAGTGAAGATCCTGCGTGGCGAGATCGCCGAGAAGATCGCGGTGGAGAACCAGCGTGCCACCGCCGCGTCGGCCTCACCGTGGCTGGCCTCCCTCGTGCCGGTCAGCGCGGTCGCACCGGCCTCGCCGGACGTTGTGCCGCCGGCAGCAACCTCGTGAAACCGCTCCTACCGGCGCGTTTACACGCGCGGCGCGCGACGCGCGGCCTGCAGCGTCGGGACGACCACCGCGGCGCCGGATTCGGCGGCCATGCCGTCACCCCTGTACGCGGCCAGCAGCCATCGCACCGCCTCGGTGTCACGCGTGGTGTCCGCGTCCGCGACACCCGACGCGCCATCGATGCGCCAACCGTGTGCGGTGAACGCCACCACGTCAGTCGTACTCGAAATGGTCACGGTCACCCGACCGTCGCCGCGCGCCGCACGCTGCGCCGCGCCGATGACCAGGGTCAGGGCCATCACGAGGGCCGCCGGGTCGGCGTACGCGGGCTGCAGGTCGCCCTCGTGCACCACCGCGATGGGAATGTCCCCCAGCGTGGGATGATACGCCTGCAGGTCGGCCGCCTGTGTCAGCACGTCGCTCGGCACGACCGGCTCCGCCGCCGCCTGTGCCCGACGCGGCAGCCGTCGCATGAGCTGCAGCAGCGTCTCCAGTCGCTCCCCCTCCTCACGCAACCGCGTCACGGTGGCACCGAGCGTCGTGGCGCCCTGCGCCGCGGGTTGCATCTCGAGCAGGTAGGCGGTCGCCGAAATCGTGCCGACGCGGTTGCTCAGCGCATGTGTCAACCCGCGCAGCAGTTCGTCATGTACGGAGAGCCAGCGGGCCGCGCCCGACTGCTCGCCGCTCACTGATTCGCCCACTCACACCTCAGGATCGCCTGCGTGTTCGTCATCATTGGCCTGGTTATCGTTATGGGCGCCGTGATCGGCGGCTATGTCATGCACCACGGACAGATCGCGGTGCTGATTCAGCCCAACGAATTCCTGATCCTCGGTGGCGCAGGACTGGGCTCCCTCATCATCGCGAATCCACCGTCGGTCCTGAAGGCCTGCCTGGCGCAGACGATGGGGTTGTTGAAGCCGAATCCGTATGGCGCCAAGGCGTATGCGGAACTGCTGCAGGTACTCTACGAGATCTTCCAGAAGGCGCGCAAGGACGGACTCGTCGGACTCGAATCA
>CAZMGX010000366.1:0-5262 GCA_964565915.1 uncultured Gemmatimonas sp.
CATGCGACCCGAGGCCCACGGGCAGTCCGGTCACGACGACCTCGCAGATCCCGCCGAGGGTGTTGCCCTCCTTCTTGGCGGCATCGATGCGTTCGATCATGCGCATCTCGGCCTCGCGGTCGAGCGTCCGTAGCGGCGAGGCATCGGCCGCAGCATTGAGGTCGGCGGGCAGCGTGTCGGGTCGTCGCGCCTCGACCCCGCCCAGATGCACGAGATGTGAGCCGATGTGTACGTCGACCTGCTTGAGCAGCACGCGGCACAAGGCACCGGCGGCCACGCGCGACGTGGTTTCGCGCGCCGACGCCCGTTCGAGGATGTCGCGTGCGTCCGTGCGGTCGTACTTGAGAATCCCGGTCAGGTCGGCGTGTCCGGGTCGAACGCGCGTCACTTGCCGTTTGCGCGGCCCGTCACCGTCGTCGGCGCGCGCCGCCGGATCCATGATGTCGACCCAGTTTTTCCAGTCGCTGTTTCGGATCAGCATGGCGATCGGCGATCCGAGGGACTCACCGGCGCGGATACCGGAGAGGAACTCGATGCGATCCGTCTCGATCAGCATGCGGCGGCCGCGGCCATAGCCTTGCTGGCGCCGTGCGAGATCGACATCAACGTCGGCGGCCGTGACGGGCACACCCGCCGGCAGGCCTTCGAGAACGGATACGAGAGCGGGGCCGTGCGATTCGCCGGCCGTCGTGAAGCGGAGCATCCCGCAACGTATTCACCCCACCGCCGAAACGCACGCACGCCGCCTTCCTTGCGGAAGGCGGCGTGACGTACGGCGCGACATCAGACGGGACGACCCCGTGCCGCCTGGCGGCGCGACGTTCCTTACTGGCAGGTGGTGGTGAACGTGTCCGGCAGCGCCACCAGGGTCACCCCGCGCACCGTCGCGCCGATCAGGACGATCTGTCCATCCGGGCGAATCGACGCACGGACCGGACCGATGATCGGATCGCGGATGGGCACCGAGGCCACCTTCTGGTAGCAGTAGGTATCGAAGATATCGATGACCGGTTCGCTCGAGGCGACGAACGCCAGGCGCGTGTTCAGCGGATTGGAATTGAATCCCTTGTTCATGGGATGGAAATCCAGCCCGCCGCCGCTGGAGCGTGACTGCAGGATGCCCTGCAGTCGCAGCGTGCGGTCGAAGATGTACGTCGAGTCACCCTTCACCGCCGACAGCTCACCGTCAAAGTTGATCCCGACACCCTGCACGCGGGCGAAGGTGTTGGCGATGAAGTCGGTGACATCCAGCGGACGCGAGAGACCGCGATCGATGACCGGCAGTGGCGTCGAGAAGTCGAAGCCCATCGTCGCATCGTACGTGACGGCCCGGCTGCCCAGCACCGGTCCGCCTTCACCAACGACCGCGCGCCGGAAGTCACCCGAGTTGCGAACGTAGGTGGTGTCGCGGAAGGCCAGCTGGTCGAGGCGCACGACCACCGAGAAGTTGAAGTTGCCGTTCGGCGTCACCACGGTCTGGCGGGCCGGCAGCAACACCGAGTCACTGCCGAAGCCGGCGGCGGCGAACCGCTCGATCTCGAGCGTATCCGAACGTCCGGCCGTCTGCCCCATGGCCTGCTCGAAGAAGAAGTGCGACGTACGCTTGGTGATGTTCTCCCAGCGCATCGTGCCCTGGTTGGCAAACGGGGTCGACTGCCCCGGCGTCGGCGTGGTCGAGTACACCACGATCACGTCCTGACACGGCGAGCCGGCGGCACTCCCGCCCGTGCAGGTCGTGGCCAGGAACTGCGGGCGATCGCTGAAGTCGTAGATCGTACGCTGCGTGATCGGCTGGTCGGTCGTGTTCGACTTCACCGTCGTGATGCTGTACGCCACGATGTTGGGCAGATGGTAGCGGAACACTTCCCGTCCCGTCACCCCGGCGTTCAGGTTCACGTAGCTGATGTTCGTACCGCCCGAGTTGGCGATGAGCAACGTATCGCCCATGACGCCACTGCGATTGCGCGGCCAGGCCGAGATACCCCACGGCCGTGAGCCGACGTTGATTGCCTGGCGGAACGATGAGTCCGCGAGGTTGTAGACCTCGAGCTGGTTGCGCTCGATGTTGGTCAGATACAGCCGGTCGTTGCGCGGGAAGTAGAGCGCGTCGGCCACCTTGCCGCCATTGGGCAACGGCTTGGTGTAGCCGGCCACCACGGCGACGGTGTCGAAGCGGACGGCTCCCGACGTGTACCGCGTGACATCGCGCCGACCGTTGGCATTGCGCGCAAACCCGGTGACCGTGACGTTCGTGGGGAACGACGTGACCGGCAATCGGGTCTGGAACGTTCGCACCAATGTCGAGAAGGCGCCTGTCGACGTGACGGAGTCCGCGGCGATCAGCTGGCCCGTCAGCGAACGGACTTCGTAACCGAGCGACGAGATGCCGACCGGATCGGTCGCTTCCACGAAGATCGTGTCGCTGATTTCGAGACGCGGCGTGACACCGGCCTTGACCAGCGGAATCGTGTTGGCGTTGCTGGCGTTCTGCACGGCATACGACACGGCGTTGCCGAGGACACGCTGGTTGAGCGAGTCCACGATGAACGGCGTGACGGTGATGACGGAGCCGCGGACCGTATCGGGGATCGTCAGCGTGTCGAGCAATCCGACCGAGTCCCGCAACGGCGCCCCATAGAGCACGGAGTCGCGCGTGACGTAGGCACCGGCGATCTGGTAGCCAAGCGTCCGCACCTTGTACCGGGCGCGGGCCGACAGCGACAGCACGAGCGCCTTCCCCGAGACCACGGGCGAGCCGGCGGCGGGGCTGGTGATGACGGTTTGCGGCGGCTCGAGGTTGCCGACCGTCATGACCAGACGCGCCGTGTCCGACGTGTTGGTCGCGCCATCGATGGCGATCGCCTCGATGTTGACGGTGGATCCGAGAGGGGCCGACGACGGCACCCGAACCGTGAGGGCGAGACTCGCGCTCTGGATCGAGGTCGTGAACGTCGTATCGTACGCGGCCGCCACACCACCGCTGAACAGCACGCGAATGGTCTTGAGGCCGACGTTGTCCGTCGCGTTGACCGACATCACGAGCGTGGTGTCGGTTTGGTTGGTGCCCTTGGCGACCGTGACGCGCGGCTTGATCGCGTCGCGGAACGGCGGGTCGATCAGTTCATCGCCATCGCACGCGCCGAGGGCGACGACTGCGCCCAGGGCGACGAGCACGCGGCGGGCAGATTGCTTTGCCACCGCGGCCGGCCGGGTCCGCGCTGACGCGCGGATCGGAGTGAATGGAATCATGAGTCGGAGATCCTCAGTCGATCAGCGGCCCGGAGGCGGCGTGGTGCCGTCTTCGAGGATGTGTGGAGTGACCAGGATCAGCAGGTCGCGCTTCGTCTCGTTCTTCGTGTTCTGCGAGAAGATCCGGCCGATGAACGGCAGGTTCATGAGCACGGGAATTCCGCTGCGGAAGCGCGTGGTTTCCGTGACCGTGAGGCCACCGATCACCGCGGCTTCGCCGTCGGCGACCAGCACCTTGGAATCGGCGCGCTGACGATTGAAGACCACACCGACATCCGTGTTGGCCAGCTCAGCGCTCGAGTTTTCCGCCTGGATGTCCAGCAGGACCATCTTGTTGTTCGTGATCTGCGGGGTCACGGTCAGCTTGATGCCGGCTTCTTCCTTCGACACGGCAGCCCGCGGGAAGAACGCGGCCGCATTCGGCTGGCCCTGCGCCCCACCGCCACCACCACCACCACCGCCCTGGGCACCCTGGCCGCCGGCGTCGATGACGCGGATCGGAATCTCCTGACCGACGAAGATTTGCGCGGTGCGGTTGTTCAGGATCGTCACGCTGGGTTCCGACTGGACGTCGGCCAGGGACGAGGTCTGCAGCGCATTCAGGAATGCGGTGAGCTGGTACCGGCCCAGCGCCGTGCTGTAGATCAGGTTCAGCGCGTTCGGCTTGATCGCGTTGTTGGCGTTCGCGATGCCGGCGATGGCGTTGCCACCCAGCGCGATGCGTGCGGGACCCTGGAAGGGCGTCCCACCACCCGTGGCGTCAGGCACCCCGTCGCCGTCCGTGTCGATCGGCACGAGCGTGCTCGGATCGGTGCGCGGCACGAGCTGCTGAATGAACTGCTTGTTGCCGGTGCCGAGGTCGTAGGCGAGTCCGATGTCCTGGATGCCGGTGCGATTGACGAAGATGATCTTCGCCTTGATCGCGACCTGCGGCGTGCGGATATCGAGTTCCTGCAGACGGGCCACGATCTCCGGAAGACGCGACGGCGTCTCGGTGATGATCAGCTTGTTCGTGGCGCTGTCGGCTGCGACGGAACCGCGCACAACGCATCCCTGTCCGGTGATGCCGTTGCCCTGATTCTGGCCGCCGCCCTGCTGCTGGTTCATCGGGACACCCAATTCGCGGCCGGTGGCCATCGTCGAGAGACCCGTGCAATCACGGGCGAGCAACGCCTGCACCGTCTGGCGCAACGTGGTCGCCTTCGCGTAGTTCACATCGACGATCTGCGTCACCATCGGCTCGAGTGCCTGGTTTGACGCGAGGTTGCGATAGCTGTCCACCGTGATGATGCCGCTCGCATCTTCGGTGGCCGCGAGCCCCTGCGCCTGCAGGATGGCCTGCAGCGCCACGTCCCACGGCTTGTCGTTGATGTCCGCGCTGACGAGCCCCGACACTTCCTTCCCGACAACGATCGTGCGGCCGGAGAAGCTGGCGAACGCGGCGATCACGTCGCGGATGTCGATGCCGTCGTAGCCGACGGTGATGCGCGGCTTCGTCTGCTGCTGCGCCTGTTGGGCAGCGGTCCGACGGGCGGCCGGTGCCGCGCGTCCTTCCATGCGGGCATCAACCGATGCAGCGGCGGCCGCCTTCGCTGACGACGCGGAATCCTTGCGCGCCGATTCGTTGACCGCCGCGGTCAGCTGGGCGATTTCCGCGCGCAGCTCACTGTTCTCGTCGCGTTGCGCCTTGGCCTGTTCGGCGAGCGAGCCGAACTTGTTGACGGCGGGCGTAGTGGACGGCGCAGCGGTCGTCGTGGCCGATGGCACCGAGACGGCGGGCGCGTCCAACCGACCCGCAGACGACTCGACGGTCGGCGAACCGGCCGCAGCCTTGGTCTCCCACCGCGCCACGGACACGGCGGGTCCGTCCACGATCACGCGGACCTGGTTGCCGGCGCGATTGACGGTGTACTGGCGCGTCGCGTCCAGATCGATGACCAGGCGCACCGTGTCATCACGGAACTGCGCCAGTCGGACATTCTTGATCGGGCCGCGCGCCTGTCCATCGTAGGT
>CAZMGX010000367.1:0-5251 GCA_964565915.1 uncultured Gemmatimonas sp.
GCTCGATGCCGTCGCAGTACAGGCCGTTGCTGCAATCCGCGTCGATCGCGCAGGCCCCGCCGCTGTCGAAGCAGGCCGACCAGGTGTCGACCGGGACATTCGTGTAGGTGTTGCTGAAGAGCGAGATCACATCGGCGGCAAGCCGCGTTGGCACGGGCGCCGCCACCGTTGGTGGCGCGACGGCCTGCACCGCGACCGAACCCGTGGCCGTGACGTCGCCGAGTTTCGCCGTGATGTTGGTGCTTCCGGCGCCAATGACCGTGATGTCCCCCGTCGCCGACACCGTGGCGACGCTGGGATTCGAGGAGATGAACGTGAAGTAGTTGGGGGAGGCCGACAGCGTGCGGTCGGTGCCATCCACGTTGTACGTGACCGACGTGCCGGTCACGCGGGCGATACCACCGATCTCCGCGGTGATGCTGCTGGACGGAATCGTCGGTCGAGCGCTGCTGATGGTGGTGACCCGTTCGAACTGGATGTCGTCGAGCCAGAGCGTGTATCCCTGATCGTTCTCCGGCCCTTCGGCGAAGTAGAACATGCCGCGCTCGAGTGTCAGCTTCGACGCGTCGGGAATCGGGAGGGTGTATTTCGTCCACGCCGGCGTGACGGCAATGCCCGATTGCTCCGCGGTGAACCGCGAGGTGCCGGTGTTGTCGTTGCCGAGTCCGGCAACGTTGAGGGTAGCGTTGATGCTCGCCTTGGCCCAGAAGGTGAGGGCGTTGTATCCCGTGAGATCGCGCGGCACCGTGGCCACGAAGGCCCCGCCCGAGTATCCGCCGGCTGGATCACCCGGCGAGGGAATCAGCACCTTCAACGATGAGGTGCCCCGTCGCGCCGTGGTGACGTCGATGGAGAGCGCATCCGATTTCGAGCCGCTGAATCCCTGAAAGGTCATCCCGGGCGCGAAGCCATCGGTGAGGACCACGCCATCGGTCGGAAAGGCCGCAGGCTCGAGGGTGCTCGTGTCTCGGCTGCACGCTTGCAGCAGCACGCCGAGTCCGGCGAGCAACAGGGTCGAACGACGTGTCGGAAACATCAGACGGCTCCGGGAGGGTGACGGAGGTCTCGGGCCAAGGCGCCAGAGCCGATGGACGGCGGCGTCAAGGTGTTTGTTCGGTGGGCGAACAAAGTATGCAAAAACAGGCGGAGCCTGTCAAGTTGAGGTCGGGGACCCTCCGCGCGGCCGGTTCTCCGGCCTTCGCTCCCCGGCGGTCGAGAGCCGACGTCCCGTCAGTCGACGCCGGGTTCGACGGCCTGCTGCCCCTTGTGGTAGGTGACGTACACCAGCACGGGTATCGGCAAATCGCCCAAGTGCTGTGCAATCAACGGGCGTACCTCCGCCCACGCGAGTCCGCCGGCGCCCGTGGCCAACCGCGGCAACGCCACGCTGCGGACGTTTCCGGTGTCGATGGCGTGTCGCAGTCGGCGCAGCGCATGGTTCACGTGCGCGGTCGAGGCGCGACCGGACGACGCGGACGCATGATCACCTTCCTGCGTCAACAGATTGTAGATCGTCCGTCCTTCGGCCGTGTGGTAACTCCACAGTTCGCCCGGCTTCGGATGTGCCTGGTGCGCGTAATGCCGAAAATCCTTGGCCATCGCTGGCCAGAGTTCGCGCAGCGCCAGCGCGAGGCCCACGTCAAAATGGTCGTTGGGCGAGACGCCGTGCGCGAGTGCCTGTGCACGACTGAGAATGAGATCGCCTTCAACTTCATGAATCATGGGACAATCCTGCGTGACGAGTGGACTGGTTACGCGGTTGCCTGCGTGGAGTGGCCACCGAACTTTCGGATGACACGCGCGGAAATACCGTGCGGGAAACCCGCACATGCTGTCAGGCGGCAAGGCGAGGTGGTGCGTCGCGCCGCGCGTCGATGCGCGGCAAACGCTATCGATGCGCCGCCCGACGTGCTTCATTGTGTCATCGTCAGACACGTGCCGTGACTGGCGTGCCGTCTCCGCAGCACCGCGTGCCGTATACTGGTGGCGTGTCGCTATTACTCCCCCGCCTTCCCACCGCTTCTGGAGGACCGATGGTGTTCGACTCGCATGACGCTGGCCCGCGCAGGATGTCGAGAGCGCGACAGGTCGTGACTCAGCTGGCCGCGCTGCTCTTCCTGGCGCCATTCGCCACGCTGACCGCACAAGGCACTGGCCGTATCGTGGGGACGGTCACGGACTCCGCGTCCGGGCGCCCCATCAGCGACGCGCAGGTGACGATCGGAGGCAGTCGCGCCGGTGCGACCACCGACAATCAAGGTCGCTTCTCCATCGTGAACGTGCCGTCGGGACCGCGCATCATCGATGTACGTCGCATCGGCTACCAGCCGTCCGCGCCGCGCACCGTCACCGTGACGGATGGCGGCACGGTGACCGTCGACTTCAAATTGCGCGAGGCGGCACTGAGCCTGCAGGCCATCGTCACCACGGGTGTCGTCGATCCGACGGCTGGTACACGTGTACCATTTACCGTCGGTCGCGTCTCGGCGGAGAACCTGCCGGTGCCAGCGGCGAACGCGCTCGAAGCCATTCAGGGAAAGATCGCCGGCGTCACGATCGTGCCGTCCGGCCAGCCAGGCAGCGGCACCAACATCCAGCTGCGCAGCCCGACCAGCATCAACAAAGCGAACTCCCCGCTGATCGTGGTGGACGGCGTGATCCAGTCACAGGCGTTTGGTGCGAGCAGCTCGGATCTCGAGTCGATGGACATCGAGAGCATCGAAGTGATCAAGGGCGCCGCCGCCGCGTCACTGTACGGGTCGCGCGCCAGCTCCGGCGTACTGCAGATCAAGACGCGTCGCGGTACGAACATCGGCGAGGGCGCCACCCGCTGGACCGCACGTTCGGAAGTCGGTACAAACAGTCTCGCGGGCAAGATCGACTGGGCCCGCAATCACTACTACCAGACGGACGCCGCCGGCGCCTACATCAACGCCGCTGGCGCCGTGGTGCCACGGGCGCAGCGCATCCCGCGTCCGACTTACCAGCGCTTTCAGGATGTCGCGTACGCCGACCCGGTCTACGATCAGGTCGATCGGTTCTTCGATCCCGGCCAGTTCAGCAAGAATTCGTTCAACATTGCGCAGAACAACCAGCGCACGAACTGGTTTCTCTCGCTCGTCAACACGCGCGAAGATGGCGTGGTGCTGAACAAGGGGCGCTTCAACCAGAACGACATCCGCCTCAACCTGGATCACCAGCCGACCGACAAGCTCAAGATTTCCTTCAGCGGCTACCACAGCCGCTCCGATCGCCAGGAGCTGTTCGGCGATACGTTCTTCGACCTGATCAATCAGGCGCCGGACGTGAATCTGCTCCAGAAAGATCCGGACGGTGTGCCCTATCTCTATCAGCCCGACCCCACGGAAGGGCGCGAGGAGAACCCGCTCTACGTGCTTGAGACGGAAGACCGGCAGCGCAAGCGGGCGCGTACGCAGGGCAGCCTGGAAGGACGCTTCACCCCCCTCAGCTGGCTCACCCTCGATGGCCAGTTCAGCTACGACCGCTCCGATCGTCGCCTGAATTTCTTTCTCGACCAGGGCTTCAAGACCGAGCTGAACGGCAACAACGGCATCGGCAACATCTCGCAGACGGCCGGCACCACCAACACGGTCAACGCCTCGGCCTCGGCCAATCTGCTCAAGGCGTTTGGTGACATTACCCTTCGCTCGACCGTGCGCGCCCTGTTGGAACGCGAGAGCAACGAGCTGACGACCGCCGAAGGTCAGGACTTCGCCGTTCCCGGCGTGCGCAGCCTCGACAACGCCAAGACGCGGTTTGTCTCGTCCAGCCTCGAGGAGATCAAGGCCAGCGGCTACTTCTTCACGGTGGGTGCCGACTACGCGGGCAAGTACATCGCCGACGGACTCATTCGTCGCGACGGCAGCTCGCTGTTCGGTGCCAACGAGCGCTGGAACAGCTACTACCGCGTGTCCGGTGCATGGCGCGTGGCCCAGGAAAAGTGGTGGATGTTCCCGTCGATCAACGAATTCAAGCTGCGCGCGTCGCAGGGGACGGCCGGCGGCCGCCCCAGCTTCAATGATCAGTACGAGACGTTCTCGTTCAATTCGGCAGGCGGTGTGCTGAAGCAGAACCTCGGCAACAAGAATCTGCGGCCCGAACTCGCCACGGAAACGGAACTCGGCATCGATGCCATCATCAAGGAGCGGTACTCACTCCAGCTCTCCTACGCAAAGAGCAAGGTCATCGACCAGCTGATTCAAGTGCCGTTGGCCGGCTTCTTCGGCTACGGTCAGCAGTGGCAGAATGCCGGCACGGTGGAGGGCAATACGTACGAGGCCACGGTGGAAGCGCAGGTGATCAAGCGTCCCAACCTTTCGTGGCGCGTTGGCCTGGTGGCTGATCGCACGCGCAACGAAATCACCGAGTTCAATCGTTCGTGCTTCACCACCGCGACCATCGCCTTCCGTTGCGCAGGCGTCGGCCTGAGTGAGATGTATGGCTTCGAATTCCTGAAGGACCGCGCGCTGCTGCCAGCGGACGCGCAGTCCCGCGCGAGTGAGTTCGACGTCAACGACGAAGGCCTCCTGGTGTGGGTCGGACCCGGCAAGACATTCCGTCAGGGTGAAGTGGCCACTGGCGGCTGGGGCACCACGGCCACGATTGGCACCTCCTCATACGGATGGGGCATCCCGATCCAGCGCAAGGACAGCACCGGCAGCGCGGCCGTCGTGCGCATCGGCGATGGTCTGCCGAAGTTCAAGTGGGGCTTCACCAACAGCGTCACGTGGAGAAACTTCGACGTGTTCACGCTGGTCGATGCCTGGGTCGGCGGGCAGGCGTACAACCAGACCAACCAGCGCATGTATCAGTGGGCGAAGAGCGCCGACGTCGACCAGTCCGGCAAGGAGCAGGAGCTCAAGAAGCCGATCGAGTACTACGTGGCCCTCTACGCGGCGAACAACTCGACCGACTACTTCGTGGAAGACGCCGGGTTCGTGAAGCTGCGCGAAGTGTCGGTGAAATACCGGCTCGGGGCCAGCGCGCTCAATCTCATCCGGCCATTCGGTGCACGCGGCGCAGCGATCTCGCTCATCGGCCGCAACCTGTTCACGGCCACGAACTACAAAGGTTATGACCCGGAAGTGGGCGGTACCCTCACGCGGCTCGACAGCTTCGACTATCCCCGCTACCGGACGTTTACCGGCAGCTTCGAAATCACCTTCTAACCCGAGGACACCGCACATGCCAACGATGCAGACGCGTTCCCGGCAGCTCATGCTGCTGCCGA
>CAZMGX010000368.1:0-5239 GCA_964565915.1 uncultured Gemmatimonas sp.
CAGCCCGCGATTGACGGCGGTGCCCGGCGTGTCTGGCGTCTCCGTTCGCGGCGGGACCGATCTCGGGGTGTCCGTCAGTTACGACCCGGTGCTGTTGCGCCGGCTTGGTATCTCACCACAACTGCTGTCCAATGCGCTGAACGGCGCGCGCATCGTGCAGGCGCTTGGCGTGCAGCACGAGGGCACGACGGTACGCAACGTTGTGTTGCGTGATCAACCCAACGCCCTCAGTGATCTCGAGGCGCTGCCGGTGATGGGACCCGGCAGCCGGGTGTTTCGCCTTGGCGAGTTGGCGACCGTGCGGGCCGAGGAAGATTCGCGCGGACGGTTCTTTCGCATCGATGGGGAACCGGCGGTGTCGATCGAAGTCAGCCGCCACTCTGGTGCCGACGCCATCAAGACCGCGGCCGCGTTGCGGGAAACCGTGGAGGCAATGAAGCCGGGGTTGCCGCCCGGTGTGCGGCTGCGCGTCAGCAACGATGCCAGCGAAGATCTCTCGCGCGAATTGAACGATCTCACGAAGCGCGGGGCGATTGCGTTCGGATCCGTGATGCTGGTGTTGGCGGTGACGTTGCGACGGTGGCGCGCCGTGGCGCTGGTGATGGGCAGCACCGCAGTTGCCATCGCGGCGACGGCGTTGACGCTCTATGTGTTCGACGTGCCGGCCAACCTGCTCACCCTCGCCGGTCTCGGCATGGGTGTCGGCATTCTGGTGCAGGACGCGCTGATTGTAGTGAACCGGCTGGGTACCGCACCTGACACGGCTGATGGCCGCGCTACGGCGACTCGGCGCATCACCCCGGCAGTGATCGGCAGCACGCTGACGACGGCGGTCGTGCTTTTTCCCTTTTTGTATTTGCAGGGCAACGCGCGCAGCGCGTTTGCGCCCTTTGCGGCCGCGTTCGTGTTTGCGCTGGCGTGGAGTCTCTTCACCGCCCTGTTGATGGTGCCCGCCCTCGGCGCCGGGTCGATGACCGGACGGGTGCATTGGTATCGTACGCAGCGATTCTACGTGAAGGTGCTGGGCCGTATGCTGCGCTGGCGCGCGGCGACCCTGACCCTGACGGTCGCCGCGCTGGGGGTGCTCACGTGGGGTTTCGTGAAGAAGGTGCCGCGTTCGTCCTTCTCGGGATTTGGCGAGCGACGCACCACGCTGACCGTGAGTCTGTCGTTTCCGCGCGGATCCGAACCGACGAGTGTCGATCGTGCGATGCGTGAGTTCGAGTCGATCGTGGTCAAACGCCCCGAGGTTGAGCAGGTACGCACCTTTGCCGGCGGTACCACCAGCGCGCAGATGCAGGTGCTGTTCACGCGCGCCGGTGGCCTCACGTCGGTGCCGCTCGAGATGCAGGAGGCGTTGACCCAACGCGCCGTGCTGATCGGCGGAGCATCGGTGGGTGTCTTCGGTGACGGCCCCGGTTTCAGCTCGGGCGGTGGGGGCGGCAGCTTCTCCTCATTCCGCATGAATGTGCTGGGGTATTCGTATGAAGGCGTGGGGGCGATCGCCGAAGACCTCAAGACGCGTCTCGAACGCATCACGCGCGTGCGCGAAGTGCGAATCACGTCGGGTGGCTACTTCTCCAGTGATCGCGGGTCGCAGGTCACGCTCGAGCCCGATCGCAGCTCACTGTCACGGTATGGCGTCACGGCGCAGCAACTCGCGCAGGCGGTCAGTCGCGAAGTGCGCGGACCCGTAGGCCGCGAGCTCGTGGAGATCGGCGGCGATGAATTGCCCGTGACGGTGAAGGCCATGGGTGCGCGGGAGCGTTCGCTGGATCAACTACAGGATGCCATCATTCCGACCGGCAACGGAGCGCCCGTGCGGATCGCCGATGTGGCGTGGGTCGATGCGCGCGAGGCGCTGAGTTCCATTCGCCGTGAGGACCAGCAGTACGTGCGGCAGGTGAGTTACGACTTCCGCGGGCCCACGAAGCTGGCGCGTCGCACGCACACCGCGTTCATGAAGTCCTTGTCGACGCCCGCGGGCTACAGCATCGTCGACATCACGGATGGCACCCCGTTCGAACGTGACAACAGCGAGCGCGGGTTGTGGCTCGTGTTCGCGGTGGGGATCGCGTTGGTGGTGTTGACCGTCGCCCTGGTATTCGACTCGGTGTGGGGCGCGGCGATGGTGTTTCTCAGCCTGCCGCTCGCGTTGTCCGGTGTGGCGGCTGCCTTCTGGGCCCTCAAGGTCGCGTTCACGCGCGAGGCGGCGGTCGGGGTGATCCTCGTAGTCGGGTTGGCGGTCCACCAGTCGATCCTGCTGATCGACGCGGCGCTGGTTCGTCGTCGCGCCCGCCGTGATGCGGGGGGTGACGTCCGTCTCGATGCCGGCCTCGTGCTGCGTGCGGCTGTGGATCGCGGCGGGATGATCATGCTCATTACGTTGGCGTCGCTCGCCTCGCTCATTCCGCTGTCCGTCGGCACCGATGCGGACAGCCTGTTCGGCGCCATCGCGCTGGCCACCGCCGGCGGCACCGTGGCCGGCACGATCGGCGCGATGTTCGTCATGCCCATGCTGCTGGTCGGTCGACGGGTGTCCAAGCGCCGTCGTCGACGCGGAACCGTGAGCCCCGTTCCAGCGGCAACTGCCTGACGCGAATTGCCCCGTGGCAAGCCGATAGGGCGTCGGGACGCGAATCGGGCCGAGCGTTCGGCGGCTATCGTCGCGCTTCGGCCGCTGGCGGCTTGGTTTTGTAAAAACAACAACAATAGCGAAGGTGCCGTTCCGACGACGTGCTATCGGATCGCACGGGACGATTCGCGTAAGGACGCCCTGCGGCCTGCCGCGGGACCATTCGCGTCAGGCAGTTCGTAGTTCGCTGCCGAGGCACCCCCGCGGCAACCATTGGCAGGTGGCCCGGTGACCAAGCGGGTGGCCCCTGCGGTCCCCTCCTGCCCATGTTTCCTCACATGATCACTTTCCGACAGTTCGCTCAACGCGGCGCGCCAGCGCTGCTGGCCATGGTGCCCGGCCTCCTCGAGGCCCAGGTCGCCACGAAGACACTCGCCAAGCCCGAGGTCGAGTTTGCCGAGCCGTTCTCTCGGCTCGTCGGGGTTCGTGAGCTGCGAGACGGCCGCGTCATCGTGGCCGATTCGAAAGACAAGACCGTGCAGGTGCTCGACCTCAAAGCGCAAAAAGCCACGAAGATCGGGCGGGAGGGATCCGGTCCTGGTGAGTACGGATTGCCGACGGCCCTGGTGACGCTGCCGGCGGATACCACTCTCGTCTTCGATCCCCTCAATTCGCGGTTTCTGCGCATCGGACCCGACGGAAAGCCCGGCGCGACGTTCCGTTTGGAAGACGGTGCCCCGCCGGTGCCGGCCGCGCCCTCTGGCGGGCCGCCAGGCGGGATGCGCGTGATGGCCGGGCTCAACGTCCCCCGCGCCACCGACGCCAGGGGCTACCTGTATTTCGAAGGGTCGCCGATTTCGTTCGGCCCCAACGGACCCGTCAGTGCCGACTCCGCACCGGTCATGCGGTACGATCGCAAGACGTACAAGTACGACACCCTGACATTCGTGACGCTGCCGAAAAACAGCGCGTCGGTACAGTCCCGATCCTCAGGGGGCAACCAGAACGTCTCGGTGCGGGTGGGCGCGGGGGCGCCCTTTCCGGCGCGGGATGTGTGGACCGCGTTGCCGAACGGCACCGTCGTGGTCGCCCGGGTAAAGGACTATCATCTCGATGTGATCGCGCCCAGCAAGCAGCTGTCCCGCGGCCCAGCGGTTCCATTCACGCCGGTGAAGGTCGGTGAGGCGGAGAAGGCGGAGTATCGCCAGTCGCAGATCACCAACGCGCCGTTGGCCATCATGCGCACCAATGACAATGGGCGAGTTCAAACGAACGCCAGCACACTGCCACCGGCCGAAGAACCAAAAGAGTGGCCGGCGACCAAACCGCCGTTCGCGGGCCAGATCATGGCGGCGCCGAACGGTGATATCTGGGTGGCGCGGTCACGCCCGGCCAGTGATCAGATCCCGCGGTACGACGTGTTCTCTCCGGCAGGCAAGCTGACGGGCCAGGTACTGTTGCCCAAGAACACCCGGTTGGTCGGGTTCGGGAGCGCCGGCGCGATTTACACGGTCCGGACCGACGAAGATGACCTCCAGTACCTCCAGCGCTTCCGGGGCTGAGGCGGGCCGACTACTCTTCGGCTGCGTTCCTATCGACCCGACATTCTGCAGAGGCCCGACCATGCCGTTTTTCGACTATCCCGCCAACGCCGACTGGCTGCTGCCGCTGATCAAGCTGCCGCTGATGCTGATCTCGTTGGTCTTCAAGGTGATCTTCGCGATCGGGCCGATCGGGCACATCGCGGTCATCGCGATCGTCATTGCGCTGTTCACGCGCAACATCATGGGGCCCGCGCACAAGTAGTTCCGCTCGGCTCCAGAGAGCACGACCCGCCGCAACGACGTTGCGGCGGGTCGTTTCACGTCGGGGCCAGGCACGTCGCGGCCGCTGGGCCCGCCGCCCGCTGACGCGTGTCCCTTCCGATTACTCGTCGCGCGTGTGCTTCATGACAGTCACGATCCGCGGCAGTACGCCGACAATGCGACCCAGCATGAGCACCGTGAACGCCACCGAGATCAACCCCTGAATCACGCTGACGAACCGCGCCCAACCAACGGGTCGGATGTCGCCGTAGCCAATGGTCAACTGCGTGACGGCGCTGAAGTACAGATCATCCATCCATCCGGCCGAGCCGACCAGTGATCCGGTCAGGGACGTATACAGCAATCCGAAGCAGACCCCGAGTTCGACATAGTTGAGGAAACTCAACACCAAGGTCCGCACCGCCGACGAAATGACCAGATGTTCGTCGGTACGTAGCTGGTCGAACACGCTCATGTTCACGGCAGACTGAAAGATGTCCAGGATGCGGACGGTCGCGAGCACTCGCGGAATCCACAGCGGCCACCCGGCGTTCAGCGCCGAACTGCCGAGCAGTGTCAGTTCGATGAGGAACCACGCGATGATGTAGCCTTCGACGCGCCGCGATCGCCGCACCGTCGAACCATGCGGGTCGTCGTGGAACGCCTGTGAACTGACATGCGCGCCACGGCTTCGGCGGACAAGCCGACTGGGTGATAGCTGATGCAACAGCCAGAACAAGCGCTCGAAGAACCACGTGATGATCGAGTACTCACGAAGCTTCTGGCCGAGGATGCGCTGGCGGGGAATGGGACTCCCGGAATGGACGCGAGAAATGGGGCCGCGTTACTGCCTGAAGAA
>CAZMGX010000369.1:0-2445 GCA_964565915.1 uncultured Gemmatimonas sp.
AGGTGAACGGCAAGCTGGTGCAGGAGAACGCCGGCCGCGAGATCCTGCCGTGCGACACCGTGATCCTCGCCATCGGCCAGGACAACGCCTTCCCCTGGATCGAGCGCACCATCGGGCTCGAGTTCGACAAGAAGTGGGACATGCCGGTCGTGGACAAGAAGACCTTCATGTCCACGCGTCCCGGTGTCTTCTTCGGTGGCGACGCGGCGTTCGGCCCGGCCAATATCATCTGGGCCGTGGAGCACGGCCATCAGGCCGCCATCTCCGTGCACCAGTACTGCCAGGGGCTGGACGTGGCCGAGCGTCCGCCCGACGGCATGACGCTCGCGAGCACCAAGATGGGCCTGCACGAGTGGGCCTACAGCAACAACTACAGCGGCGCGCCGCGGCAGAAGATGAAGCACGTCGAGATGCCGAAGCGCTTCGACGGCATGAGCATCGAGGTCGAGGAGGGCTTCACGGAAGAGCAGACGCGCGCCGAAGTGCAGCGCTGCCTCAACTGCGACGTCCAGACGCACTTCACCGACAACCTCTGCATCGAGTGCGACGCCTGCATCGACATCTGTCCGGTCGACTGCCTCACGATCGCCAATCCGGGCGATGAGGCCGATCTGCGCACGCGGCTCATGGCGCCGGCGCAGAACCTGGACCAGGCGCTCTTCGTCTCCGACCCGCTCAAGCAGACGGGCCGCGTGATGGTGAAAGACGAGAACGTGTGCCTCCACTGCGGGCTGTGCGCCGAGCGCTGCCCGACCTATGCGTGGGACATGCGCAAGTTCGTGCTGTCGTGGCCGCACGCCAGCAAGGTCGAGACGCCAGCTGCCGCCGCGCGGTAACGGCAGGAGCGAAGGGATTCCCGAGTGATGGATCGCGTCAACGATTTCGCGTTCAAGATCGCGACGGCCAACGGCACGGGCTCGGCCAGCGCGAACGGCCTCATCATGCAGGCCATCTTCCGGATGGGCATTCCGGTCACGGGCAAGAACGTCTTCCCGTCGAACATCCAGGGCCTGCCCACGTGGTACGAGATCCGCGTCAGCAAGGATGGCTACACCGCGCGTCCCTCCGAAGTGGATCTGGTGGTGGCGCTCAACCCGGCGACGTACGCGAAGGATGTGGCGACGGTGCGCCCGGGTGGCTACCTGCTGTACGACTCGACGTGGCCGCTGGACCCCGACCTCGTGCGCGAAGGCATCTCCATCCTCGGCATTCCGTTCGGGCAGATGTGCGTCGAGGCGTTTCAGGGTGATCGCGATCGCACGCTGCTGCGCAACATCGCGTATGCGGGTTCGCTGGCAGCGCTGCTGGGCATCGACATGGACATCGTCGGGACGATGCTCACGGAGAAGTACGGCAAGAAGCCCAAGCTGCTGGAATCGAATCACAAGGCGATCAAGCTGGGCTTCGACTATGCGCAGCAGCACTTCACCTGCCCGTTGCCGTTCCACCTCGAGCGCATGGATGCCACCAGCGACTCGATCCTGATGGACGGCAACACGGCCTGTGCGCTCGGCGCGGTGTATGCCGGGGCCACGGTAGGTGCGTGGTATCCCATCACACCGGCAACGGCGTTGATGGAAGGCTTCAAGATGTTTTGCGAGAAGTTCCGCGTCGACAAAGAGACGGGCCTGCACAACTACGCGATCCTGCAGGCGGAAGACGAGATTGCTGCGGCCGGTATCGTCATCGGCGCAGGCTGGGCGGGAGCACGCGCCTTCACCAACACGTCAGGCCCCGGCATCTCGCTGATGCAGGAGTTCATCGGGCTCGCCTACTACACCGATATCCCGGCGGTCTTCTTCGACGTGCAGCGCTGTGGACCGGCGACCGGTATGCCGACGCGCACGCAGCAGGCCGACCTGATGTCGCTGGCCTATGCGTCGCACGGCGACACCAAGCACCTCATTCTCTTCCCGGCCAACCCGCGCGAAGCGTTCGAGATGTCGGTGCTGTCGTTCGATCTGGCTGAGCAGTTCCAGACTCCGGTATTCGTGGCGTCGGACCTCGACATCGGCATGAACGACTGGATGGTGAAGCGCTTCGAGTGGGATGACAATTACCGCCCCAATCGCGGGAAGGTGCTGGACGCTGCCGCCCTCGAGAAGGTGCAGAAGTTCTCGCGCTATCTCGACGTGGATGGCGACGGCATTGCGGCCCGCACGTTGCCGGGAATCGGTGGCAAGGGCGCCTACTTCGTGCGTGGGTCGGGACACGACAAACACGCCGCGTACACCGAAGACTCCGACGCCTACCAGGAGGTCGTGGACCGTCTGGCGCGCAAGTTCGCGTATGCGGCCACCGTGATGCCGAAGCCGGCGTTCCACCTGCAGGAGGGCGCGGAGATCGGGCTGGTGATGATCGGCGGCTGCGACGCCGCCGTGCGCGAGGCGGCCGACAAGCTGCAGGCGCAGGGCATCCCGGTCGACGTGATGCGCGTGCGCGGCT
>CAZMGX010000369.1:2455-3062 GCA_964565915.1 uncultured Gemmatimonas sp.
GAAGTGAAGGAGTTCCTTGGCAAGCACGATCGCACGTTCGTGATCGAGCAGAACCGCGATGCGCAACTCAAGTCGCTGCTGACGATCGAACTGGGCGTTGCGCCCGATACGCTGACCTCGATTCTCGACTACGGCGGCATGCCGCTCACCGCAAAGGTGGTGATCGATGCCGTGACTGCTCATCAGGCCGGAGTGCCCGCATGACCTCGATTGCCAAACCTCCCGTTCGACACCCCAGTTCGCGTACCAACGGGCGCGGGCTCACGCTCCGTGACTACGAAGGCGCGATGTCGACCTTGTGTGCGGGCTGTGGCCATGACTCCGTGACCGCTGCCTTGGTGCAGTCGGCGTGGGAGCTCGAGCTCGAGCCGCACCGCGTCGGCAAGATGAGCGGCATCGGCTGCTCATCGAAGACGACGGCGTACTTCATGAAGCAGTCGCACGGTTTCAACTCCGTGCACGGGCGCATGCCCTCGGTCACGTCGGGCGCGTCCGCAGCCAACCGTGACCTCACGTACATCGGTATCTCCGGTGATGGTGACAGCCTGTCCATCGGGCTTGGTCAGCTGTCGCACGCGATTCGCCGCAACGTGAACATGCTGTACGT
>CAZMGX010000369.1:3072-5239 GCA_964565915.1 uncultured Gemmatimonas sp.
ATCGAGAACAACGGCGTGTACGGCCTGACAAAGGGTCAGTTCTCAGCGTCGGCGGACATCGGCTCGACGTCCAAGAAGGGTGAAGCCAACGAACAGGCGCCAATCGACCCGGTGCTGCTCGCGCTGACCCTCGGCGCCACCTTCGTGGCGCGGTCGTTCTCGGGCGACAAGAAGCAGTTGGTGCCGATCCTCAAGGCCGGCATTGCGCATAAGGGGCTGGCATTGGTCGACGTGATTTCGCCATGCGTGTCCTTCAACGATCACGAAGGGTCGACCAAGAGCTACGCGTTCACGCGCGAGCATGAAGTCGAAGCGGTGCATGCGGACTTCGTGCCGCTGCAACGCGAGATCACGGTACCGGAGACGGATGCGGCGGTGCGCACGGTGGTCATGCACGATGGCGCGACCGTGCGGTTGCGGGCGACGTCGCCCGATTACGATCCGACCAACCGTGAATCGGCGTACGCCCACGTGCGTGAGTGCCAGGCACGCCACGAGATTGCGACGGGCCTGCTGTTCGTCGACGAGAGTGGTCGCGACATGCATGACATGATGCGCACCGTACCCACCCCGCTGGTCGACGTGCCGTTCGAGAAGCTGTGTCCGGGCAAGGCGGCGCTGGACAAGCTCATGGAGCGATACCGGTAGCGCGAGGGCGCGCGCATGCAGACCGACGTCGACGACGAACTGGAGGCGTTGCGCGAGCTGCTGGCGAGCTCGCCGACGGACGCGGAGCATCTGCTGCCGGTGTTGCAGCAGGTGCAGCGGAGATTCGGGTACGTATCACCCGGGGCCATCAGATACGTTGCCCATGTCTTCAACCTGTCGCGCGCCGAGGTGTTTGGCGTCGTCACGTTCTACAAGGATTTTCGCGAGCAGCCGGTCGGCGATGTCGTCGTGCAGCTGTGTATGGCGGAGGCGTGCCAGTCGGTGGGATGTCGGGACTTGGCGCGCCACGCGGAATCCTCGCTGGGTGTCTCGATGGGAGAGACGACCGTCGATGGCCGCGTGCACCTCGAGGCGGCGTACTGCTTCGGCAATTGTGCGCTGGGTCCGACGGTGCGCATTGATGACCGCCTGTACGGCGGGGTGAGCGCGGAGCGACTTGATGCCTTGATTGCCGAGGCGAAGGCGCCGCGCCGCGCGCCGGAGGCCGGCGTGCGCGAAGATGTACCTCGCCAGCGGACGTCAGCGTCAACCGCGAGTGCTCGAACAGCACGAGTCTACGTACCCAACGACACCTCGGCGCGATCGGTTGGGGCAGACGCCGTGGCGGACGCGATCGCGTCGCTCGGATTCGACGTGGTCCGCAACGGTTCGCGCGGTGCCTACTGGATGGAACCGCTGGTCGAAGTCGACGGCGATGACGGCCGCGTGGGCTTTGCGAATGTCTCGGCGGACACGGTGGGCGAGTTGTTCGTCGACGGGAAGATCCCGGACGCGGCGCATCCGCGGTCGGTTGGCCTCGTGGAGCAGGTCCCGTGGCTCAAGGCGCAGCAGCGGTTCACCTTCGCGCGCGCCGGGGTGATCGACCCGCTCTCGCTGACCGACTATCGCATGCACGGCGGATGGGTTGGCCTCGAGCGCGCCCTCGGCATGACGCCGCAGGCCATCATCGACGAGGTGAAGGCATCAGGGTTGCGTGGACGCGGCGGGGCGGCGTTTCCTGCGGGTGTGAAGTGGCAGACCGTGCGGGACGCCGATTCGGCGACGAAGTACATCGTGTGCAACGCGGATGAAGGGGACTCCGGCACGTTCGCCGACCGGCTGCTCATGGACGCCGATCCGTTTCAGCTGATCGAAGGTATGACGATTGCCGGGCTCGCGGTCGGCGCCACACGTGGGTTCATCTACCTGCGCTCGGAGTATCCGCACACGATCGACATCATGACGCGTGCGCTGGAGCTGGCGCGCGAGGCCGGGTACCTGGGGCCGCTGGTGATGGATTCACCGCACGGCTTCGACATCACCCTGCGGGTCGGCGGTGGTGCGTACATCTGCGGCGAAGAAACGGCGTTGCTGGAAAGTCTGGAAGGGAAGCGCGGTGTGGTACGCGCGAAACCGCCGCTTCCGGCGTTGTCGGGGCTGTTCGGCCAGCCCACGGTGGTCAACAACGTGCTGACGTTGGCAGCGGTCTCGAGCATCCTGGTGCATGGTGGCGGGCACT
>CAZMGX010000370.1:0-5222 GCA_964565915.1 uncultured Gemmatimonas sp.
CTTCGTGCCGCGAGGCCTTCGTGTGCACGCGGACCACTTCGGCGATCTGGTCGCCGACCGTGAGCACCGGATTCAGGGCCGTCATCGGCTCCTGAAAGATCATGCTCATGCGACGCCCACGCACGGCGCGCAACGCATCGTGCGGCAGCGTCAGCATGTCGTTTCCCTCGAAGCGGATCACGCTGCCCGGTTCGATGCGACCCGATGGCGGCACGAGGCGTAGCAGTGACAGCGCGGTCATCGACTTGCCGCAACCCGATTCCCCGACGATGCACACCGTCTCCCCGGCCGCCACCGTGAAGGTCACACCGTCGACGGCGCGCGCCACGCCCCGCTCGGTGGTGAACGTGACGCGGAGCGCTTGCACGGCCAGCAGGGGCTCGCCATGGTCGCCGACCTGTGGCCCTGGGGTGCCAGACGGCCGCGGGGTGGTGGCAGAAACGGGGTGGGGAACGGTCACGCGGGAACCTGATCCATTGCGAAGACATCGCGCAAGGCGTCGCCCAGTGCGTGGCAGGCGAATACCGCGATCACGGTGGCCATTCCGGGGAACAGGGTCAGCCACCACTGGGTCGCCATGAGCCCAGATCCATCGGCCATGATGTTGCCCCAGCTGGGCATCGGCGGCTGTACCCCGAGGCTCAGATAACTCAGTCCCGACTCGAGGGCGATGGTGCTGGCGACGTTGAGGGTCGCGTTCACGACGAGCAGCGGGATCAGATGCGGCAGCAGGTGCCGCACCAGCAGGCGTCGGCGACGCACGCCGGTCGCACGTGCCGCGAGCATGAAGTCGCGCTGCGCCAGCGACTGCACCTCGCCGCGCACGAGGCGCGCCACGTCGAACCACCCGGTCGTTCCCAGCAGCACGATGAGCGCTGTCAGGGACAGGCTGTCCCAGAACGCGGTGACCGCGAGCAGCAGCAGCAGGCGCGGGATCGAGAGCGCGACGTCGAGCAGCCGCATGAGCCAGCGATCGATCGCGCCGCCCCAGAGGCCCGCGATGGCGCCGTAACACGTGCCCAACAGCATCGAGAGCGAGACTGCGGCAAACGCGAGCGACAGCGAGATCCGTGACCCGTACAGCACGCGGCTCAGCACATCCCGGCCGTTGCTGTCCGTCCCGAAAGGATGAGCACCCGAGGGTGGGCGATATTTCATGACGTCGTAATCCGGCGGCAACTCCGTGCCGTAGGGTGCCAGGATCGGCGCCGCCAGCGCGACGAGCACGAGTACGCCAACAAACGCGAGCGGGACACGCCAGCGCCGTTGCGATCGGATGGAGCGGGCACCGGTGTCTGCCGAGGCGTGCAGCACGTGCGACGGAGGCCCGGCCGAGGACCATGCGGTTGGGAGTGACTGAGGCTCGACGGGCCCACCCGCGTGGTTCGTCATGGTGCTCGGCTATCCATGCCGAAGGCGTGGATCGATCACCGCCCGCACCACGTCGGCCAACAGTGTGCCGATCGCGGTCGTCGCGCTGCCGATGATGACGCACGCGCTCACGAGCTTGTAGTCACGATCGTTGATGGCGTCGAGCAACGCCGTCCCCATCCCCGGCCAGCCGAACACGCGCTCGACGAACACCGCGCCGGTCAGCAGTGCGGGGAAGAACAGCCCGGCGACCGTGATCACCGGCGGAATCGCGACGCGCCACGCCTGGCGTTGCACGGCGGATTCCGACAACCCCTTCGCGCGCGCCGTCCGCATGAACGGCTCACCGATACTCTCCCGCATGGCGGCGCGCTGATACCGCGCAAACACGGCGGTGCCCATCACGGTGAGCGCGGTCCACGGCAGCACGAGGTGCCGCAGGCGATCGCGCACCTGCTCGAGCGGGGTCATGCTGTCGTACATCGCGGCATCGAACATGCCAGTGGCCGGCAGCAGATGCAGGAGATGAGCGAACACGAACAGCAGCATCAGGGCGAACCAGAACTCGGGCACCGAATACAGCAGCAGCGACACGAACGACACGGCGCGATCACCCCTCGCACCGGCACGCGCGCCTTGCCACGCCCCCAGCAAGGACCCGAACACCAGGCTCGCTGCCAGCGCCAGCGTCATCAGCAGCAGCGTGTTGGGCAGTCGATCCGCGATCACGTCGATGACCGGCCGCTGGTGCGACGAGGAGTGTCCCATTCGCAGGCGGGCGACATCGCCGATCCAGCGCACGTACTGGACACCGATGGGTTGATCGTAGCCCTCCCCTTTAAGCCATGCCTTCTTTACCGCGTCGGGAACGTGATTCGCTTCGGCGATCGCCGAGAAGGGATCGCCGGGGGCGATGTGCAGGAGCAGGAAGGCGAAGCTGGCCGCCGCGAAGACGACGAGGACCGTCTGCAGCGCACGACTGGCCAGCCGCGTCAGCAGCGGGCGCTGGTCGGCGGCCAGCGACGAAGTCAGCGCCCGCCTCCGTCACGCGCAATCCGCTGGGTCGGATCAATCGACCAGTCAGCGAGCGTGGCGTACCAGCCATCGGGGCGCAGGCAGGGAATGCGAATCCGTGTGTGCGCCACAACGGGCGCGCGCTCTTCGTACAACCAGATCGACGGGACATCGTCGATGGCCACCTGAAACGCACGGCGCCAGAGCTCCGGCGTGCGAGAGGCGTTGAATCCGGTCAGGGCACTGTCGACGAGGGCGTCGAACGCGGGGCTGACATAGCCTTGATAATTCAAGTCGCCGCCGGACATCCAGGTTTGCCGCGTTCCCTGCAAGCCGGGGTTCGCGCCGTATCCGCCCATCCAGACGTCGAAATCGCGCGCCTTGAGGCGCGGTTCCATCGCGGCCGGATCCATCGCCAGCAGCGTCATCGACGCGCCGACTTCCTTGAATGCCGCCTGCAGCAACTGGGCGAAGTTCGTGCGGGTCGGGCTGATCGAAGGAAACAGCACCTCGAACGACAGGGTTTGCCCGTCGTGTTCGCGAATCCCGTCGCCGTTCGTGTCGGTCCAGCCGGCACTGTCCAGCAGCGCGCGTGCCGCGGCGAGATCGTAGGGGATTTGTCGCAGTCCCGTCGTGTCCGGAATCAGGGCGCGTGGCGCCGGGGCAAGCGACACCATGCCAAGGCTGTCGAGCACCGATCGCACCATGCGCTGCCGATCGACGGCCATCGCGAGGGCGCGGCGCACGCGAATGTCGCCGAAGACCGGATGCGGCGGCCCGCTGGGTCCCGGTGGCGTCCGACGGGCTCGCAGGTTGAAGCCCACGAATCCGTACACGAGGGGGAGGTTCCGTTCCAGCCGGAGCGTCGGGGTGTTGGCCAACTGCGGCACGTTCTCAAGGCGAATGCGCTCGATGAAGTCCGCCTCGCCGTTGAAGAGCTTGATCGTCGCCGCGCCGAGGTCGGTGACGAAGGTCCAAATGACACGGTCGAGCGCCGCGCGCGTGCGATAGTTCGCGGTGTCCGAGGCGATCTCGAGCCGCGACCCGGCTTCCCACTTGACGAAGTGGAACCGACCGGTGCCGACCGGCGACCGACCGAAGGGCGCGTTGACGAGCGCAGTATCCGGTACAGCGGCCAGGAGGTGCGAGGGCAGGATGTACATGCTGTACGTCGCGTCCATGAACTGCTGCGGGGTGCGACGCTTGAACCACATGACAGCGGTCGACGAGTCCCGCACGGAGACCGAGTCGATGTTGCCCAGCAAGGAGCGGGCCTCACTGGCGACCGCCTCGGATGTGTACACGTGGAACGTGAAGCGGACGTCTTCCGCACGAACCGGTGCGCCGTCATGCCATCGGGCTTTCGGGTCGAGGCGAAACGCGATGGAGAGCGAATCGGGGGCCCACTCCCAGCTGCTGGCCAGACGCGGCGCGAACCCCGCGTCGCCAATCGTGGACAAATCGGGACCGATCTCGGCCAGCCGATCGAAGATCGACGCCACGACCGCCAGATCCTGGGTCCCGCTCGCCCGCGGCGGAAACAGTGTGCGCGGCTCGGCGGGTGTGACGATGACCATGGTCCCGCCGGACGTTCCGGCTGCTGGTGCCGGTGCCTTGTCTTTGCAGGCGAACAGGCCGATCAGCGTCGCCCCAAATGCGGCGAGCGCGCCCAGGCGTCGCAGCGGGCCGGCTCCGGGACGCTGACGACGGGGCTCGGGGGCGGGGTGTCGGGCAATCGTGGGCATCGAAGACGGGTCCTTGAGATCGAGAGTCACTGTGCGGTAGGATGCCGACCAGACGCTATCGGCGCCAGAGCCAAGCGGGGTCGGAAAATCGCACTTCGTGACGGGCCACTTCGGATTCATCGAGCGGCGGCGCGTCGGCGGAGAGGACACTCCCGTGACGGGCGGCCACGGCACTCCGTAACGCGAGCTCCAGTGCGTCGGCGACGGCCGTCCACGAAGGCGGCGATGACAGCACGCCGGCGAGGGTCGCGGTCGGCGAAAGGGCGGGCGTGCCGACATCCGAGCGCATCGCGTCACGCAGTCGACCCTGATGATCCTCCAGCAGGATGCTGCCGTGCTGCAGGTACGCGCCACGGTCGCGCCACACCGCGCTACCCACGAGTTTGGCACCCCGCACGACGATCTCGCCGGCCGCCGGCTGCGCAAAGCAGGCCGGTCCGTCAGGGCGCAAGGACGCGCCGTTCGGCACGCCCGCCAGGGACGCAGCGGCACCCAGCGCCCGCAGCGCGTCGAGCAGCACGCCGTTGATGGCCGCATACACCATTTGCCAGGGGACGGCGGCAGACACTGGCAGGGCCACACTGTACGTGACCTCGGCCGCGTGCAACAAGGCGCGCCCGCCTGTCGGTCGCCGAACCGCGTCCATTCCGGCCCGCGCAAGCGACGCGGTGTCGAAGCGAGTCCGGACTGCTTCGTTGCGGCCGAAGGACACCGTCGGCCGCTCCCACGCGTACGTTCTCCAGACGCCGAACGCGCGCTCGCGTGCCGCCTCCAGGAGCGCCGCATCGACGGCCATGTTGCGCGCGCCGGCGGCCGCCGCCGACCGGAAGGTCTGCCAGGCCGACGGCATCACCGCGTCCCACGATTCGGTGCTCATGGCGCCGTTCATGGCGGTTAAGTTTACTCTCTTCTCCCGCAGCGTGTCCCGAGCTCCGGCTCGTTTCTCGAGGAAGGTCATGGCAACGCGCATCGCCCCGTCGGCATCCCTCGCGGATGATTCGTTCATTCCGCGCCATATCGGTCCCAGTGTCACGGAGCAGCGCGAGATGCTCGCCGCGCTGGGATACGATTCACTCGACACCTTCATCGATG